>NZ_CYTY01000026.1:0-93366 GCF_001298995.1 Achromobacter sp. 2789STDY5608615
GGGGGGGCCGAACTCGCAGCGCACGCGCTCGGGGCTCCATTGGCCTTGCTCCAGCACCTTGAAGTGGGCATCGGTCAGCAGCGGCAGGACGCGGTCGACCCGGCCGTCGGCGCCGACATTGGCGCCCCAGGCGTATTGGCCCATGGGTTGTTGCGTCCAGATCACGCGGCGGCCGCCGTTGGCTTGCGGGCATTCGAAGTTGGGGCGGCCGAACTGGGCCTGGACGTCGGCCAGGGGCGTGCCGGGCGCAACCTGGGCCAGGTTGGCGCAGGCGGCCAGGCTGGCGAGGGCCGCGGCGGCCAGGGTGGTGCGGGCAAGTTTGTAATAATTTGACATGTTGTTGCTCCTGTGGCCTGCCGCCGAGGCGGTGGCGCGACATCCGGCGGCGGGTCGGTGGTGTCACTGGGGTAATTCTAGCGAATCGGCTATAATCAGCAGGCTTTATCAAGTGTATTGATTTTGCACGATGCTTTGCGCCGGCAACGGGGCTGGACTGGATCGGAATGAAATGGGGCTTTCAGCCTTGTTTTCCGGCATTGCCAGGGCAGTCTCGAAGCAGCAGTGAGAACGCAACAACGCTTACCGCCGGCAGCGATTTTTTTCCAAACCACGTCAGGGCGCCTCGGCCCTGTCGCATGTCCGAAGAGGTCATCAATGTCCGTAGCTGACATCAAGAAATCCGATATCGTTGCGCAGTTCCAACGCGCTCAAGGCGATACCGGCTCCCCCGAAGTTCAGGTGGCTCTGCTCACCGCCCGTATCAACGAGCTGACCGGTCACTTCAAAGAACACATGAAGGACCATCACTCGCGCCGCGGTCTGCTGCGTATGGTCAGCCGTCGCCGCAAGCTGCTCGACTATCTCAAGGGCCGCAATCCCGATTCGTACCGCGCACTGATCGAAAAACTCGGTCTGCGCAAGTGATCGACGGGGCTGGCTCCCCATGACGCAACCGTGGTCGGTGCGACGCATGTCGCGACGGCCACGGTTTTTCATTTGTAAGGAATAATCGTCATGTTCAATAAAGTGACAAAATCGTTCCAGTACGGCCAGCACACGGTCGTCCTGGAAACTGGCGAAATCGCTCGCCAGGCCTCCGGCGCCGTTGTGGTGTCGATCGAGGACACCGTCGTCCTGGCCACTGTCGTGGCCTCCAAGAAGGCCAAGCCCGGCCAGACGTTCTTCCCCCTGACCGTCGACTACATCGAGAAGACCTACGCCGCGGGCCGCATCCCCGGTGGCTTCTTCAAGCGTGAAGGCAAGCCGTCCGAGAAGGAAACGCTGACCTCGCGCCTGATCGACCGTCCCCTGCGTCCGCTGTTCCCCGAAGACTTCTACAACGAAGTCCAGGTGGTCATCCACACGCTGTCGGTCAACCCCGAAATCGATCCGGACATCGCCGCCATGATCGGCGCGTCGGCCGCCCTGGCCATCTCCGGCATCCCCTTCAACGGCCCGATCGGCGCCGCCCGCGTGGGTTACATCGATGGCCAGTACGCCATCAACCCGACCGCGTCGCAGCTGAAGTCGTCGAAGCTGGACCTGGTGGTCGCCGGTACCGAAAACGCCGTGCTGATGGTGGAATCGGAAGCCGACCAGCTGTCCGAGGAAATCATGCTGGGCGGCGTGGTCTACGGCCACGAGCAGATGCAGGCCGTCATCAACGCCATCCACGAACTGGTCAAGGACGCCGGCAAGCCCGATTGGGACTGGCAAGCGCCCGCCAAGGACGAGGCCCTGATCGCCGCCGTGACCGCGGCCGCCCAGGAAGGCCTGAACGCCGCCTACCAGATCCGTGAAAAGCAGGCCCGCACCACCAAGCTGCGCGAAGTGTCGGCTGACGTGTCGGCCAAGCTGAACGCCGCCGCCGCCGAAAAGGGCGAGCCGGCGCCGGACGCCGTCACCGTCGACAACATCATGTTCTCGCTGGAATCGGCCATCGTCCGCGGCCAGATCCTGAACGGCGAACCGCGTATCGACGGTCGCGACACCCGCACCGTGCGTCCGATCAGCGTGCGTCTGGGCGTGCTGCCCCGCGCGCACGGCAGCGCCCTGTTCACCCGTGGTGAAACCCAGGCGCTGGTCGTGGCCACGCTGGGCACCAAGCAGGACGAGCAGATCATCGACGCGCTGATGGGCGAGTACCGTGACCGCTTCATGATGCACTACAACATGCCTCCGTTCGCCACCGGCGAAACCGGTCGCATCGGCGTGCCCAAGCGCCGCGAAATCGGCCACGGCCGCCTGGCCAAGCGCTCGCTGATTCCGCTGCTGCCGGCCCCGGAAGACTTCCAGTACACCATCCGCATCGTGTCGGAAATCACCGAGTCCAACGGCTCGTCGTCGATGGCTTCGGTCTGCGGCGGCTCGCTGGCCATGATGGACGCCGGCGTGCCGGTCAAGGATCACGTGGCCGGCGTGGCCATGGGCCTGATCCTGGACGGTGGCAAGTTCGCCGTGCTGACGGACATCCTGGGTGACGAAGATCACCTGGGCGACATGGACTTCAAGGTTGCGGGCACCGAAAACGGCGTCACCGCGCTGCAGATGGACATCAAGATCCAGGGCATCACCAAGGAAATCATGCAAGTGGCGCTGGCGCAAGCCCGCGAAGGCCGCCTGCACATCCTGGGCAAGATGAAGGAAGCGCTGGACGGTTCGCGCGGCGAGCTGTCGGCTTTCGCCCCGCGCATGCTGACCATCAAGATCAACCCCGAGAAGATCCGCGACGTGATCGGCAAGGGCGGCGCCACCATCCGCGCGCTGACCGAAGAGACCGGCACCCAGATCGACATCTCCGACGACGGCACGATCGTGATCGCCAGCGTCGACGAAGCGCAGGCCAAGGAAGCCCAGCGCCGCATCGTCGAGCTGACCGCCGACGTCGAAGTGGGCCAGATCTATGACGGCTCGGTCCTGCGCCTGCTGGACTTCGGCGCCATCGTGCAAGTGCTGCCGGGCCGCGACGGCCTGCTGCACATCTCGGAAATCGCCAACTACCGCATCGCCAACATCAACGATGTGCTGAAGGTCGGCCAGCAAGTCCGCGTCAAGGTCATCGAGGCCGACGACAAGGGCCGCCTGCGCCTGTCCATCAAGGCGATCGGCGGCATCGAGCAGCAGCAAGCCGCTGCCGAAGCCACCCCGCAAGCGGAACCGCAAGCCGAATAAGGCCTGCCTTTCCCTGCTGAAAAACGGCGCCGCGAGGCGCCGTTTTTCTTTGGCGCGGTCCCGGGCTGATTCATCTTCTTTCGTCTTCGAATCCCCCGCATCTCCCATCTTCGCGTCCCTTACGGTAAAGTCTTGCGCGTGACACGAGCGTCGGCGGCGCAAGCCGGCCAGGCGCCAGACAGGGGGATAGGGATGGATCGAGCATGAGGCGATGGCGAGCACCCGCGGCCGCGATGCTGCTGCTCGGGCCGCTGCTGGCGGGCTGCATGTCGCCGCCGGGGCCGGGCCAGGGATCGCCCAAGGGCGAGAGCATGTCGGCCGACCAGCTGGTCCAGACCGATTTCAACCGCACCGTCACGCTTGAAGTGCGCGACAACCTGGCCAGCCTCTACAGCCTGCTGGACAAGCTCTACCGCCGCAATCCGCGCGAATGGCGCAAGACCGGCGCGCCCGACCACGCGACCGCGGTGGCGCGCGCCCGCCACGCGATCGAGGTGCGCATCCCGCCGGCCGACCTGAGCGGCCTGCACGACATCCAGATCCTGGCGGTCTCGCTCGACCCCAACTACACCGGCGACCGGGTCGGCGCCTTCATCTACGGCCTGGCCGACACCATCATCGCCGCCCACAACGGCAAGACCCGCCTGTACGCCACCGACGCGCTGGACGGGCAGCGGGTCTACAATGCCGCACGGAACGTCGAGGCGGCGGCCTGGCTGCTGGCGTCGCGCCGCAACAACCGTGGCGAGCCGTTGCTGCTGGCCAATGAAATGTCGCAGCAGGCCACCAACCTCAGTTTCGAGCGCGAGTTCGGCGCCATCATCGGCCGGCTCGACCTGATCGCCAACCTGCTTGGCGAGAATTCGCGCCGTATCGGCATCAACTACGCGCAAGGCCTTTTACTCTTCAATTTCCTGCCGGTGCGCTAACGGGATTTCCATCGTGATCGATATCGCTTCCATCCAGACCGCCCGCGAAAATCTGCGCGGCCAGGTGCTCAAGACCCCGTTCACGCTGTCGCGCACGCTGTCCGACATCTTCGGCGCCGAGATCTGGCTGAAATTCGAGAACCTGCAGTTCACCGCCAGCTTCAAGGAGCGCGGCGCGCTCAACCGCATGCTGACGCTGTCTGACGAAGAGCGCCGCGCCGGCGTGATCGCCGTGTCGGCCGGCAACCACGCGCAGGGCGTGGCCTACCACGCGCAGCGCATGGGCGTGCCCGCCGTGATCGTGATGCCGCGCTTCACGCCGACCGTGAAGGTCGCCAACACGCGCCGCTTCGGCGCCGAGGTGGTGCTGGCCGGCGATACCTTCGATGACGCCAAGGCGCATGGCTACGAGCTGGCCAAGCAGCGCGGGCTCATCATGATCCATCCCTATGACGACGAAGCCGTGATCGCGGGGCAGGGCACGGTGGCGCTGGAAATGCTGGAAGACCAGCCGCAGCTGGACATGCTGGTGATCGCCATCGGCGGCGGCGGCCTGATCTCGGGCATCTCCACCGCAGCCAAGGCGCTCAAGCCCGGCATCGAGATCATCGGGGTGCAGACCGAACGTTTCCCCGCCATGTACGCCGCGGTCAAGGGCGTGTCGATGCCGCAGGGCCAGTACACCATCGCCGAAGGCATCGCGGTGAAATCGCCGGGCGGGCTGACGCAGCCCATCGTCAGCCGGCTGGTCGACGACATCGAACTGGTCAGCGAGGCCGACATCGAGCACGCCATCGTGGTGCTGCTGGAAATCGAAAAGACCGTGGTCGAAGGCGCCGGCGCGGCCGGCCTGGCGGCGCTGCTGCGCGCGCAGGAAGCGGGCAGCGAGCGGTTCAAGGGCAAGCGCATCGGCCTGGTGCTGACGGGCGGCAACATCGATCCGCTGATGCTGGGCGAGCTGATCGAGCGCGGCATGGTGCGCGCCGGCCGCCTGGCGCGCATCCGCGTCGACCTGCGCGACCTGCCGGGCGCGTTGGCCCACGCCACCAAGCTGATCGCCGATGCCCAGGCCAACATCACCGAAGTGCATCACCAGCGCGCGTTCACCTCACTGCCGGTGCGCAACGTGGAGGTCGACTTCGTGCTGCAGACGCGCGGGCCGGAGCACATCCAGGAAGTCATCGACATCCTCAACGCGGCCGGTTTCGCGGCTAGCAACCACGATCATTGAGTCAGGGGCGGGCGCGTGTCCGCCATCACTGGAAGTGACATCCCGGTGAACCACTTCCTCTTTTCCGAACCCGGGAGCGGTTGTCACACTCATGCAGGCTATTTTTTTGTCACCTGAAGGCACGCTGGACTATGCGGCTCAATTCCTGGACGAGTTTTCGCATGCTCACGTGGCGACCGGCCCGTCATTTCAAGACGAAGCGCTAGCTTTCCGGGACGGCGTGGCGAACGCCTTGCGTACAAGCGAGAAATACCTTTTTCTCAACGCCAAACTGACCATTGACTCGGCCAATATCGGAAACCTGAGCTTGCCAGCCTTGGCCAGGATGCCGGCGCCGGTGGTTTGCATCGAGTTTCCGGTTCCCTCCTTGTCGCCTGGTGGCAATTCCAGCTCGCGGCGCATGGCGCTGGGCCTGGACATTGACGCCTATCAGCGCCATTTCCCCTTGGCGGTGGTGCCTGATCTGGTCGCGGGCCGGGATGGCGTTTGTGTCTTGTCATTGGTCTGGCAAGATCGAGTGCGGGAATGGCACTGTATGCCAGGTGCGCTGTTCCTGCCCTACGCGAAAGAGGGAGCCTCGACGCGGCAGGCAAGCCATGGCATCCGGACACTGAAGGAAGTCGTCTTCATGCCGTTGCTGCCCAGAGTGCCGGGCTCCAGGGAAAAGTCACCAGGCGAGGCGGGAGGGTGGCTAGCCTTGGGCAATGACCTTATCGACGAAGTGCAGGCGTTGCTGCATGCGCTCCCGTTGATGGGTACGGACATGATCGTGCTGCAACGGCCGACGCCGCCCGAGCGGATTCGGCAAGGCAGGCAACCCTATTTCGAGTACCGCGTGCTTGGCACGCACGCCCCACCTGTGCCTGCGTTTTCCCTCAATCCCTTCATTGATGTTGGATCGGGCAAGGCTGACCGGCATGTCGCCTATTTCGGATTCTCGTCATTGCGCCGTCTCAACACGATTTCCGGTGGTCCGATCAGGACGCAGAAGGACTTTCTGCACTGGCTGGGGAGCCTGGAGAAATTTGAGGCCGCCCAAATCAATCTGTTCATCGGTGTCAACGGTGCAGGCAAGTCCACGGTGCTGGATCTGATTGCTTGCCTGGCCGATCCGACCAGATTGGCGACGATGCGGCGTGAGAACACAAAGAGCGATACGCAGGCGGGTTTCGATGTGGCGTTGCGCAATGGTTGGCGCGTGATCGGCCGTTTTTCCCAACGTATATCGCGCGAGGTCGATGATGCGCTGGATTGGCAATCTCTGGCGCTCGCGATGGTGTCGCCAGAGGGTGAATTGACAGAGAGGCAAGTCGATCTGAAGAAGTTCGATCCGGACGTCGAATCGCTGAATCCCATTGCGGAGTTGATGCAGCTTTTGGACAAGGACATCGAGTTCTACGATGCAGACTTGCAGACGCTGGATATCGAGTCGATCGCCGCCGAGCTAAGTGAAATCGGTCCCTACCTGAATGGTCTGGCATCCAGCATGGACGAAGCGCACGCGTTGAGCCAGCCCTCGTTTCTGGCGGAGTTGTGGCCCAGACAACGGGCAAGGCCGGTCGAGCCGATGAGCGGTGCGCGGGTGAGCATGTGGCTGTCGGACGACCTGTCGCAGACCAATCACGTCAATCTTGCGCAGTTGCCATCCGGCTGGCGCGCGCTCGCGTCATTGCTGGGCTGGATCAAGCGCCGTCCGGAGGGCAGCATCTGCTTGATCGAAGAGCCGGAGACGCACTTGCATCCTCGTCTTCAGCACTTGCTGGCACGGCGCTTGAGTTTGATTGCGCGCGAACGGAGCCTGCAGCTGTTTATCTCGACGCATTCCGCCGCGTTAATCGATTCCCGGTCATGGCAGGAAATTACGCCCAAGATATTTCAGGCCGACACGCATTGCCTGCGAGAGACCCTGGCCGACGGCCACGCGCTCCGGTTGATGGAAGACCTGGGGGTGCGCCAGAGTGATTTCCTGCAAGCCAACGGCGTTGTTTGGGTCGAGGGGCCGTCCGATGCAATTTATCTTGAATATTGGTTGTGGTTGTACTGCGTCAAGGAAGGAAAGCCGTTGTTTGAGCGCGGTCTTTCGTATTCCATTTTCTGGTACGGAGGCTCGGTGTTGAGCCATTTAACGGGCAAATGCGACGATATCCTGCGCGCATTGCTGCAACTGAACCGCAATGCCTTTGTGTTGATGGATAGCGACCTGGATTACAGGCTGGATGCCGCCGGGGTGCCCCAATCCGTCAAGGCTGACCATGCAAAGGAGCGGGTTCGCACGGCCATCGAGCAGTTGGAGTCGCCTTCCTGTGGATGCTGGGTGACCCAGGAATACACGATCGAGAACTACCTGCCGGCGGCTTTCCGGGATAACTATTTCGTGACGCAGGAAAATGGTCGCCTCAAGCAGTGCAACACCATTGCAAAAGTCGAGATCGCACGGCGCTTCGTCAACGCGGCCTATGATTTCGACGCTTGCTTCCGGCAGGACGGCGATTTGCTGGAGCGTATCGCGTCGTTGTACACGGTGATCACGCGTTGGAATGCGTTGTGAGACCGGCCAGCCTGGGATCCCGTCCCACCTGGTTCTTGAGCCGGTACAGCCGCTCGCGATGCAGGGTCGCGGCCAGCGGCTCGGGCTCGCGCCCCAGCGCCACGTAGTCCGCCGGGATCTGCGCGATGGCGTCGCGCATGCGGTCGGCGCCGTCCTGCCACCATTGCGCCAGCATGCGGTCCGGGTTGTACACGTCCAGGCCCTGGCGGCGCAGCTCCGAGCGGTTGAAATCCTTCAGGTTCCAGGTCAGCACCTGCACCACGGGCGTTTGCGCCAGGCCGCAGCGGGCGCGGCGCGCCAGGCCGGCGGCGATGACGTGGAAGTCCTTGGGATCGCTGTAGCGCAGGGCTGCTTCGTAGACCTGGGTGTCATGCTCGATGGCCTGCGGGAAGCGGGCGTTCATCTCGGCCCAGAACTCGGCCATCACCTCGGGCGGGATGTCCCAGATGCGGCAGGCGTTGCGGCGCCATTCCTCGCCGATGCGCTCGGTCCAGACGGGCTGGAACACGCCGGCCTCGGCCAGGCGCAGCAACAGCCGGCGCAGGATGCCGGACATAAGGACGCAGGCGTCCAGGACGATGAAGGGCGGGGTAGCGGGCAGGGTGGTCAAGATCGGGGGTCAGCGCCGAGAATCGGGCAGCAGGTGTAGCAGGCCCTGCGTGAAGCCGCGAGGCGCGACGGTCAGGTGGTTTTCGTTGTTCAGGATGTCGACGCGCAGCTTGAGCGACGGATAGCGGCGGGACTTCAGCGCCGCTTCCAATGCCTTCGTGTCCGACACCATGTTGTAGGTCCTGGCATAGCGGGGATCGCCCTTGCGGACTTCCTCGTATTCGCCGATATACATGTAGACCCGCGCCGGCAGATCCTTGTGGCCGGTGGCATAGGCGACCTCCCGGCCGAGCATGTAGCGCTTGTCGTACCACAGGGACGGGCTGCCCAGGATGTAGCCCGTGAACAGGCGCGGATCGCTCAGCAGGATCTCGGCGCCGAGCAGGCCGCCGTAGGAATGCCCGAGGAACAGGCGCCGTTGCTCGTCGGTGCGGTAGCGGCTGGCGATGAACGGCACGACGCCATCGCGCAGATAGGCGATATAGGCCGAGGATTCGCCGTGAATGTCGGCGGCCGGGGCGTCCTTGGTGCCGGCCGGCGTGGGCGTGTAGTCGCGCCGCCGGCTGTGCATGCCGCCGTCGCCCTTCGCATAGGAAAGACCGACCAGGATGAGTTCCTCCACCGCGGGCCCTTCGCCATTCAGGCGGCGCGCGATCTGCCGCACGATCGGGAAGGCATAGTCGGCATCGGTGACGTACAGCACCGGATAGCGGCGCTGCGGTTGATCGGCGTAGGAGGGCGGCAGCGCGACGAACACCTGGTAGGCGCGCCCGGAAACGGGATCGGGCACGTCCCACACCGTGCTGTCGGCCACCTCGTAGGGCTGGCCCGCGCCGCGTTGCCAGAAGGCGGGCTTGGCGGCCGGCGTGTCTTTCGCGGACGCGCCGCCCGGCCAGCAGGCCGCGGACAGCAACATCAGGGTGAACAGTGCGGCAGCTCTCACGCAGGTCTCCGGATCAGGGGGGACGGCAATGGTGCCCGAGACCGGAATCGAACCGGTACGGCCTTGCGGCCGAGGGATTTTCGTACCACTTCGGCTTTCGCCGCCGGCGCGCGGAGCGCCGTTCGTGGTCTGGAGCACGCCTTCACCATAGCCTTGCGGCCTTAGGTGCCCGCCGTCTGCTCTCTACACCTTCCCGGTTCTTTCGATCCGGGCTTGGCTCGGCGTTGGCTCGGAACAAGTCCAGGGCATTCGCCGAGTTTGACGGGCTACACCTCTGGAGTTTCCTCCGGGGGGCTCAAATGGATTCAAGTCCCTTGTGTCTACCAATTTCACCACTCGGGCATTGGGGTTCCGACAGGAAACCGCAATGGGATACCTGGTGTGCCGCGCGAGCGCGCTGCGGTATCCGGCGGGCGTGACTATACCACTCGCGGGCGGGCGGCCCGTCATGCAAGGCCGCCCCGGTGGAAAACTCAGCCGATGAAACGCACCGTCTGGCGGGCGCGTTCGTCCACCTCCAGGGTGAAGACGTCGGGCCGCGCGTAGTGGCCGACCACGTCGAAGTCGTAGCGCGCGCGCACCAGCTCGTCGACATCGATGCTCGCCGTGAGCAGGCCGGTCTGGCCGTGCAGCGGGCCTGCCAGGACGTCGCCCAGCGGGCCGACGATGAGCGAGCCGCCGTTGATGAGCGGGCGTTGCGGATCCCAGCCGGGCACGTCCAGGCCCAGCTCGGCGGGCGAGGGCTGCACCTGGCAGGCGCTGATGACGAAGCAGCGGCCTTCGTGGGCGATGTGGCGCATCGAGCATTGCCAGATGTCGCGTTCGTCGACGGTGGGCGCGCACCAGATCTGCACGCCCTTGGCGTACATGGCGGTGCGCAGCAGCGGCATGTGGTTTTCCCAGCAGATGGTGCCGCCGATGCGGCCCGCGGCCGTCTCCAGCACGGGCAGGGTGGAGCCGTCGCCCTGGCCCCAGATCAGCCGTTCGGTGCCGGTGGGCATCAGCTTGCGGTGTTTCGCGGCCAGGCCGGTGGCGGGATCGAAGTACAGCGCGGTGCAGTACAACGTGCTGCCGGCCCGTTCGATCACGCCGATCACCAGGCTGGCGCCGGTGCGTTGCGACAGCGCGGCCAGCGCGTCGGTCTCGGGGCCGGGCACGTCGATGGCGTTCTGGTAATAGCGGGCGTAGGCGTCGCGGCCTTCGGGCAGGCGGTAGCCCAGGCGGGTGCCGAAGATCTCGCCCTTGGGGTAGCCGCCCAGCAGGGCCTCGGGCATGACCACCAGCGCGGCGCCCGAGGCGCTGATCTCGGCCTCGAAGGCCAGGATCCGTTCCAGGGTGGCGTCCTTGCCTTCGGGCGAGGCGCCGATCTGCAGCGCGGCGACGGTGGTGGCGGTCATGGGGGTTCCTTTTTCACGGGGGAGGGGAGTCGATGCGTCCTAGTGTCGGGGGCGGCCTAAAATCAATCAATCCTGCCTGGCGATAAATGATATGAACCAGATCGATATCGAGTCGACCGACCTGAACCTGCTCAAGGTGTTCGAGGCGATCTACGACGAGGGCGGCGCGGGCCGCGCCGCGCTGCGCCTGGGCGTGACCCAGTCGGCGGTCAGCGCGGCGCTGGCGCGGCTGCGCGTGCTCTATGCCGACCCGTTGTTCGTGCGCACCGGGCGCGGCCTGTCGCCCAGCCTGCGGGCGCGCGAACTGCGGCCGATCATCGGCGAGGCGCTGGACAAGTGCCGGCAGAGCCTGTCGCTGGCGCGGCCGGGCGCGGCGGGGTTCGGCGGGCGCTCGGTCACGCTGGGGCTGTCCGATGACTTCGAGATCGCGCTGGGACGCGAGGCGATCGCGGCGCTGGCCGTGGCGGCGCCGGGACTGAGATTGATCTTCCGCCAGACCCACAGCCGCCTGGTGGCCGACATGCTGATGGCGCGCGAGGTCGACCTGGTGATCGCATCCGGCGGCCTGACCGCGCCGACCTTGCAGCGCGTGACCGTGGGGCAGGGCGGCTATGCCTGCCTGGTTGACCCGGCCAGCCTGGCGCCGGGCCAGGACGCGTTGTCAGTGGAGGATTTCACCCGGCGTGCGCACGTGCTGGTGTCGTCGGGCGGCTTTATCGGCGTGGTCGATGAAGTGCTGCACGACCTGGGCCTGAACCGGCGGGTGCTGGCGGCGACCACGCATTTCTCGGCGCTGGCGTTCCTGCTGCGCGGCGGAGAGGCGCTGGCCACCCTGCCGGCGCATGCGGCGCGCGGGCTGGCCGAGGTCGCGGGCCTGCGGCTGCTGCCGTGCCCGATCGCCATGCCGGGCTACGCCATCGAAATGGGCTGGCGCGCCGATGCGCTGCGCGATGAGGCGGTGGCGGTGGCGCGCCGTTGCCTGTTGGGCTTGTTGCAGGGGTTTGGCTGGGTGACCGCGCCGGCGCTGCCCGAGTGAGTGCCGCCATGGCGTCGGCCTGGGTATTCCCGCCGGCGCCGAATCCGGCGCGGCATGCCGTCCGCGATGGCTACTTGCGGCCGAACAACCGCCCCAGCAGGCCGCGTGGCGCGCTGGCCGCCCGTTCGGCCGCCAGGGCGTTGTCCAGCGACAGTTCCTGGTATTGGGGTTTGCCGTTCTGTTGGTAGGCCGCGGCCGCCTGGCGGAATGCCGAAGCGGATTCCGCGTGGCGTTTCATGGCGCCGTAGATCTCGCCGCGCGAGAACAGGGCCCAGCTGCGGAACTCCGGGTCCATCGCGATCAGGCGGTCGCAGGCCGCCAGGGCGTCGTCGTGGCGGCCCGCGGCAATCAGGGCGTTGACGGCGTCGGCCTGCAGCATGCTGTTGTCGGGCCAGCGTTGCAGCGCGCGTTCGGCATCGGCCACCGCCTCCGCGCCGCGGCCCAGACGGGTCAAGGCGTCGATGCGCACGCGACGCCACTTGAGCCACTCGGGGTCCAGCGAGATCGCCACTTCGGACAGGGGCAAGGCTTCGTCGTAGCGGTCCAGGCGGGCGAGCATGTCGGCGGCGTTGCCGGGCAGGAAGTCGCTGTCCGGCGCCAGTTCGTAGCCGCGCAGGTAGTACGCCAGGGCCTGCTCCCACTCGCCCTGGTCGCGCTGCGCGTTGCCGGCCACGAACAGCAATTGGGCATCGCCGCTGGTCATCGGATCCAGGCCGCGCAGGGCCTCCTGCGCCAGTTCGGGGTGGCGGCTGCGCACATATTCGCGGGCCTGTTCCTTGCGGCCCTCCCAGCCATTGTCAGACAGCGCATCCAGCTTTTGCCACAGCGGGGCGGCCTCGCCGGCCCGGCCCAGGCGGTGCAGCGAGCGGGCCTTGCCTTCCAGCGGCCAGTCCCAGTCGGGTTCGCGGCGCAGCAGGCTGGTCCACTCTTCCACCGCATCGGCATCGCGGCCCAGCGCCTGCAGGCATGAGGCGCGGTTGTGCTGGATGGCGTTTTCCTCGCCCAGGATCGCGCGGGCCCGGTCGAACATGGCGATGGCCTTGTGCAGGTCGCCGAGGCTGCGATAGGTGTTGCCGGCGTCGTACATGAAGCGGCCGTTGCCAGGGGCAAGCGCGACCGCGCGTTCGAAGTAGGGCACGGCTTCGCCGTGGCGTCCGGCATTGGCCAGGTTGGACGCGATGTAGCAATGCGGCGCGCCGGCCTGCGGGCGCCGCTGGATCGCGCGGGTCCAGCAGTCGATGGCATCCTGCAGGCGGCGGTCGTTGATCAGCAGGTAGGCTTCGGCCAGCAGAAGCCCGAAATGTCCGGAAGTGCGCTGGCTGGCGTCGCGCAGCAGGCGCCAGGCCGCTTGCGGGTCGCCCTCGTCATAGCGTGCAGTGACCTGCACCGCGATGGCATCCGGGCAATGGGGATCGAGCGCCAGCGCCCGCGCCAGGTCGGCGTCGCGCGCGGCCGCGGCCCCGCGCCTGGCATGGCAGCGGGCGCGCAACGCCCACATGACGGCGGTATTCGGCTGCTCGCGCAGCCCTTGCTCGCACAGCGCGAGCATGCGTGGCGTGTCGTCGCCGTCCTCGGCGCGCAGGATGGATTCGATCAGATTGGACATGCGGATTCCTCGGGCGGCAGGCAGGCGTCAGGGGGCGGCGGCGCCGGCGGCGTGGCGGCAGCCATAGTGGCGGTCGCTCGCGGCGATGTCGTCGCTGCCGCATTGCCAGCGCCGGATGCCGCCGCCTTTGCGTTCGGCGCGCAGCTCGGGCAGGTAGACCAGATGCTTGCCCGCCAGGGGCGAGGCGTCATCGGCATTTGCGGGGCCGGCAATGGTGAAGCGCAGCACGCCATTGACGGGGTTCAGCTCCAGGTTGGAAAAGCCGCTGGAGGCCAGCGATTCGCGCGTCACGCCCAGGTCCTGCAAGGTCGCGGCGAACTTGCCGGTGCCGCGGTAGTGGTTTTCCGCCAGCATCCGGACCGGCTGCGATACCCGATCCAGGCGCCGTACGTCGGCCATCACGGGGTTGTCGGCGTCGCGCGGACCGAGCGTCAGCGCGGCCAGCACGAAGCCGGCCAGCACCAGCACCACCGCGCCCGCGGCGAACAGCAGGAGCTTGCCGGCGCCGGTGATCGAGCGCGTCTGGCCCAGGGCCGCCTGGATTGCCCGCGGATCGGCCCGGCTCGAAACGACGTAAGTGCCCGCGGCCCAGTTGTGCATGGCGCGTTCGCCGAACATGGCCTGCTGGATATGGTGGAACACGCCGGGCAGGGCCAGGTTCAGGGGGAACTTCATCAGGTGCCGCCACAGGGACCGCAGCAGGCCGGGACTCTGCCCGTTGCGCGTGACCACGCGTTGCTTGAACAGCTGCTTGCCGGGCGAGCCGGAACCCCAGGCGTCCATCAAAGCGGGCAACAGCAGGCCGAGCAGGCCCGCGGCCAGGGCGAGCGCCAGGGGGGCGGGGCTGCTCCAGCAACGCTTCATAGCTGAGGGACGCGGCGGCCGAGAAGGCGAACATGGCGGCGATCATGGCGGCCGCATCGATCACGCTCGCGGCCAGCCGCGACCAGATGCCGGGGAGGGCGGGGACGTTGGCGGCAGCCATGCTGGGCGTGGTCGGCGCGGGCAGGGGCGCGTGGCAGCTGAAGCACTGGGTGTGGGAGGCCGGGTTCTGCCAATTGCATTTGGGGCACTGCATGATGCGAGCCTTATTCTGGTTGCCGATCAAACGGAGAGTGTCCTGCGTCGCGCGGGTGCGCCGCGCAATGGCCAGGCGCAGTGTATCGGACCCGGCGGATGGACGGCTCGGGAAAACCCCGATCCCGGCCCGAGCCGCCAACGCGGGACACTGGCGGCCATGAAGCGTCCGTTGCCCACCCCCGCCCATCCCCGCGATGTCGACCCGGTTTCCCTGCGCCTGTTCCTGGCGGCGCTGGAAGAGGGCAGCCTGGCTCGCGCCGCGGCGCGCGAGAACATCGTGCCGTCCGCGGTCAGCAAGCGCATGATCGAGATGGAGGAAATGCTCGGCGTGCCGCTGCTGGCGCGCGACGTCAAGGGCGTGCAGGCCACGCCGGCCGGCCAGGCGCTGGCGGGCCATGCCCGGCTGGTGCTGCAGCAGATGGAGCGCATGCGCCGCGAGATGGCGGGCTTCGCCACCGGCGTGCGCGGGCGCATCCGGCTGGCGGCCAGCGTGGCGGCGTTGTCGGGCGACCTGCCGGCGCAGATCCAGTCGTTCCGCCGCGCGTATCCGCAGATCGAGATCGCGCTCGAGGAAAGCACCACCCAGCAGGTCTTCCAGGAAGTGCTGGCGGGCCACGCCGATGTGGCGGTGGGATCGGACTTCGGCCACGATGGCCTGCAGGTATTCGCCTGCGGCTATTGCGAGCTGGCCGCGGTGGTGCCGGCGCAGCACCTGCTGGCCGACAGCGAGCTGCTGGACTATGCGCAGTTGCTGCCCTACGAACAGATCGAGCTGAACCGCGACAACGGCATCAGCGCGGTGTTCGAGCAGGCCGCGCGCGAGGCCGGCGTGGCGCGCCGCATCAGCGCCCGGGTCAGTTCGCACGAGACCATCTGCAACCTGGTGGCGCGCGGCATGGGCGTGGCGGTGGTGCCGATGTACCTGAAGCCGCGCCATGCCAGCCAGGACATCCGCTTCATCGCCTTGTCCGGCCCCTGGTCGGGCACGCCGCTTTGCATTGCCGTGCGCGAACTCGATACGCTGCCGCCCGCGGCGCGCGCGCTGTTGGCGCATCTGGGGGCGGCGCCCTGGCCCTAGGGCTTACCCGGACGTTCCGAAACGAGAATGCCCCGGTGCTGAAAGACCGCTTTCGCGATGCCGCCGCGCCCGCGATGATGGCTGCGTACCGGCCCTGGGGCATGCGCCCGGGCCTCCACGCCGCAGGCAGAGGAAACGTCGATGAGCGCAGCGCCCGCTTCACCCTTCATGGACCACAGCGAATTGCCCTTGCGCGGCATCAAGGTGCTGGAGCTGTCCCACATGATCATGGGGCCGGCCGCCGGCCTGGCGCTGGCCGACCTGGGCGCCGAGGTGATCAAGCTGGAGCCGATCGACGGCGACCGCACGCGCCGCCTGAAGGGATCGGGCAGCGGCTATTTTCCCGTCTTCAACCGCAACAAGCAGAGCCTGTCGATCGACCTGAAATCGGCCGAGGGACAGGCGCTGGCGCGGCAACTGGCGCTGCAGGCCGACATGGTGGTGGAGAACTTCCGCGACGGCGGCCTGGCGCAGTACGGGCTGGACTACGCCTCGCTGTCGGCCGAGAACCCGCGGCTGATCTACGTGTCGCTCAAGGGCTTCCTGTCCGGCCCCTACAAGCACCGCACCGCGCTGGATGAAGTGGTGCAGATGATGGGCGGCCTGGCCTACATCAACGGCGGCGCCGACACGCCACAGCGGGTGGCGGCGTCGGTCAACGACATCCTGGGCGGCACCTTCGGCGTGGTGGGCGCGCTGGCCGCGCTGCACGACCGCCACGTCACCGGGCGCGGCCGCCACGTGCGCTCGGGCCTGTTCGAGAACAATCTGCTGCTGGTGGCGCAGTTCATCGCGCAGTACCAGCTGACCGGCGCCGCGCCCAAACCCTTCGGCGCGGAGCGCAAGCCGCCATGGGGCGTGTACGACGTCTTCGAGACCGCCGACGGACGCGTGTTCGTGGCGGTGGTGGGCGATGCCCAATGGCGCAACTTCGCGCAGAAATTCCTGCCGCCGGAATGGGCCGCCGATCCGCGCCTGGCCACCGCGGTGGACCGCGAGGCGGCGCGTTCGTGGCTGGTGCCGGGCGTGGGCGCGATCCTCAAGACCTGGAAGACCGACGCATTGTGCGCGGCGCTGGAGGCCGCCAATCTGTCGTACGGGCCGATCCGCCAGCCGCACGACCTGCTGCACGATGAGCACCTGAACGCCGGCGGCGCGCTGCTGGCCACGGCCTTGCCGGACGGCGGCGAAATCGCCGCGGCGGCGCTGCCGATCGAATTCGATGGCCTGAAGGCCGGCAAGCGGTTCGATCCGCCGGCCCAGGGCCGCGATACCGAAGCCATCCTCCGAGGGCTGGGGCTGGATGCCGCGCGCATCGACGCCCTGCGCTCGGCGGGCGTGGTGCATTGCGAGGACAAAGCATGAACCGGCCGTAGAGCCGGTCCCCGTCGAGGCGGCGCCAGACCGCCAAGACATCCATCAAAGAGGAGACAATCCGATGATCCGCAGACTCTTGGCGGTGGCCGCGATGGCCGTCGCATGCGTGGCGCACGCGCAGGACTATCCCAGCAAGCCCATCCGCATCATCATCCCGTCCACGCCGGGCGGCGGCACCGATTACATCGGGCGCCTGATGGGCAACAAGCTGCATGAACTGAATGGCTGGTCCGTGGTGCCTGAAAACAAGCCGGGCGCCGGCACGGCGCTGGGACTGGCCGAGGCGGCGCGCGCGCCGGCGCAGGGCTATGACCTGGTGATCGGGCAGTCCGACAACGTCACGCTGATTCCGCTGCTGATGAAGGTGGCCTACGACCCGGTCAAGGACCTGGCGCCGGTGGCGCTGGTGGCGACCACGCCGATGGTGCTGCTGGTGTCCGACAGCTCGCCCTTCAAGACCTTGCCGGAGGTGATCGAGGCGGCCCGCAAGGCGCCCAACACGCTGTCCTACGGCACCTCGGGCACGGGCGGCGGCGTGCACATCGCCATGGAGATGCTGCAGCACGCGGCCGGCTTCAAGATGCAGCACGTGCCGTACAAGGGTTCGGCGCCGGCGCTGGCCGACCTGATGGGCGGCCACCTGCAGTTCGCCGGCTCGTCGATCTCGTCGGCGGCCTCGCTGATCAAGGCCGGCAAGGTGCGCGCGCTGGCGGTGACCTCGCCCAAGCGCAATCCCGCGCTGCCCGACGTGCCGACCGTGGCCGAGCTGGGCTACAAGGATTTCAGCGTGGTGACCTATTACGGCGTGCTGGCGCCGGCCAAGACGCCGGCCGCCGTGGTGGCGCGGCTGAACGCCGATTTCAACAAACTGCTGGCGCGCCAGGACGTGCGCGATGCGCTGGCCTCGCAGGGGCTGGAGGCCGATCCGGTGTCGTCGGAACAGTTCGCGGCCCTGATCCGTTCGGACATCGGCAAGGCGCGCCAGACCATCGCCACCGCGGGCATCGTGGTGCAGCAGTAACGGCCGGCGCATTCGACCAGGGAAACGCCATGGAACAGGAAGTGAGGTTGTGCGAGGTCGGGCCGCGTGATGGCCTGCAGATGGCGCGCGGCATGATGGCCGCCGACGACAAGCTGCGCTGGATCCGGCAGCTGGCGGCGGCCGGGCTGCGCGAGATCGAGGTCGGCAGTTTCGTGTCGCCCCGGCTGGTGCCGCAGATGGCCGATACCGGGCAGCTGCTGCCGCAAGTGCTGGGCATCGACGGCCTGACGGTGTGCGCGCTGGCCTGCAACCTGAAGGGCGCCATCGCGGCCTACGAGGCGGGCGCGCACGTGATCGCCATCCCTGTGTCGGTCAGCGACACGCACAGCCATGCCAACGTCGGCAAGGGCACGGACGCGCAGGTCGAGGCCGTGGCCGCCATCGCCGACTGGCTGCGGTCGCAGGCGCGGCCGGCGCGGCTGGATGTGGCGGTCGCCACGGCCTTCGGCTGCTCGATGGAAGGGGCGGTGCCGGTGCGCCGCGTGGCCCAGGTGGCCGCGGCGGTGATGCGCGCCGGCGCCGACGAGATCGCGCTGGCCGATACGGTCGGCTACGCCCATCCGGCGGGCGTGCGCGAGGCGGTGCGGGCGGCGCAGGACGCGGTCGGCGCGCGGCTGGTGAAACTGCATCTGCACGACACCATGGGGCTGGGCCTGGCCAACGCGCTGGCCGGCCTGGACGAAGGCATCCGCGCTTTCGACGCCTGCCTCGGCGGGTTGGGCGGCTGCCCGTTTGCGCCGGGCGCGTCGGGCAACATCGTCACCGAGGACCTGGTGTTCATGCTGGAGAGCATGGGCTATCGCACCGGCGTGGACCTGCCCCGGCTGCTGGCCGCGCGCGCGTTGCTGGCGGCGTCGCTGCCGCGGGAGACCTTGCGCAGCGGGGTGGCGGCGGCGGGCATTCCCAGGACCTATCCGGCGGCCATGGCCGCCTGAGCGCCGCGCGGGAGGGAAGATGAGGCAGCGGTATCATGAGCCGTCCTCATTCAGGCGGCCCGCCGCCGCGCATCCATGGCCATCGTCTCCACCCCGCTGCTCGACCGCCTGCTGACCGACGGCGTCATCCGCCAGGAGCATCACGACGCCGCCCGCCAGCGGCTGGGCGACGCCACGGCGGAGCCCTGGAGCACGCTCGGCGAGGCGCTGTTCTGGCTGGTGGACGAGCACATCGTGTCCGACGAGGACCTGGCCGCCATCGGCGAGCTGTCCGTGACCGAGGCCGCCTTTGCCAGCAACGCCACGCGCAAGCAGGCGCTGGCCGAAATGGACGCGCTGATGCAGCGCAAGCTCGAGGAATACGAACGGCAGATACGCCAGGTCGCGCTCAAGCGCGCCTTTCCCGGTCCGCGCTGGGCCTGGCTGGGCGGCGGCGCGATCGCCGTGGCCGCGGCGGCCTGGTATCTGTTCGCGCCGGCCACGCCGCCGCAGTGCGATGACGGCGATGTGCAGAAAACCCTGCGCGCCAGCCTGTTCACCTCGCGTCTCCAGCAGATGTCCCGCAACCCGCTGGCCGGGGGCGTGGCGCCGGCCGACCTGTACCTGGCGACGTTTTCGGATGTGAAGGAAGTCGGCTACATCAAGCCGGAGCGATCGCGCGGCTGCACCGCGACGCTGAAGGTCGGCGAGGCCGCGTCGGCCCTGGCCTACGCCATCGGTCCGAACGACAAGGGTGAGATGATGATCGCCGGTGCGGACCCGCGCGTGGTGCGGGCCCGCTACGGCCAGCTCGATGCCGACGGCAAGCCGCGCGCTGTCGGCCAGCCGGCGGGCGCGGCAAGGCTCGCCGCCGCCTTCGAGCAGGGGGCGGCGGCCTTCGACGAGCTGACCCGGGGCGCGGCGCGCAAGGCGGCCCAAGACAGGCAGCGCGAGCGCATGGGCCTGCCGCCGGAAACCGACACGCGCAACGTGCGCAATATTCAGCCGCTGGGCGACTGCAAGGACCTTGGCGGCGGCCGGTGGTCATGCCGCCTGCAGGGCGAGTACCGTGACCGGCTGATGTCGGCCATCGGCCGCGCCGACTGGCAGGTGTTCGAAGGCGATTTCGAGTTCTTGCAGGAGGGCGACGCATGGCGCGTGGGCGAACCCTTCACGCGCCAGTACATGGATGCGGTCGTGCGCGGCCGGGTGGCGGAGCTGAAAGGCGACGAGGCGGCGGCGCGGCTGGAGCAGATCCAGCGCCAGCGGCCGCAGGCCGCGCCGACGGCCGAGCCCGCGACGCCCGCGGGCGCCCAGGCGCCCGCCAGGGCGGGCAGCCGCGAGCATCGCGGCGACGGCGCCGTCATCAATAAATAGGACTGGTCGTGGGCCCACCGCGCGCTCAGGCCGCGACGGCGTCGCGTTCCCGCCGGCGGGCGAAGACGAATACGTGGTGGTACTTGTCGCGCATGGGATGGCGCGGCTGTTCGACGCCGTCGATCGGCGGCACGAAGGGCGCGAACAGGCCGAGCGCGTCGATATGCACCGGGAAGGGCGCGCGTTCGGGCGTGTCGTTGTAGCCCAGGATGAGCAGGCCGCCGGGCTTGAGCACGGCGTGGCATTGCTCCAGCATGCGTTCATAGCCGGCCTGCTCGTTCAGGCCATAGCCGATCAGGCCGTTGGCGATCACCACGTCGAAATAGCCCGGCTCGTAGAGCGCCGCCATCTCGGTGGCGCTGCCGGTCAGGTGGCGGCCGGGCACGCCGTAGCGAGCCTGTTCCGGATCCATGTCGAGCGAATGGAATTCCGGCTTCAGCAGCCGCGGATAGTGCCAGGTGTATTCGCCCATGCCCAGGAAGAGGCAGCGCCCCGGGCCTTGCGGGCCGTCCGCCTGGTGGTTGAGATAGTCGAATATCTGCTGTTCCAGGAAGGCCCGGTTCGGCGCCCGCAGCGGGAATTGCACGCCGCAGCGCGCGGCCAGGGCCGGAGACAGCCGGAACAGGCCTGATTTGAATGCGTCTTTGAGTTTGGGCATACGGATCGCGCCTGGCTGTGTCGCCGGTTCTTTGACCGGGTTCGCCACCGCGAGCCGCCCGGAATGCGCCAGATAGTAGACGAAATCGTTTCTATTCAGGGGTTTTTCAGCTGTTAATGATATCTGCGCAACAGGGGCGCGAGCGGACGCGCCCTGGACCGTGATGGCGGGCGGGTGGCGCGGGTGAACCGAAGGGGATGGGGGGCGGTCTTCTGGCGGAAGCGGTGTCCGCCATTTATTACTAAAATAAGGTTCATGTTCGTTCGATTGATTAAATTTAAGTTATTGATTTAATTGGACAAAAAGACTTAAATCCGTAAAGTTTGTACTTTGTTGTCAAATTTGATTCGCTACAATAAACGCCGTATGTGGTGGGTAAAATGGCGGGTGTGGACGAGGATTCCGATGCTTAGCGAATTGAAAATCAAGCATGCAGGCGAAGGCATGCACTCTGACGGTGATGGCCTTTACCTGCAGGTCAGCAGCACAGGCGCGAAATCTTGGATATTCCGCTATCAGTTGAACAGGCGCAGGCGAGAAATGGGGCTTGGGGCGCTCACGGCGGTGCCCGCCAAAGAAGCCAGGAAAAAGGCCATCAAGGCGCGAGCGCTACTTGCCGACGGCATTGACCCCGTGGATAACCGGGAAAGGATGTTGGCGGAACTGTCTGAGAGGGATGCGCGCGACCGTGCCCAACAGGTGACGTTCAAAGCCGCGGCCGAGACGTACATCAAAGCCAATCGTGCGGGCTGGAAAAACTCAAAGCACCTGCAGCAGTGGGAGAACACCCTGGCGACCTACGCGTACCCAGTGTTTGGTAGCGTGCCGGTCGGCGAAGTGGACGACGCTGCAGTGTTGAAAGTGCTTCAACCCATTTGGGAGACGAAGACGGAAACCGCCAGCCGGCTGCGCGGTCGCATTGAGTGCATTCTCGATGCAGCGAAGGCGCGCAAGCTGCGTCAAGGTGAGAACCCGGCGCGGTGGCGTGGGCACCTCGATAAACTGCTGCCGAAGCCTGCCAAGGTCGCGAAGGTGCGCCACCATCCTGCGATGCCTTACGGCGAACTCTCGGAGTTTGTGGCGGATCTAAGAGCTGTGGACGGGGTGAGCGCGCTTGCGGTGGAATTTCTCATCTACACGGCTGCGCGCAGTGGCGAAGTGTTGCGCGCGACGTGGGATGAGTTTGCGCAAGACGGCACGCTTTGGTCCATTTCTGGCGATCGGATGAAGGCTGGACGGGCGCACCGTGTTCCCCTTTCCGAAGCCGCACAAGAGGTGCTGAAGCGCGCCAAAGGAATCGCCCAAAGCCAGTGGGTGTTCCCCGGCGTGCGGAGCGGACAGCCTATGACCGATATGTCGCTCACAATGTTGCTGCGTCGCATGCGGCCCGGCTATACCGTCCACGGGTTTCGCTCTTCGTTCCGCGATTGGGCTGCCGAACAAACGGAGTACCCTTCCGAGATGGCCGAAATGGCGCTGGCGCACGCGGTAAGCGACAAGGTTGAGGCGGCTTATCGTCGTGGAGATATGCTTGATCGGCGACGCCAAATGATGCGAGACTGGGCCGCCTGGTGCACTCCAAGAGTAGCTTCTGCTAAAGCCGGTTGAGCAGACAGCTATGTGCCAGATGAAGTAGCCTTGGTCTTCTCGTCAGCACGAGCTATGCAGCATGGAAAAGCGCGGGTTCACAACGCAAGAGGCCCAGGCATACCTGGGCGTGCGACGCCGGTTCTTCGACACTAACATCGCGCCGCGACTGGCCGGCAAGGGTACCCGTGCGGGTCCTTCCATCATCTACGAGCGCTCTGACCTTGATGCCGCCTGGGACGACTATAAAGCTTCAAGGTCTACAGCCTCGCCAGCCGACGCGCCGGTCGCGAAGTCTCCCTTGGGATCGGGCACGAAGTTGAGTTTCAGCGAAGCAAAGCAAGCGATGATTTTGGCGGCGCGTTCGTCTAAAAAATAGGCGGCATCGAAATCTATTCACAAGCGACGCCAGCTTCTATATACTGACGTTGTCCCTGCTCAACAGGGACCAGGTTTGGCGACCTGGAATCACATCGGCGGACGACCGCCATAAGGCGGTATTTTTACGTCCATACGCTTTTGCGCACCCTCTTCGGGCGGGCGATTGCGGGGATACCTTCGGGTATGCCGGGTTCCTTTGTGTCCGGTTCGCCAACCCTGCTTTCTGCCCGCCCACCTCATTTGGCGATGAGCGGCGGGCCTACCTCACGAAGGAGGCCGCCATGGCTAACCAAATCCCCGTCTCGATTCTTGAATTTCCCCATAGCACCCCTAGCGACGAAGCGCTGCTGGCCACGCCCGCGCCATTGCGCCGTGTTGTCGAGCTCGCAAGCTTCACTGAAGCGGTCGCAGGTGACGCAGCTAGAGTTTTGGCCGTGCTGCTGAACAACAGCGTCGAGCGCGAAGCACGCACCGGTGACGAGGATATTGAAGTGGCCCCCCTCTCTTCGGCCACTGAACAAGCCCTGTTGCGGCTCATGGCCAATACGTTCCAACTGCTCGAACGCGAAGCCAGCGTTGTGGCGACTGGTGTATCAGGAACATAAGCAAAGGCTAATTTTCTGTCGCAATCAGGCAACGCGAGGACGCCACAGGCGCCTCGCTACGCTCAATTCGAGTCAATGGGGTGGGTCAGAAATTGTTCAACGTCATACAATGTCAATTCGGCTACGGTCGCTTAAATCGCCTTGCGCAGTGGGCTAGCACTCGCGTGGTACGGGTAACGTCCCCGAAGCCTATCTGGCTGAAGACGGAGAGGACTAAGCCCCTGGCAACTCCGCTTCCAGGGAATGTCCTCCCTCCGATTTTGATCGGAGCCGGCGGATTGCGGATCAAAATGCCCGGCGCTCGCCGGGATCCGCTGCCGGCGCTCTCTTCTTATGCAAGCCGGCGGCATTGTTCCAATTCGGAGCTTGCCATGCAGAACTCTGTACCAATCTTTCTTCGCGCCAAACAGATCCTTGGTGACAAAAAAAGAGGCGTCCCGCCAATTTTTCCCGTATCACACACGACTTGGTGGAACGGCGTTAAGTCCGGTCGTTTCCCTGCACCTGTACGCTTCGGAAAGCGTATGACGATGTGGCGGGCTGAAGATATCTACCGCCTGCTCGAGCAAGGTGCGTCATGAGGCATCACAGCAGGAGCAACGAAGATCCATTGGCCGCGGTGTACGCGGCCCGGCTGACCCACCTGCGCAAGATCGCCGAGAACGAGGGCGGCCAGGACGCGCTGGCGCGACGCCTGGGGGTCAGCCAGGCCTGTATATCCCAGCTCATCGGCAAGAACCCGAAGCGCAACATCAGCGAGCGCATGGCACGGAAGATCGAGGCGCGCCTGGCGCTGCCTATCGGTAGTCTCGATCCTGTGGGCGTCCTACGAATGGAAGACGAGCGCTTAGGTCATACAGTGGAGGGTGATATGACAGAGTTTTGGCGCGCAGTACCCGGCTATGAAGCAGCCTACGAAGTGAGCTGCCTTGGTCGCGTGAGATCAATTCCGCGATTGACGCTCCGCGGCCGACGTGTGGGCGGTGGGATTATGCGATGCGCGCGAGGGAACAATGGCTACTACAACGTGACACTCAAAGTAGATAAATCGGTGAAGCGCTTTGGGGTGCATCAGTTGGTCGCACGAGCTTTCATCCCAAACCCCGAGGAGCTACCAGAAATCCATCGCATCGACGGCGATCTTGCCAACAACTCCGTGGACAACCTCGAATGGGTGACGCACGCCGAGAACATGCGGCGGGCTGCTTTGAATGGGCGGCGGCCGCCGGGCGAAGCCCACGGGCTTCATCGATTGACCGAAGCCGATGTGCGGTCAATTCGTCGCCTTGTCGCCGCAGGACAGTCCGCGCGCGGAATCGGGCGCCAGTTCAATGTGAGCAAAACCACCGTGCTAAGCATTGCAGCAGGCCGCACCTGGGGCCATGTTGTTTGAGGAGTTGAACATGTTGTATATCAGCAACTGGAATTGTACGCCTGGCAAATCGCTCCCCATTGCAGAACTGCAACGCGGTTTGGCAACAGTCGAGACCGCCGAGGCAGCCGCACGCTCGGCCTTTGAGTTCGCCAATGAATGGGGCAATCGCGCTATGCGGGATACGCACGGGCGCGCATGGCAGGACCTGAAGGACCTTCGTGAAAAGCTGGCCCATGATATCGCCCGGTTGGGTGCTAGCAAATGAGGGCGCCTCCGAGCATTCTTTCGCCCGCAATTGCTGACATCCCGGCGGCGTTACGAGCGTATCCGGCGCGCTGGTGCGTATGGGAGGCTGTCTGGTCGGAAGAACGGACCAAGCACACCAAAGTGCCGAAGAATCCACTCAACGTATCCCGCAATGTTTCGAGCAATCGGGGCACGGGCTGGAGTGACTTCGATACCGCTGTTGCTGGCTACGACGTCCTAAGCTTGGTCGGCGAGGGTGGGTTGGGCTTTCGGATGTCGGAACAGTCGTCGCTTGTCGGCATCGACCTGGACGACTGCATGGGTCCAGACGGCGAGCTGCAGCAGTGGGCCGCTGAGATCGTGGCGCGAGCTGGCAGTTATGCAGAACTCTCACCTTCCGGTCGCGGTGTGCGCATCTTCCTTAAAGGCTCCATCGCGCGGGATTGGGCAAAGCCGATTGAAGTGTATGGCGGGAACGGCGGGCGATACCTGACAGTGACGGGGCATCGGCTACCCGATATGCCGGCTGACGTGATGCAGGCGCCGGAAGGTTTCTTTGATTGGTTGAGCGCCACGCACGGTCCGGACACTATCGAACGGCCCGAACGCGGCACAGCAGCATCAATGCAGAGTGACCTGGATCGCACCGTGACGCTGCATCGCGTGTCGGACGAAACCATCGCGGACGTGCTGTCTGCGATGACCGCATTTAGCGTGGAAGACGCCGACGGTTACGCCTTCTGGGCCGAGATGGGCCTAGCGCTCAAAAGCTTGGCGCAAGCCGGTCGCGAGACACAGGCGCTTGACATGTGGCATGCCTTCAGCGGGCTCTCGCCGAAGTACGATCCCGTGGAGGCGCAGCGCAAGTGGGAGGAAGACCTAGAGCCGCAGGAACTCACGTACCAGTCCATCTTCAAATGGGCGATGGATCGCGGCTGGGTCAACCCGAAAAGCGCTCAGGCGCTCAAGGCCAGAGCCACCGCTGACACGCGTCTTGACCGCACCGACGCTGGCAACCTGGCACTGCTGGCCGAACTAACTAACGGTGATCTACGGTACGTGACTGAGACGAGCTCTTGGCTATTCTGGAACGAGGGGCGGTGGCAGGTTGACGCCGCCGGTCTGGCGGCGCAGTCGCAGTCGCTACGTGTGGCCGAGTTCTACTACGCCAAGGGCGCCGAGATGCGCGAGAAGGCGAGTGACCCGACTCATGACGACAAGGAGCGCAAGGCGATAGCCAAAGCGGCGGACAACCTGGACAAATGGGCGGTCCACTGCCGCAATCGCAGCGCCCTGGTGAACATGCAAGGGTTGGCCAAATGCGATGCGCGCTTTGCGGTCTCTATTCTCGATCTGGACCAAGACCCGTGGTTGTTCGGGGCGGAAAACGGAGTGGTGGACCTGCGTACAGGCCAGTTACAGGATGCTGGCCGAGATGCCTTTGTGACGCGCCGCGCGCCGGTTGCATTCGATGCTGGCGCTTCGGCGCTACGGTGGCGTCAGTTTATCGACGAGATCACATCCAAGCCGGATCCCCGAGCGTCGGGCGGCTACCGCATGCGGCCGCGCCTGGCAAGCTACCTGCAGCGGGCGTTAGGCTACAGCCTCACCGGTCTGGCCAGGGAGCACAAGATGTTCATCGCGGTGGGGGAGGGCGCCAACGGCAAGAACGTACTGCTCGATATCCTGACCTGGATCATGGGCGACTACTGTCAGACGATTGCACCTGAGGCGCTGATGGCCGGCAAGGGTGACGCCGATGCAGAGAGGCCCACCCCCAGCGCGCGCAAGCTAGCCGGCGCCCGCGCAGCGATCAGCAGCGAGAGCAAGGAGAATCAGCGGCTGGACGTAGCGCTTGTCAAGCGCCACACAGGTGACGGCTACATGACGGCGCGTGGGCTGCACGAAAGCCCCTTCACTTTCGAGATCACGCACAAGCTGTGGCTCATGACGAACCACAGGCCGGATCTCGACCACGTCGACGGCGCAGTCCGAGGGCGCCTGCACCTGATTCCCTTCGATCGGCGTTGGAACCGGCCCGGTGCTCCGACGCGCGACCCGAAACTGGCCGACGGCGACAAGGATCTGGTGCGTAAGCTCAAGGCCGAGGCCGCCGGCATCCTAGCATGGTTGGTAGCGGGCGCGATGGCGTACAACTGCGAGGGCTTGGAGCCGCCGCCCGAGGTGTCGGACATGACGAATACCTATTTCCGCGCCCAGGATCCGGTTGGACTGTGGCTTGGCGAGCGCGAGCAATGCGACCCGAAGGGCGGGTCGAAGGCATCCGCACTTTTTGACGACTTTATCAACTGGTGCCGGGAAGAGGGACACGATACGAGCGGATGCAGCAACAAAAACGCATTTTCTGCGCGTCTCAAGCGGGAAGGGATAGCTGTCAAAAAGCTTGAATCCGGGAATTTTTACGGATTGAGAGCTGAGGAGGGTGGTTTTGACTAGAAATCCTGGAAGCCTGGAAGCGCTGGAGGCACTTACTACATTTTCCCATATGGAAACTCAGAAATTTGATTTTAAAAAAAAACCTAGTAAGTGCCTCCAGCGCTTCCAGGCTTCCAGGAACGAAAATTTTACGAGTCCCCCCTGCTGGAAACAGCGAATATGCAGAAATTAGCAAGTAAGGGCGTGACCCTGAAATACACGGAATTTTCTCAGTGGCTTGGCCAACAGCGGGAGCGGAACGACCCTGTGGGCGACTTGGCGCGAGACGCGTTCGACGACAGGCAAACGTATAGGCTCCGAAGCCTCGCCGAATGGCTCCCGTACTTGGACAGTGTGGGCGCCGACTCCGGTGATGCTGCGGCATTGGCGTGCAAAAAGGCCTGGGCGGAGTACGAGGCGGGGTTGAATTGGTAGCGCTGGCGCACGCTGCCGACCGATCTGGAGGACTGCGATGGCCCGAATCACGGTAGGTGTGAACGATCGTGGCGCCCGAATCGGGGAAGATCACCCTCGAGCCACGCTCACAGACCACGATGTGGAGTTGATGCGTCAGATGCACGAGGTGGAGGGCATTGGCTACAAGCGGCTCGCCAGAATGTTCGATACCAGCGTGGCGCAGGTCCGCAACATTTGCCTGTACCGCCAGCGCGCTCAGGTAGCTAGCAATTGGAAGACCCTAGCGGAGTAGGGTGTACATGTGTCGGGCGGCGGAATTTACCGTCCCGAGCATGGCCACCAAGCTGACACCTGAAAAAAAGATCGCCTTCCTCGCCGCCCTCGCGGAAACGGGAAATGTATCGCGTGCGGCGAAAGCGATCGACGTAGCACGAATCACGGTCTACGAATGGCGCGACGAGGACGAGGAGTTCGCCGCGGCGTGGGAAAAGGCCAAGCGCATTGGCATGGGCCTGTTGGAAGACGAAGTGCTGCGCCGCGCACATGACGGCACCGAGAAACCCGTCTTCCACCAAGGCCTGCAGTGCGGCACGATCCGCGAGTACAGCGACACGCTCGCGATCTTCCTGCTCAAGGCGCACGATCCGAAATACCGCGAAAAGACCGGCCTTGAGCTGACGGGCGCCAACGGCGGTCCGGTGCAGATGAGCGATTCGCAAGTCGCGGGCCGCCTGGCCGCGCTCATCGCCGTGGCGCAGGCCCGCCAGGCGCAGGAAGCGAGCGACGAGCCTGGCGCCGACCTGGTGTAGGAGTGCCGGCATGAACGGGCGTTTCTTCCTGGCCGGCGTCATCCTGGTGCTTTGCGGCGAACCGCTTCTGGCGTGCTGGTGCTGGGGGATGGGCGCCCTCGCCGCGCTATGAACGCGTCCGAGATCCTGCAGTTGCTGCGCTATCTGACCCCGGCGGAGCGCGCTGAGGTCGAGGCCATCCTTGTGCAGGACAAAACCATCTGGCGGCCGCTGCCTGGCCCGCAAATGATGGCCTACGACAGCACGGCCACGATCATCGGGTACGGCGGCGCGGCGGGCGGCGGTAAGACGGACCTTGCGTGCGGCAAGTCACTCACGCAGCACCAGAAGATCCTGGTGCTGCGTCGAGAGGCCACGCAGCTGACCGGCATCGTGGACCGCTTCACCGAGCTTTTGAGCAACCGCGACGGCTACAACGGCGCCGAACGCATATGGCGCCTACCGGGTCGTCAGATCGAATTCGGATCCACGCCCAACCCCGACGATTGGAACAAGTACCAAGGCCGACCGCACGACCTGCTGGTGTTCGACGAGGCCGCGAACTTCCTGGAAGGCCAGGTGCGCGCGCTGCTGGGCTGGCTGCGGTCCGTGGACCCCACCCAGCGCTGCCAGGCCTTGCTCACGTTCAACCCGCCCACGAGCGCAGAGGGTCGGTGGATCGTCGATTTCTTCGCCCCGTGGTTGGACCCCAAGCACCCGAACCCCGCCCAGCCGGGCGAGCTGCGATGGTTCGCCACCGTGGACGGCAAGGATATGGAATGCGCCGACGGCACGCCGTTCGAACACAACGGCGACCTAATCACGCCCCTGTCGCGCACCTTCATTCCGTCGCGCGTGAGCGACAACCCGTACTTGATGGGGACCGGATACATGGCCACCCTGCAATCCCTGCCCGAGCCGCTGCGCTCCCAAATGCTCTACGGTGACTTCCAGGCGGGCATGGAAGACGACGCTATGCAGGTCATCCCCACGGCCTGGGTGGAGGCAGCGCAGGCACGCTGGAAAGCGATGCACAACAAGCCGCGCATGGACAGCGTGGGCGTGGACGTGGCGCGCGGCGGGCGCGACAACACGATCATCGCGCGGCGCCACGGCTGGTGGTTCGACGAGCCACTGGCTTACGCCGGTAAGTCGACGCCCGACGGCCCGAGCGTGGCCGGCGTCACGATCGCCGCGGTGCGCGACAAGTCGCCCATCCACATTGACGTCGTGGGCGTCGGTGCGAGCCCGTACGACTTCCTGGCGCAGGCCGGCCAACACGTTCTTGGCATCAACGGCGCCGAAGCGGCACCGGGCACGGACAAGTCAGGCCGGTTGACCTTCGCAAATGTCCGCAGCCACGACTGGTGGCGCATGCGCGAGGCGCTGGACCCTGTGGCGGACAACGGAATCGCCTTGCCGCCTGATCGCCAGCTGCTGGTTGATCTGTGCGCGCCAGTGTGGCGCCTGCAGGGGCGCACGATCTACGTCGAAAGCCGCGAAGACATAATCAAACGCATTGGCCGGTCACCGGACTGGGCCAGTGCCTACATCCTGGCCCTGCACGACACGCCCCGCGTCGAGGACATCCCGGGTGCGCATACCCGGCAACGCGCCTCCTACGATCCGTACGCAAACCTGAACCGATAGGACGGACTCTTCAATGTGCGAACCCACAACCATTGCTCTAGGGGCCGCCGCGCTGGCGGGCGGGGCGGTGTTGTCGTCCGCTATGGCGCCGAGTGTGCCAAAAGTCGAGCCTACTACTCCGCAGCAGCCGCAGACGAAGCAGAACGAGAAAGCTGCAAATGTCGACCAGCTGCGACGCAACAACAGTGGCAACGGCGTCAACGTGGGCCCTGGTGCGTCCACCGGCAGCACGCTTCTGACCGGGCCGGGCGGCATCGACTCGTCAGATCTCTCGTTGAACAAGAACACGCTGCTGGGGGGCTAGGACATGTGCTCCGTGAGTATGCCTGGCACGGCCCAGGACTACTGGAAGTTAGGCGCGGCGGGTATGACTCAGGCAGAGATTGATGCGTTGCCGATGTACCAAGGCGGCTACGACTCGGCTGCTGAGGCCGACGGGCGGACCCAAGCGGGCATGAACGCCCTGCAGGTACTGCGCGATGCTGCCATCGAAAGGTGGAAGACCGAGAATCCAGGCCGGCATCAAGCAGCTTTGCAGGAACAGAGCGGGCAGCCCGCTGCACGCCAGGACACTCAGAATGCACGCCGCGGAGCAGGTGGCTCGGGTGGTGGAGCTTCTTCGTCTATCGGAACGCTGCTGACCGGCGGCACGACGCAGGGCGTAGACCCGTCCGCCTTGGACCTCGGCAAGAACACTCTGCTGGGCCTGTAAATATGGCGCTTCCGAACGTCCCTCGTGACAAGTACCTAACCCGATATTCTGGGCTGAAGACTGAGCGCTCGAGCTGGGAAGCCTTCTGGCGCGAACTCACTGACTTCATCCTGCCTTACAACGGTCGATTTTTCACGTCTGATCGAAATCGCGGTACGCGGCGCTTCAACAATATCTACGACCCCACCGGCACTTTGTCGGCCAACACGTTGTCGGCCGGCCTGATGGCGGGCATGACGAGCCCGGCCCGGCCGTGGTTTCGCCTCGCCACACCGGATCCGGCCCTGATGCAGTACCACTCGGTCAAGGTCTGGCTGTCAGACGTCACGAAACTGATGCTCGACGTGTTCGCACGTTCGAATACGTACAACAGTCTGCAGAGCATGTACCAGGACCTGGGTGTGTTCGGCACGGCTGTCAGCTTCGTGCATCCGGACTTCAAGGACGTCATCCACCATTCCCCGCTGCCGGTCGGCGAGTTTTATCTAGCCGCGAATGATCGGGGAACTGTCGACACGTTGTATCGTGAGTTCGACATGACCGTGGCGCAGCTGGTGAAGCAGTTCGGTATCGAGAACGTCAGTCCTACGGTGAAGTCGCTTTACGACAACGGCTCCCTGGACAGTTGGGTGACGGTGGTGCAATGCGTCGAGCCGAACGTCGATCGAGACCCGAATATGCGCGATGCGCGCAATATGCAGTTCACGTCCCTGTACTTCGAGCTTGGGCAGTCCCCCGACAAGCGGCTGCGCCGCTCGGGCTTCGAGGAATTCCCCGCGCTGGCGCCGCGATGGCAGGTGTGGGGCGGTGACGTGTATGGCGTGGGGCCGGGCGGCTTGGCGCTGGGTACTGTCAAAGGCTTGCAGCACCGCCAGTTGCGGCTGGCCGAGGGGCTGGATTACACAACCAAGCCGCCGGTGCAGGCGCCGACCGCGCTCAAGAATCACGACATCGACATGCTGCCGGGCGGCGTTACGTTTGTGGACGCCGCTAACCCGAACGCTGCGATCCGGCCGGCCTGGCAGGTGCAACTGGATCTGGCCGGAATGCAGGCCAACATCCAGGATACGCGCGAGATTCTGCGTTCGACGTTCTATGCCGACCTGTTTCTGATGCTGGCCAACGTCGACGTGCGCATGACCGCGACCGAAGTGGCCGAACGGCACGAGGAAAAGCTGCTCATGCTGGGCCCGGTGCTGCAGCGGCTCCACAACGAGATGCTCGACCCGATGGTCGAGATGGCGTTTCATCGTCTGGCGGCCGCAGGCGCGCTACCGCCGCCGCCGCCCGAGCTGGAAGGCGTGGACCTGAACATTGAGTTCGTTTCGATGCTAGCCCAGGCCCAGCGCGCGATCGGCGTAAACAGCACCGACCGCTATGTCATGACGCTGGGCCAGGTCGCGGCAATCAAGCCCGAGGTATTGGACCGCCTGGATGCGGACGCGCTGGCCGACAGCTACGCCGATCAGCTTGGCGTAGACCCCCGCCTGGTGGTGCCGTTGGACCAAGCCGTGCTGGTGCGCCAGCAGCGCGCCCAGCAGCAGGCGATGATGCAGGCCGCGGCCACCGCCGAGCAGGCCGCTACCGCGGCGCAGCGCTTGGGCGCTGTCAATACGGGCGAGCGCAACGCCGCGTCCGACCTCATCAACCAGTTCCAGGGATATAGCATCCCGCAATAGGTGACCGCCATGAACCTGATCGACATGAAACTGTCGCCTGAAGAGGCCAAGGAAGGGGAATGCTGCGTGAGCAGCGAATCCCCGGACGGAAGCCCGAAGTACCCGTGGGGGTTGAGTATTTCCCTGGACGATGTGACGTTGCGCAAGCTCGGCATGACGGAGTTGCCGGAGGTTGGGCGGCAGATGCGTCTGATGGCGGCTGTCGAGGTGTGCGGCACGAGCCAGCACGCCAACCAAAAAGGCACCGACAAGTGTGTATCGTTGCAGATCACTCAGATGGGCCTGGACGGCGCGGGGCCGGATGCTGCGCAAATGCTCTACGGCTAAGGGTGCGCATACCGCACGCTTCAGCTCGCAGAATCCAGGCGCATGAGTTCCGCCAATTACGACCCTCTCAACCCGTCGGTCACGGAAACGGGCCGCGAAGCCAAGCGTGAAGACGCTAAGCACGAATCGCGGGTGGAGTCGGACGACATGAAGTGGCTCATGGGAAACCGTCGAGGCCGCCGCATCGTGTGGCGCCTACTTTCACGGGCCGGCGTCTATCGAACGTCCTTCAGTACGAACGCCATGCAAATGGCTTTCAACGAGGGAAACCGGAACGAGGGGTTGCGACTGATGTCGTCGCTGCTCCAGACCTGCCCCGAACGGTACGCCGAAATGCTCCAGGAGCAAAAAAAGCATGACCACCGAAACCCAAGCGACGACCGGAACAACGCCAACTGATCCCGGCACGCAGCAAGCCGCGACCGCACCGGCGACCCAGGACACTACCGTCCTGACCGCTGAAGCCCCCGCGACCGAGCAGCAAGCGCAGACCATGCAAGAAGGTGCGACCCAGGCCGGTGACAAGCCGGTCGCCGAGGCCAAGCCGGACGGCGAGCAGTCGAAGGAAGAGGGCGCCAAGCTCAAGGCCGGCGACAAGCAAGCGGGCGCGCCCGAGCAGTACGAGGACTTCGCTGCGCCTGAAGGGGTGCAGCTGGACGCCGAGCTGGTTGGCGATCTGAAGACCGTCGCCAAGGAACTGAACCTGTCGCAGAAGGACGCGCAGCGTGTGGCCGATCTCGGCCCCAAGCTGATGCAAAAGCTGCAAGGGAAGCAGGCCGAAGCGTTCGCACAGATCCGCCAGACCTGGGCGGACCAAGCGAAAGCCGACAAGGAATACGGCGGGGAAGCATTCGCCGAGAACCTGGGCGCGGCCAAGAAGGCCCTCGATTCGTTCGGCACCCCGGAACTGCGCACGTTGCTCAACGAGTCCGGTATCGGAAACCACCCGGAACTGATCCGGTTCATGGTCCGCGCCGGCAAAGCGATCAGTAGCGACACGTTCGTCGCTGGGGAAAAGCGCGGCGCCAGCGCCAGCAAGGACCCGGCGAAGACCCTGTACCCGAACCAAGCATAAGGAGCCTTCACCATGGCAACCCTCCCGAAAGCCGGCGCCGTCACCCTGCTGGACTTCGCCAAGTCCATCGACCCGGACGGCAAGACCGCAACCGTGGTCGAACTGCTGAACCAGACCAACGAAATCCTGACCGACATGATGTGGCTGGAGGGCAACCAGTCCACCGGGCACCGCAGCACGATCCGCACCGGTCTGCCGACCTCCGTCTGGCGCCAGCTGTACCAGGGCGTGCCGGCGTCGAAGTCGACGCGTGCGCAGGTGGATGACACCTGCGGCATGCTGGAAACTCGCGCCGAAGTGGACAAGGACATCGCGGAATTGAACGGCAATACGTCCGACTTCCGCCTCTCCGAGGCCCAAGCTTTCCTGGAAAGCATGAACCAGACCATGGCCAGCTCGCTGTTCTACGGCGATCAGTCGGTCAATCCCGAGCGCATCACCGGCCTGGCGCCCCGCTTCTCGCTGAAGTCGGCCCCCAATGGCGGCAATATCATCGACGCAGGCGGTACCGGCGCCGACAACACGTCGGTCTGGTTGGTGGTGTGGGGCAAGAACACCGCGCACGGCATCTTCCCCAAGGGCTCCAAGGCCGGCCTGATCCACGAGGACATGGGTCTGATCGACGCGTTCGACTCCAACAACAACCGCTTCCGCGCCTACGCCGACCACTGGCAATGGAAATCAGGCCTGACGTTGCGCGACTGGCGCTACGTGGTGCGTATCGCGAACGTGGACATCAGCGACCTGGTGGGCCAGACCGGCACGCAAGCGCCCACGGCCGCCACCGCCATCATGAAGCTGATGCTGCGGGCGATGGCGCGCATTCCCGCGATGGGTATGGGCACTCCGGTGTTCTACGCCAACCGCACGGTCAAGGAAATGCTGTCGATCGCCGCCCTGGACAAGTCGCAGAATGCGCTGGCCATCGAGGCCGCTACCAACCAGTTCGGCACGGTTGCACCGGGTAGCGTCGGCAACGGCACGCTGCGGTTCTTCGGCGTTCCGGTGCGCACGGTCGATCAGATTCTGTCCACCGAAGCCCAAGTCGTCTAAGGCAAGGAGCCCACACCATGTATATCGATACCCAGGAAACTTTCGCCGCCGCGCAATCGGTGGCGGCCGCGGCCGGCGATGTGGTCAGCACGAATGTTTACGACACGGGCGCCGCGGCCGACACCGGCATCGGTGAGAACTTCTATCTGCTGGCCAAGATGAACGCCGCGCTGGTTGGCGCTGGCGCTTCCATTCAGGTCGTCCTGCAGACCTCGTCCGCAGAGGGTTCGGGTTACACCGACGCGGCTGCCGGCCCCGTGGTGCCCGTAACGTCGGCTGGCGCCAGTGCCAACCTGGCCAAGATCCGCGTGCCGATCGGCTTGAAGCGCTACTTGCGCGTCGCCTTCCGCATCAGCGGCGCGACGACCACGGCTGGCACCGCCAGCGCGTACATCGTGAAAGACGTCGAGGCCCTGCAGTATGGTGCCAGCGGCTTCACCGTGGCCTAAAGGGAGATCCGACATGCGCGTTATCGCAATCGCTCAAGGCTACGGCGGCAAGGACAAGCACGCACTGCGCGAACCGGGCGACCAGTTCGAAGTACCGGACGGCTCCAAAGCCAGCTGGTACGAACCGGTCGAAGAGGAAGCGGCCCCGGTCGGCGGCAAGAAGGGCAAGCAGCAGTCCGGGCACGACTTGGCGTAAGCCGCCCCTGCCTTTGAATCGACGTTGAAGGAGCGGGGGGCTGTGCCCCCGCTTGTTCTTGGAGTATTCCCTATGGCGTCCGCTGTCGACATTTGCAACTTGGCGCTCGGCCATCTTGGCGACGATGCCACCGTATCGAGTATCGATCCCCCCGAAGGAAGCGCCCAGGCCGAGCACTGCGCGCGCTTCTATCCGATTGCGCGCGACACGGCGTTGGAGGCGCACGACTGGAACTTCGCTACCACTCGTTCTGTGCTGGCGCAGGTGGGGTCGGCCTGGCCTTCCTGGGCGTTCTGCTACGAACTCCCCGTCTCGTGTATTCGAGCTGTTAGCGTGCTGCCCCCGAACGCGTTGGATGACTACAGCGTTGGAATTTCTGGTGGGGGTGGAGCCGAATTGGGCTTTCCTGGCACAAGTCTGGCGCAGCATGGTGCCGTGTACTCCCCGCAGGACTACGCAATTGAAACGGACGAGCGCGACCGGCGGCTGCTGTACACAAACCAGCCCGATGCAGTGTTGCGGTACACCCGCCGCGTAACCGACACGACGCGCTTTTCTCCGCTGTTCGTGGATGCGTTGTCCAGGTTGCTCGCCTCCTACCTGGCGGGGCCTGTAGTCAAGGGTACCGAAGGTGTCAGCGTGGCGCAGGCGCAGTTGGGGGCCTACCGCGCCATCATCGCGCAGGCGACGGTATCGGACACCAATCAACGCCAGAGTCGGCCCGTTCACAATGTGCCGTGGATTTCGGGGCGCTAGACCATGGCCAATGTCCGTACTCTTTCCCGCTCTTTTGCCCGCGGCGAGATCAGCCCGGAGCTATTCGGTCGGGTCGATCTGCCACAGTATCAAACCGGGTTGGCTACCTGCCGAAATTTCATCACCCTACCGCATGGTCCGGCCCAGAACCGGCCGGGCTTTGAATTCGTGCGCGAGACGAAGAATAGCGCTCAGAAAAGTCGGCTTATCCCCTTTGCGTTCAACACGGAGCAAACCTTTGCTATCGAGTTGGGCGCAGCTTACGTACGCTTCCACACTATGGGTGCCACCCTTGTCGACGGTGGTGGAAACCCGTATGAGGTGATTACCCCTTACGCTGAGCCCGATCTCTTCGACCTGCACTATGTTCAGTCTGCCGATGTGCTGACTATCGTTCACCCGAATTACGCACCACGTGAACTGCGCCGACTCGGTGCGCTGAATTGGACGCTTACGACAATCTCGTTTGTTCCCAACATCGGCGCACCGGCGAGCGTGACAGCGTCGGCGCATGCCGGGTCGGGAACGGCGAACAATGTGGACCACACTTACGCAGTCACGTCGTTGGCAGTGGACACCCTGGAAGAATCGTTGATCTCGTCCGCTTCCAATACCGTCAGCAACGATCTTTTTCTGCAGGGCGCGTACAACGATGTAGTTTGGCCCTCAGCGAGCGGGGCGACGAGGTACAACGTCTACAAGCTCAGTAACGGCATCTGGGGATATGTGGGTCAGTCGGGTGGGCTGACGTTCCGAGACAACAACATCACGCCAGACATATCGCAGGCGGCTCCGACTCTTGCGGACCCCTTCAACGGGGTGAACAACTACCCCGCCGCAGTGTCGTATTACGAACAGCGGCGGTGGTTTGCAGGCACGCGTAACAAGCCGCAGAACGTCTGGGCTACCCGCTCAGGAACGGAATCTAATCTGTCGTCGTCTATACCGACTCGGGACGATGATGCTATCGCATTTCGAATCGCGGCGCGCGAGGTGAACACGATTCGCCACATCGTGCCGCTTTCCAACTTGGTGGTGCTCACCGCCAGCGCGGAGTGGCGCGTGTCGCCGGCGAACTCTGATGTGCTGACTCCCAAGACGGCATCGCCTAAGCCCCAATCCTACAATGGGGCCAACAACGTGCAGCCGGCGTTGGTCAACAACAACCTTTTGTACGCGGCGGGGCGGGGCGGTCATGTCCGGGAAATGTCGTACAACTGGCAAGCAAATGGGTACGTGACGGCCGATGTTTCTATCCTAGCGCCGCACCTTTTCGACTACCGTACCGTTCGCGACATGGCCTTTTCCCGGGCGCCGCATCCTATTCTGTGGTGCGTCTCGTCATCGGGGGACCTGCTCGGGCTCACCTACGTCCCGGAGCAACAAGTGCAAGGCTGGCGCAGGCACACCACGGTGGGCGGGTTCTTCGAATCGGTAGCTTGTGTCGCTGAAGGGGACGAGGACGTTCTCTACACCATCGTGCGCCGTACCATCAACGGCGCACAAGTTCGATACGTCGAGCGTTTACATTCGCGCCTAATGCCCGCCGAGGCGGATGCGTTCTTCGTCGATTCTGGCTTGACATACAGCGGTGTGCCGGTGACGGTGCTTTCAGGCCTGGGCCATCTTGAGGGTCAAAAGGTGAGCATATTGGCCGATGGAGCGGTAATGCCCCCACAAGTTGTAGAGGGTGGGAAAATCGGAGTTGAGCAGGCCGCCAGCAAAATCCATGTCGGATTGCCGATACAGGCGGACATTATCACGCTGCCGCTCGCGTTCGAAGCCCAAGCAGCGGGCCAGGGCCGGGTCAAGAACATAAACTACGTCTGGCTCCGGCTTAATGAATCTTCCGGCGTGCGGGCCGGCCCCTCCTTCGACAAACTCGAGCCAACCAACCCGGGTCTGCTAACCCAGGTAAAGCAGCGCACAGATGAGCCCTATGGGTCGCCACCTCGGTGGATATCCGGCGAGTACAAGCACGCGATTAAAGGCTCTTGGACGGAGGGCGGTCAGGTCTATGTACGTCAAACGGATCCGCTACCGGTGACGCTTGTGTCCATGACGATCGAGGCAGCAATTGGGGGCTAGTCTCGCCATTCGAGCCGCGGAGCTATCAGACGCCGCGGCCCTTGCCACGGATCTGCGACCCCAGGATGCCGCAGAGATTACCGCGATGCGGGGCGCTGGGGCTGACTTTGCGGAGGCTATTCGCCAGAGCATTGCGCTTTCCAGCCATGCCTGGACAGCACACCTGCAGGGAAGCATAGCGATGATTGGCGGCGTGGCGCCTGTCGGATCGTTGCTTGGCGGCAACATCGGCAGCCCCTGGCTACTAGGCTCGTCGGTAATGTTTCGGCGTCCGGGTGCGCTTACCCGCACAGGTCGCCGATATGTTGCTTTTATGCACACCGTTTACCCGGAGCTACGCAATCTAATCGACCACCGTAACGCGGTGAGTATTGCCTGGCTGCAACGTCTTGGATTCACCATCCACACCGACGAGGCGGTCGCATGCGGCCCGGACGCAGTGCTCTTCTACCCATTCAGCAAGAAGGTCTGATATGTGCGTTGCAGCTGCACCCTACATGATGCTCGCCGCCTCGGCGGCGTCCGCCGTTGGATCAGCCAACAGCGCGAGCGCGCAGCAAGCCGGTCTAAACTATCAAGCGGACGTAACCGCCAATAATGCGCAGATTGCCGAGTGGCAGGCGCAAGACGCCATTCGCCAGGGCCAGGAACAAGAGCAGAACAGTCGCATGCAGTACGCGGCCGATAAGGGATCGCAGCGCGCGGCTCTGGCCGCCAATGGCGTAGCTCTGGACGAAGGCAGTGCAGTGGACATATTGACGTCCACGGATTACTTGAACGAACGAGACACAAGCACGATCCGGGCCAACGCCGCGCGATCGGCCTGGGGTTACCGGACACAAGGGGCGAACTACAGCGATAACGCCGCCTCTCTTCGGGCAGGCGCCGGTGCGGTCAGTCCGGGTTCTGCTGTGGGTATGAGCCTGCTAGGAAGTGCCGGTCAACTCGCTGGAAGCTGGTACCAATACTCCAAAGCGACCAAGTGAGGGCTGAACAGTGCCGCGCGTACCTACCCTAGACGCCCCGCGCGTCAGCTCATCCGGTCTTCCCGGTGTCCGTCAGCAGGCCGGCGCGGGCGCGCTTGCAGCCGAGATGGGGGCACGCCAATCGGTGCAGCTGGGCCAGAGTCTTACGTCGGCAAGCGTGGCAGCCACCAATATCGCTACCGACATGCAGCAGCAGGCTAACCAGCTGCGCGTGGATGACGCTGTCAACCAGGCAAAGGAGGCCGCACTCAAGCTCACCTTCGACCCTCAATCTGGCTATACCAACGTCAAGGGTATCCAGGCGTTGCAGCGTGAGAGCGGGCAGCCGTTGGCGACCGAGTATGGTGATCTTCTTAACCAGCGGATCCAGACCATTTCGGAAGGGTTGGGCAATGACGCCCAGCGTCTCGCGTTTCGGCGCGCTTCCCAGGCGATCGGCCTTCAGTTCCAGGAGCAGGCCACCCGGTACGAGGGTGAGCAATTTCGTACCTATGCCGCGTCGGTGCGTGAGGGGATAATCGCCAACAGCACCAACGAGATTGGACTTTATTACAACGACCCCCAGAAAGTCGACCAAAGCGTCCTGTCGATCCAGGCGGCCGTGGCGGACCTCGGCCGCATGAGAGGCTTGTCCGCTTCGCTGATCGAAGCGCAGACCCGTAAAGCGACTAGCAATGCGCATGTGACTGCTTTGACCTCAGCCCTGCAAAAAAACGACGTAGCATACGCGGACGCATATATGCGCAAGTACGCGCCCCAGATGGACGCGGATGACATGTTGCGGGTTAACGGGTTGTTGACAAAGCAAATGGACGCGCGCCTGGGCGCCGCGGCGGCCACCACGGCTGTGAACCGCGCGATGCCCCGCATCATGCCCACCCCGGCCGATCGTCTTGTCAACCTGGTAACGGGCAGCGGCACGCAGTTGCCGACCGAATTGACCACGCTGGTCGCGCAAGCCGAGAGCAACGACCGGGATCTGAACCCTGACGGGTCGGTCGTCACGTCCTCCAAGGGCGCCAAAGGCCGAATGCAGGTCATGGACGCCACCAATCGTGATCCGGGCTACGGTGTGACGCCGGCGCGTGACGACAGCTTGGAAGAGCGAGCGCGGGTTGGGCGCGACTATTTCCAGGCCATGCTGCAAGAGTACGGCGGCAATCTGACGCAGGCCCTGGCGGCGTACAACGCAGGACCAGGCAACGTCAATAGGGCGCTGAAGGAGGCCGACAAGGCGGGTGACCGGGCGAACTGGATGCGCTACTTGCCCAAGCCGGACGAGACTGTCCCTTACGTGCAAGGTGTCCTGGCGAAGTACGAGGCGGGGCAGGGCGCCCCGGCGAAGCCCACGCTCTTTGAGCTGCAACGCAATGTCCGCGACCAAATGGAGGGCCAGAGCCCGGAGCGTATCCGTATCGCGCTCGAGGAGACGGCGCGGCAGTACGAGGTGGCGAACAAGGCGATCAAACAGCGAGAGGATGAGGCCGTGGCTGGCGCCATGCGTGAGATTGTCGCCAACGGCGGGCGTTATGCCGACCTGCCGTTGGCGGTGCGCGCGAATATCCCGGCCAAGGATATCGCCGAGGTGATGAGTTTCGCGGGCAAGATCGCCAAAGGCGAGGACCGCACCAACGAAGCCGTCTACCAGAAGCTTGCCGGCGATCCCGCGTATCTGCGTAGTCTGTCCGACAACGAGTTCTACCGCCTGCGCGGGGAATTGAGCGAATCGGACTTCAAGACCTTCGCCAACCAACGCGGCGCGGCGGCCGGCCGGGGCGTGGATAAGGCCGATGAGCTGAACACCTCTGCTATCAACAGCACCCTGAACAACCGGATGGCGACCCTGAAGATTGACCCGACGCCCAAGGATGGGTCGAGCGACGCCATGCGCGTCGGCGCCATTCGCAAGTTCGTCAACGATGCCGTGCTGTCCCAGCAGAAGGTCACAGGCAAGCAAATGAACGATCGGGAGACCGAGGAATTCATTGACGGGCTGTTCGCCAAGTCGGTGCAGTTCCGCAGCTTCTGGTTCGGTACCACCAACGAGCGGCTGCTCACGCTGAAGGTCGGTGATATCCCCAGCGAAGTCAAGAAGTCCTTGAAGGCGGACTTCAAGAAGAACGGGATCGACGATCCCACTGAGGCCGACCTGTTGGGAGCCTACTGGCGGATGCAAACTGCGCTACAACGCCAGCGCGCTACTGGAGTGGTGACGGACTGATGGCCGAAGAACTGGACACCTCGAGCGCCGTTGCGGCCTATCTGAACGACCCGAATCCGCCTCCGGCGGACCCGGCCGGCGCCACGCGGGTATCGGTAGCGGCGGCCCTGGGCAGCAACCCCGACCTGGAGGCCGAGCTGCGCCAGGTCGCGTCGCGCACTGGCATACCGATCGATTCGGTGCGCCGTCACCCCGAAGAGGTGAAGCGCGAGGCGGCCTTGACGTCTTTCGACTTCGAACGGCTGGCCCGAGATTACCCCTCCACCGCGGCGTACCTGGCCGGCGTCGAGAATGCGCGGATTGCGCACGATGACGTCGACAACATGGGCGTCTTCGAGAAGGGCATCCGAGGGCTTTCGAACCTGGGTAGTGCCGCCGCGTCGGCCTTCCCCCAGGCGGGTGGCGCGCTGTGGCGCGTCGGTCAGGCTGCGGCGGAAAACGTCGCGCCGCTGTTTGACCCGCTCGCTGGCACGCTGCTGCCGGAAAACCCGCTGCGCCGCCTCGCCGCTGGCATGGCCGGCTTGGGGCGGGCGGGCGAAGCGTCCGCAAAAGACTTGATGCCGCAGGCGACCGGTAACATCGAGGCGGGTGTCTACTCGGGCGTTCAGTCGCTCGTGACGATGGGGCTGACCCTGCCGGCCAGCATCGTGACCGGCAACCCGGCGCCCACGCTCTACGGCATGGCGGGGATCACGGGCGGTCAGGCCTACGGTCAGGCCCGTGAGTCGGGGCTGGACCCATACCGGGCCCTGATGTTCGGCACGTCGCAGGCTGCCATCGAGTACGCCACCGAGCGCATCCCGGTCGGGCGGTTTCTGCACGACATGAAGGCCGGGACGCCGCTGTGGAACATGCTGATGCGCCAGGTGGCAGCCGAGATTCCGGGCGAGCAGGTGGCGACGGCGCTGCAAGACCTGAATGAGTGGGCCATTCTCAACCCGGAAAAGCCGTTCTCTGAGTACCTGGCGGCGCGTCCAGATGCCGCGGCGCAGACCCTGGTGGCCACCATCGTGGCGTCGGGCGGCGCCGTGGGAACTGCGCAGTTGGCCAGCACGGCGGCTGATCGGCTGGCCGGCCGAACCGTGCAGGCCGAGCGCGCGCAGCTGGACGGTCAGGTCCTGGCTGAGCTCGATGCAACGGCGGCGGCGTCCAAGTTGCGGGCGCGCTCGCCCGATGACTTCCAGGCTTTCATAAAGGAAGCCATGGGGGATGGGCCGGTGCAGGACGTCTACATTCGGGCCGAGGACCTGGCGCAGTCGGGCGTCGATGTGGGGCAGCTGGCGCAGGTGTCCCCGGCCGTGGCCGCGCAATATGAGCAGGCGCTGGCCACGGGCGGCGACGTGCGCATTCCCGTCGACGAGTACGCGACGCGCGTGGCTGGCACTGACCTGTCGCAATCTATGCTGCCGTTCTTGAAGACGGACCCGGCCGGGATGACCCAGGCCGAGGCGCAGGACTTTATGCAGAACCGAAGCGAGCAGCTGCGCGCCGAGGTCGAAAAGGTCATGGCCGAGCGCGAGACGGACGCGCCGTTCAAGGAATCCCGCGACCTGGTTGAGGCCGAGCTGATGACACAGCTGGAACAGGCCGCCCGCTTCACGCCGGATGTGAACCGCGCCTACGCCGGCATGATGTCCAATTTTTACGCCGTGCAGGCCGCCCGCCTGGGCGTCACGCCGCAGGAGATGTACCAACGTTACCCGGTCCAGATCCGGGCCGAAGGCTTCGGACAGCTGGATCAGGCGCTGGCAACGCAGCCGCCTGTAGGTTGGAAGCACTCTACGGCAGGGGCGGATGCGGCTGCGCTGTGGGACGGGAGCGACGATTCGCGGGCAGTATTCTGGACAGATCTCGCGGGTAAGCTGGCGCAGGACGCGCCGACGCTGGCGGGCTATTCACATTCTGTGGATCAGTCAGCGATCAACCACATCAAAGGCAAGCACGGGGACGGAGAAACCGAACGCCACAGGGGCCAGCAAGCGGTAACAGCCGAGGACGTAGCGCGCATCCCCGACGTTGTGACAGCTTACGACGACATTCGCACGAGTTTGCGAACCGACCAGGGGGCCCAACGTGTCGCGTACGCGAAGGCGCTGGACGATGGCGTGCTGGTCTATATCGAGGACGTTAGTCGCAAGCGCAACGATATGCGTGGAGTAACGCTGTGGAAGTACCCGGCGGGCACGGACGTGCGCACCGTGCTGGACTCCGCACTGAACGGTGGAGCAGAAAAGACGAAAGCCCGGCAAGCCGGGCTTAAGGGGGACGCGCACCGCACACTTTCGGATTATGAATCCGACGCGCAAACTCCGTCTCCGGAATCCAGTATAGAGCCAGGGGCGAACGAACTCAACCAGGGCGAGCAGTCGGCGCGCGGCGCGTACAACATCGACACGCGCACGATCTCCCTGCTGCAGAACGCGGACCTGTCGACTTTCCTGCATGAGTCTGGCCACTTCTATCTGGAAGTCCTGACTGATATCGCCCGCCAGCCGGCCGCGCCGGCTGCGGTGCGCGATGACGTGCAAAAGCTCCTGGATTGGTTCGGCGTGCAGGACCTGGCCGCCTGGGATGCCCTCGACCTGGAAGGCAAGCGTCCGCACCATGAGCAGTTGGCGCGCGGCTTCGAGGCTTACCTCTTTGAAGGCAAGGCGCCAACCCCTGAGCTGCAGGGACTGTTCCAGCGGTTCCGCGCCTGGATGGTGGCGGTTTACCGTTCGCTGTCGGCGCTGAACGTGGAACTGTCCGACGAAGTGCGCGGCGTGTTCGACCGCATGCTGGCATCCACCGAGCAGATCCGCGAAACGGAGACCATGCTTGATTACAAGCCGGCCTTCACGTCGGCCGAGCAAGCCGGCATGACTCCGGAAGAGTGGGCGCAATACCAAGCCCTGGGGCTGGAAGCGACCCAGGACGCCGTCCAGCAGTTGGAGGCCCGCAGCATTCGTGACATGAAATGGCTGTCGGGCGCGCGCAGCCGCGTGATTGCCCAGATGCAGCGCGAGGCCGCCGACCGGCGCAAGACGGTGCGCAAGGAAGTCGAAGCCGAGGTGATGGCCGAGCCTGTCAACCAGGCCAAGACATTCATGAAGCGCGGCATCGACCCCGTCACGGGCGAGCCGGCGGAGGGGCCGACCAAGCTGCAGATCAGTGCGCTGGAGGACATGTACGGCGACGAGGGCGACCGCTACGCCATGCTGGATTGGTCCAAGCTGGGGTATGGCAAGTACGGCATGCTGGCCGAAGACGGGCTGAACCCCGATATCGTGGCCGATCGCTTCGGCTTCGCGTCGGGGGACAGTCTGGTGCGCGCGGTGCAGGCGGCGGAGGATCCGCGCGTCAAGATCGAGGCGCTGACGGACCAGCGCATGCTAGAGCGCTACGGCGATCTGACCGACCCGCAGAGCATCGCGCGCGCCGCCGACGAGGCGGTCCACAATGAGGCGCGCGGCCGGTTCATCGCCACCGAGGTCAACGCCCTGCAGCGAGCGCTCGGGCAGCGCCAGGTGCTGACCCGCGCCGCGCGCCAGTTCGCCGAGGCCACGATTGCGCGCCTGCGCATCCGTGACGTTCGACCCAGCCAGTGGGTCGTGGCCGAGGCACGCGCGGCACGCGCCGCCGAAGCGGCCCTGCGCAAGAACGATTTGCAGGGCGCGGCCGTCGAGAAAAAGCGCCAGTTGGTGAACAACTATGCAGCGCGCGCCGCCCAAGCCGCCCAAGCCGAGATCGAAAAGGATCTCAACTACATGAAGCGACTGTCTGGGTCGACATCGCAGTCGGGCATGCGCGGCGAATCCCTGGTCCAGTTGAACGCGCTGCTGGCGCGGTTCGACCTGCGCACCAGCATTTCGCTGCGGCAGATTGACGCCGCGAAGACCCAGAGCCTGGCCGAGTTCATCGCCAGCGAGTCGGAACGCTTGGACGCCGTCACGCCGGATCTGCCGGCCTATATTCTAGACGAGGGCTTCCGCCGCCATTACAAGGATATGTCCGTCGAAGAGTTCCGGGGCCTGGTGGATAGTGTGCGCCAGCTGGCGAACCTCGCGCGCCGCGAGCAGAAGATGTACACGGCGCTGCGTGACATGTCGTTCGATGAGGAACGTTCGGCGATCCTCGCCCGGCTGCGTGAGTTCAATCCGAAGGCGTTCGATGAGGCCGGCGACCCGCTGGCGCGTGAACCTGAATTCGTCCCCAGTATCCGCAAGTCGGTCTCGAAGCTGGGCGACGGGTTCGCTGGCGAGTTCCTGAGCGCGGAGACCATCCTCGATATCCTGGAGGGCGGCAAGTTCGGCCAGGTGCACGAGTCTCTGTTCGGTCGTATGAGTTCGCGCGCCAACTGGAAGGCGACGCGCATGGAGAAGGTCTACCGCGACCTGAAACCGCTCTTCAAGCAATGGAACCTGAAAGAGCGCCGTGATTACGGCCGCAAGGGCGTACTGGTGCCCAGCGTCGGCACCAGTATCACGCGAGAAAACGCGCTGGTGGCGGCGTTGCTTTACGGCAACGCCGACGGCCGCAAGCGGCTGGAGAACTACGGCTGGAACGAGAACCGCATGCAGGGTGTGCTGGACGTGCTGGACGAGCGCGACTGGAAGCTGGCCAACGCCATCTGGGAACAGTTCGACAGCAAGCTGTGGCCCGAACTCGAGGCCCTGAACAAGCGCACGCGCGGCAAGGCACCGCCCAAGGTCGAGCCGCTACCGTTCTCCACGAAGTTCGGCGAAGCCCGCGGCGGGTATTTCCGTCTCAAATACGACACGGACCTGGACGAGCGCGCGCACCGGTTCGATGAGGGCGCCGCCGTGCGCGAGCTGCTTGGCGGCGGCATGGGCATGGCCGCCAAGACCAACCAGGGCAGCAGCACGCAACGCAAGGACGGAGTTGTCATGCGCCCGCGCCTGGACCTGGGGGTCTTCGTTGAAGCCGTGAACGAGACGGTGCACGATCTGGCGCTGCGCGAGGCGGTGGCCGACACGATGCGGCTGCTGAACGACAAGGGCATCCAGACCGCGATCAAGTCGTCGGTTGGCGTGCCGGCCTACCGCGCGCTGGTCAATCGTGTGCGCGAGGTCGCGGCGCCACCTCGCAATCCGTCCGGTCTCATCGAGAAGGCGGCGGCCATTGCGCGTCGCAACACCATCGTGGTGCTGATGTCGGGCGTGAAGACGGCGTTGCAGAACGTGGTGGGCTTGGTGCCGGCGTTGACGCGCGTGAACGCAGGGAACATCGGCCTGGAGGTGGCGCGCTTCTACAGCCCGGCGATGGCCGAGCGGTATCGATTTGCAATGGACCACTCGGAGTACATGCGCCACCGCTACCAGAACTTCGACCGCGACCTGAACGATATGGCCGCCAAGCTGACGGTCAAGGGCCGGCTGCTGCCGGACACGGCGACGATGCTGGCGCTGATGGGGCTGGTTGACCGCGGCGTGTCTGTGCCGTTGTGGAATGCAGCGTTCAAGGACGGCATGGCGCAGTTCGACAACGACAATGCCAAGGCGGCCCACTACGCCGACCATATAGTCCGCCAGACGCAAGGCAGCGGGCGTGATGTGGATTTGCCGAAGATCATGTCCGGCCACGGCGGCTATGGTCAACTGAAGCGGCTCTTCACGATGTTCTATAGCTATTTCAACAGCCAGCTGCAGATGTTGGTGCGCGCCGGTGCGGTTGCCAAGCGTGAGGCTAGCAGCAACCCCGGCCTTGCCATCGCAAAATTCACTGTGCAGTTCGTGATGATCGCAGTGCTGCCGGCGATTCTCACTGAAATGATGATGGGCAACGGCGGCGACGATGAAGACGAGGACAAGCTCGCCAAACGCTACGCGCGGGCTCTCGCAATGTATGGCGCCGGCATGTTTCCTGTCGTGCGCGAGTTGGCCTCCTACACTTGGTCCGTCTTCGACAAGGACACGTACAACTACGGCTACAAGATCAGTCCCGTGCAATCGGCGGGCGAAGGCGTGGTGAAGGGCATCTCGTCGCTGGCGGACATCACCGGCGGGGAGGGGGATATTGTCGACACGAAAAATGTAATTATGGGGACGAGCTTTGCTTTCGGGCTCCCCGGTAAGTTGATTTCCGATTTCGTCGCCGGCGCCAATGCTTGGATGAGCGGGGATGCCGGGCCCGAGGCGTTGCTATTTGGTGCGCCGCGGCGATAGGCGGGTGTACATGCCCGAGATTGGGGCTTTGAGAATCGGGGAATCTGCAAGGACCCCCGATGACTATCTCTTCGACGACGCGTAAGGCAGGCCCGTTCCTGGGGAATGACGCGACCACCGCGTTCCCGTTCCCGTTCAAGGTGTTCAAGAAGCAGGACGTAGCCGTGACGTTAACGGATGCATCAGGAGCGGACACCCTGCTGATGCTCGATTCCGACTACACGATCAGTCTGAACGCCGATCAGGATGCGAACCCCGGGGGGCAGATCATATACCCTCGTACCGGCAACCCGATGCCGACTGGATTTCGCCTATCGGTTACGGGGGGGCTTGCCTTACGACCAGCCGACCGATATCCAGAACACTGGGGGGTTTTACCCCCAGGTAGTTGAGGATATGTCTGATCGTTCTACGGTCCAGATTCAACAGCTAGCAGAAGAGTTGGGGCGCTCGCTGAAATTTTCGGTGTCCGATCCGGGCGCCGGTGCGGTACTCCCTCCCCCCGACTTGCGCGCAAACAAACTTCTTGGGTTTGATTCTACGGGCCGGCCAACTGTGCTCATCCCGACATCAGGGAGCGCAGCAGACGTGCTCATCCAATTGGCAGGACCCTCCGGCGCTTCTATGGTTGGCTTTACGCAAGGCGGTGTCGGCGCCGTTACTCGCACCTCTCAAGACAAGCTGCGCGAGGCGATCAGTGTTCGAGATTTCGGTGCAGTCGGCGACGGCGCGGTAGACGACACGCTAGCCATCCAAGCAGCCATCAATTACGCGAAGGGCCGTACAGTGTTCCTGCCGGCGGGCCGCTATCTCATCACTGCGCCGATTGAGCTGAACACTAGCACCGCCATTACTCCGAAGTACCAACCTGCATCACGGCTGATCGGCGACGGGGCCTTGACCACGGTCATCCTGAATCGATCAGGTGACTACGCCATCAAGAACACACCGACCGCCGGTCAATACAGCGAAGCCAATGGCGTGCGGTTTACCGGCGGCGAGCTGTGCCATTTCTCTATCGCCGCCGATGGAAGTTCGCCAGCTGGGTCGGGCGGTATCAAGCTCGCATCTTACTGGATGGGCTATTTGCACGACTTGGTGATCGAGCAGGTCAAAGGCAACGGTATCTGGCTGCACCGCTATGCCTCTGTCGGTAGCGGCACGAACAGTGATTCGTACTCGTGCGGCAACCTCCATGTGGACAATGTTCGAATAGACAAATGTACGGGTTATGGAGTCCTGTCCGACGTTTGGTCCATTACCTGGCGAATCCACAGTTGCGCGATTGGCGGGAACGCGCTCGGCGGCATAAAAACGGGCGGCGCGTTGCATGTGATCTCGGAGAACACCATTTTCGGGAATGGTACTGACACGAATTCCGACGCCGGTGTCTATCTGTGGTACTCCAATTCACAGACTCCCCACACGGTTGAAATTTCCGGCAACGAGTTCGACAACAATTGGGGCAACCACATAAAGATCGAAGGCCATGGCAACTCGATAGCGCGCAACCGTCTTGTGCACAGCGCTTTGTTGGGGCCTGGTGGTAACGCGTTCCGTGCGCCGGTGTGCATAGATATCGACGGGCGATCCAATAGCGGCACTTCAAACAACGTGCTTCGGAACAATTTCTTCCGGGCCGACAATGGAGCCGTCGGCATGGCATTGGTGGACATCGTCAGCCGTGGCGATGCTCAGTGTCTTAACAATGCTGCGATCGATAACATCTTTGGTGCGTTTCCGGATTTTGTGCGATCCAACTACAGCTTCCGTTCAGATGCTGGGAGCGATTACGCTACCGAGTTCGGAGTACAAGTCGCCGGTTCGAATGCAGTTCCGTATGACAAAAACGTCGTTGCAATCGCTTCGAACAACACGCTAACCGACATTCAAACTACGGCGACCACCATCCCGCTGGTGCCCCTGTACAACACAAAGAACTTTGACAGCCCCAATAGCCAGTTCATTGTTCCTTTCAGCGGAATCATCAGTGTCACGGCGAACTTGGTGCTTCAGCCAAGTGTCGCCGCTGTCGGCCTGCCGGTGGAGTTGCATTTGTACAAAGGCGGGGCGTCATTCTATTCCGTAAGACTTCCTGCCGGCTTGCCGGGTGCTAGCCAGAACCATACCGTGATGCTTAATACGACATTGAAAGTCGCGTTTGGCGAGACCCTGCGCCTACGGGCTGTTTTCCCTGGACGAACGAGCTCTGCACAGATTTCATGCATCCAGGCTGCGAACGCGACCACCACTTTCAGGATGCTGTGATGAGGCTGAACGAAGCGGCGACCATCATGATTGCAAATCGCACAGCCGAAACCGGCGCAGCGACTGGCGTGGTTGGCTGGGCCATGCAAGTCAACTGGATCGGCTGGGCCGGCGTATTTGTCGCGCTGGTGGGCGTGGGCGTGAATCTCTTCTACCAGCGCCGACGTGATCATCGAGAGCAGGTCGAGAGCGAAGCGCGCATGCGGGCCTTGCGTGAAAGGTTGCTGCCATGAAACCCGGCACGAAGATAGCCGGCGGAGCGGCCGCGCTCGTTGCGAGCGGTGTGCTCGCGCTGGTCTCTCCTGCATTGGAACGATTCCTCGGAAAGTGGGAAGGGGAAGGGCAGAACGTCGTGTATGCGGACAAGCTTGCAAAAGGGCTGCCGACGGTCTGCAAGGGCATCACGATGCACACCAGTCCTTATCCCGTTGTCGTCGGTGATTACTGGTCTCCGGAGCGTTGTGCCGAAGTCGAGCAGCTGGTTATCAGCAAGGGGCAGCTCAGGCTGGCGGACTGCATTCAGGTTGCGATCACGCAGCCCATATTCGATGCCCTGAGCAGCCATGCCCACAATTTCGGCGTACCTGCGACCTGCGCCAGCCGGGCCGTGGGGCTGATCAATGCCGGACGGGTCGCAGAGGGCTGCGACGCGCTGGCGCACGGGCCCGCCGGCAAGCCGGTCTGGTCATATGCCGGCGGTGTCTTTTACCGAGGTCTGTACAGCCGGCGCCTCGAAGAGCGTGTGCTATGCCTTTCCGGCATACAGTGATTGCGGTTTCCATCGGCGCCGGGGCTGCGCTGGTGTTGGGCGCGGGCGTGGCGCTGTACGGCGCGCACCGGGAGGCCGCCGGCGCCGCCAAGGAACGCACCCGCGCCGAGGCCGCGCAGCGCGCCATCACCGAAGCCTACCAAGTGGAGAAAGATCGTGCTGATGCCCAATACCGTGGTGCCGTGCTGGCGCGCGAGGCTGCGAAAGCTGGCTTGGCTGCTGCCCGCGCTGAGCTTGACCGCGTGCTCCGCGCCGCCGGCCGTGATCCCGCGAATCCCCGAGCCGGCCGCCGACCTGATGAAGCCGGTCCCGACTGGATCGGAGGTTTTGCAGCGTGCTACGCGGAATATGGAGACCTGGCTGCCGACGCCGCAGGATGGGCCGACCAGGTAAACGGCCTGCAGGGCTACATCAAGGGCGTGCGCGGGGCCATGCCCTAGACCGCGTCCGCACGCTGCGCCAGCCAGAACCAGTGAGAGTGTTTTGCCCGCCGGGCCTTCTGGCGCCGGAAGGTAATACGCACCAGGCCGGCGTGGCCGGCGTTGGTCTCGACCGGGTAGTCGCGGTCCTCGGCGGTGACGGCCGGCGGCTGGCCGAGTAAGAGAAGGCCCAGCGGCGGACGGGATGATGTTCTACGGTTGCCCCATCGTCAGCCCCTCTGCGGAGGGGGCTTTTTGCTACAGTGTGTTAAAAAACGGGTTCGACCGTCGCATGGCGGTTCCCACTTTTGATCATTTGAGCTACATGGCCGGCGCCCCTCAGCCACGAACAATTGCTTTGGATCTCAGTGACCGGATACAGGGTCTGATCGGAAGATCGGATCGTTATCTGGGAAGAGACAATTTCGAAGCTAGGCAGTTGCTGAGGGATTGCGATCGGTTGCAGCAAGCCAGCGCGTTTGACGGTGCGATTTGTCGCATGTATTTGGCGGAAGCCTATGGGGATGCTGATGAGGTTCGTCAATTGGCGAGGCAGGCAAGAGCTGTTCTCCCTGAACATGCCAGCGAGGCGGACTTCCAACTTGCTCAGGTGCTCGTGAGTTTGGGGTATTTCTCAGAGGCTCAAGCGATCTACGCACAAGTCGGGAGTCCAGAGCGTGGTCACATGTCCAATCGGTTTGACTTGGGAATGGTATGTGGCTCGATTGAGAAGCTTCACGAGTTCGTAAACCAAGCGAAAGCCATGAGTATTGCGCTACATGACGGTGCCGTATCCGCTGCCTTAGGGGCGTATGCCGTGTACCAAAAGACGTCAACAACCGACCGTCAAGCTGGGGAGCTACTTGATTTGGCGGGTGAGGTGTTGCGTGCGCATAAGCTGTTATCACCCCCGAGCAGCCCAACGGTCAGTGCGATTGATCATTCAGAATTGAAGACCATGTTAGTGCAGTTCGTAGTAAGGGCGCCGGTTGAAGAAATCGGAGCTATGAACTTCGAACTCGCCGAGCTCGTTGCTCGCCGCCTTGATGTTGTGCCTGCAGGTGTCGCCGTTGTATTCGTGGGGGTGGCTTCTTGACCATCTCGCCTGCCGACCTACTAGCTCTGGGCCAACGATCACTTGCCTCATCTACCTGTGAGACTGATCTTCGTAGCTCGATTAGCCGTTTCTATTATTCGGCATACCATCATGCCCGCATATTCTCCCAAAACCTTCCTTCGCAAGGAGATGCTTCTAGCGTGAAGGGCGGGGCACATGCCCAACTATATACTGCGCTGATGAATCCGACCATTTCTCGGGATCATGAGCAGTTTTTCAAGTCCAAATCTTTGGGGTACATCCTTAAGGCAATGCACGCGCAACGTATCAAAGCGGACTACTTTATTGATGCTGACGTGTCGCTACCGGATGGGCAGGTTATGGAGCAGCAAGCCGGCAATGTCCTGACGTTCTGAGATACGCAAATCGGGAACGATAGACCGCCTCCAGGCGGTTTTTTGTTGCTTAGCGAAAATCCAGCAGCCGGAAGCGCACGCCATAGAATGGCTCATCCTCGTTGGAGCCATTAATGGATCTCAAGACGATCACCGACACTGCGACCACTCCGGCGCTGGCGCTGCTGCCGGCCGTCATGGAAACGTCGGTAGCGAGCGTCATGCTGCTGGCTATCGGCCTGCAGGAAAGCCGTGTCATGCTCTGTCGCGAGATTGGAAGTCCAGCGCGGGGCTTCGGCCTGTTCGGGAAGGATGGCTTTGCGCGCTGCCCCATAGTGCTGGCGGTGCAGTATGGGCATTGCGCCGCGCGCCATCGGGCTACGGTTGAAGCTTGACCCTAAAATATGTTTTGCTATTGGGGGCAATAGGGTAGCTGCGCTTGTAAGAAAACCGGATTAACTGGTCATACGTGGGATAGATTCCTTGTGGAAAAATATCTGGTGCGCATTTTCGAAAAGTGCGTAGTGCTTCGTGTGCTATCTGCCTTGTGCAAGCTCGAAGAAGTCCGGGTATCGGTATATGTGCTTCGCCCGACGAGAAAACGACCGGTGTGGCAATGCCCGAATTCAGGTGGTGGTACGCCTCCTCGTGGCGAATGTCTATATGCGCTCCTTCTTGGTCTGCGACGCTTTTGATAATCCAAGCTCGGGTAAATTGTCTGCCACTGAGGTTCGAAAGAACAATGTTTTTATCCCACCATTCTGGAAAAGGATATCTGCGTGAGGTTGATCCCGCATCCAGATGAGGTTGATAGACCGAATCTGGGCCGCCGCCACCACCGAACCGCATGCAGACCAAGCCCAGATGGTTGACTAAGTTGCCAGGGATGATGTCGTAGCTGGTGTCCAAGAAGTGCCAACGTTCGCCATTGAGGTTAGCAATGCCTGCCCGCCCATTTTTAGTATTAATATGAAGAAGTGATCGAAGCGAAACGGCCATCCGGACACTTTCGCTCAAGTCGCCTTGATCATATTCTCTCGCCGATTTCAGAAGGTGACCTAGGTGAGCTTGTACCCTTTTCTTGATTTCGCCAAATGATAGTGGGACCTTGTTATTCATAGCGGCTCTCAAATGTTGGGGCTTGGGGTTCTGCTAGCTAGGGCCGAAATGAAGATACCAGAATTCACGCGCTGGGCTTAGCTTGTTGGTCACATGGTTTGTTTTCCGCTCACCAGCTCTGATGCTTCTCGATTAGAGCGTACGCGAATAATCTCTACCGCGGCCCTATTCGCTAGCGCGGCTCCTCCAGTCGTTCGGCCGTCATCTGGTCGCGCTCGATCACACAGGGCTCGTCGGCCAGGCCTGCCATCAGGTCGTCGTGGATCTCGCCTATGAGGCTGGCGGGCGGGGCGAACGGCCTATGGCAACAACCAGCAACGCTACAGAGCCTATTGGCGATCTTTTAAGATCAGGAAGTCATCCCGATCCATGCCGGCTCGCTCTTGAGCAGTAAGCCAGCGAGGTGCACGGCCGCGGCCGGTCCAAGTTTCGCCTGTATTTGGGTGCCGATACTTTGGCGGTATAGGTGGCCGCTTTCGAGGTTGGGGCGCTGATTCTTCGTCGCGCTGTTCGCCGTTGGCAAAGGCCGCAGACAAATCCTCCAGGGAAATGGAGTGGGCACGCATGGCTCGAACAATTTTTCTCAGCTCTTCAACACGTCTGTCGAGGAGAAGCTGACCTGCTCCCCGTGGTTAGTACGAAATCGATGTAGAGTCCGTTCACAAAGGAACGGCAATGAAGAAACGATTCACGGAAGAACAGATCATCGGCGTGCTGAAGGAGGCCGAGGCAGGGGCCAAGGTGGCCGAACTGTGCCGCAAGCACGGGATCTCGGAGGCCACGTACTACAACTGGAAGGCAAAGTTCGGCGGTATGACCGTCTCGGACGCCCAGCGACTGAAGGAGCTGGAGCAAGAGAACAACAAGCTCAAGAAGCTGTTGGCTGAATCGATGCTGGACAAGGCTGCGCTTCAGGACCTTTTGAGCCGAAAGTAGCAAGCCCGCAGGCCAAACGCGAAGCGGTCAGAACGTTGATGACCGAGCGCGGCATGGGTATCACCCGGGCCTGCGGGCTGGTAGGCATTTCCCGGTCGCTATTCGCTTATGAAAGTAAGCGCACGGGCGATGTGGCATTGACCGAGCGCATGAAGGAGATGGCAGCGCTCAAGCGACGCTACGGCTATCGGCGCATCCATATTCTGCTGCGCCGTGAAGGCTGGCAGACGAATCACAAGCGGGTCTGGCGGCTTTACAGCCAAGCCGGCTTGAGCGTTCGTAAGCGTCGCCGCAAGCGCATCGCTCCCGCAGAACGGGTAGTTCGACCCGTTGCGACGGCGCCGAATCAAAGCTGGTCGATGGACTTCGTGTCCGACGGTCTGGCCTATGGCCGCAGGTTCCGCTGCTTGAACATCGTCGATGACTACACGCGCGAGTGTCTTGCCATCGAGGTCGATACATCACTGCCGGGATTGCGGGTGGCGCAGGTGCTGCAACGGCTTGCGGAACTGCGTGGGCTGCCCAAATCCATCACCGTGGACAACGGCCCGGAGTTTGCCGGCAGGGCCTTGGACGCTTGGGCCTATCAGGTCGGCGTGAAGCTGTCGTTCATCAGACCAGGCAAGCCCGTGGAGAATGCATACATCGAGAGCTTCAACGGAAAATTCCGCGATGAATGCCTGAATGAGCATTGGTTCATGTCGCTGCGCCAAGCCAAATCCTTGATCGAAGACTGGCGCGTCGAGTACAACACCGAACGCCCGCATAGCGCGCTGGGATACTTAACGCCGGAGCAGTTTGCTCAGGCGCATCGGCAACAAAGGTTTTTAACCCTGGACTCTATTTCGGTGCCGTACTAAGTCTGGGGGCAGGTCACGTGGATAACAACTTTTAAAACGCCTCGCCCACAAAAATACGAACAGGCTCGCCAAGCCCGTCGTAGAAAAGAACGGGACGATGATCACGCTCACCGACTTACAATTCTCGCGTGCGGTCGATAACGCTCTTTGGGCCGCAGTGTCGGTTATCTTCGAAAGACATCAAAAGCGCTATAGCAAAGGCGGCACGCGTTGATCTCGCAGGCCCCATTGACCAAGGCAAGGTCGCGCTGGCAGCACTGTTGGTCGAGTTGAAGAGAAAGTCTGGCGTTGACGTGATGCTTAGCGACACAGTCATCACCGCTGGCCCAATCGTGCCGACCGACTCCGAACTCATCGCGGAGGTTCGCTTCGAGTCCGTTGCCAACGTCGCTATCGCTGAGACGCATGAACCATGCACTCGTACTAGCCACTATGCTAGCCTGACTTGTCTCGCCGATTGGGCACGCAGTTGCTCATGCATCCGGAACTCCCGACTGGCAATACAAAACTGCCAACAAGAAGTGGACGTGGATGGAGGACTACGTATTCGTCTACGCCAACTACATCGTCGCCTCAACAAAACGACCAGGATCTGGGTTGAAACGCAAAATAGAGACAACGACGGTTTTCCAACTTGAGCGAGTTTTCTCGTACTAATTTCAACTTCGGCTGCGCGAGGAGCAGTGTTTCCACTTATCCTGAACTCCAGCACTCACCCGCGCTCGAAACCATCTTTCCCACCGGTGCAGCCCCACGGACATAGCCACTGCACATGAAAAAGGCGGAAGGCCGCATCACCCTTGAATGCACACAATCGTTACTTTTCAAATTGAGAGACCAACTTTCCAAGTTCGGCGAGCTCAGTGGCGACTTCATGTGTTCAATGACGCTAAACACCGCAGCGATGACCATCGAACGTGTTGAAGTCCGCAGGCATCAGTCCGGATAAGCTAAGCCACGTCGACTGACTACCCCTTTGCTGGGCGCCTTGCCGAGTCCACTCACCCTCGCACACTCCCGCGCGCCGGCCGAGCCGGTGTACTGCTCTCCAACTTCTGACCTGCCTGGTCGTGAACATAGACTGACAACAACATGTGCTCAGTGATTTCGAGCATGATTCCAACATCCCCCAGCTGCGGCTGATGGCCGCGGTGAATTGCGGCATGCCCTGCCTCTATCACCTGTTTGATCCGGTCACGCTCCCGCAGGGAAAGATGGCCTTTCTGGCTGAATACTTCGAGTTTCTGCGAAAAATTGCCAATATCGCCGACGATCTCGGTCAGTACCTGATCAATGAGCGACCTCACGCCCGCAGCAGCCAGACGGAGGTGGCCAGCATTCGTTGCGCCATAGATCTCTTCAAGCATGCCCGGAACAAATTCACCATGGCCAAGCGAGAAGACAGGACTGCGCATTAGGTCTGAGAGGCGTCGGGATTCCATAGGAGGGAAATGCTCCTCTGGCCAAAAGATTGGCTCTTCTCCTGCTACACAGCGGATCCTATTCATCTTGACGAGCTTACAGCCGGCGCATTGAAGCATCCTATATAGGTCGTAGCCCATATTAAAGCGCTGATCACCTTCGTACTCGTAGTGGTTCTGCGTCGCCTTGCCTATGACCTCATGATCACGGATCCCGCCGCAAGCGTTGCAATGTGTCTGGTACCTCAAGATTTCATCTTCCCTCAGTTGGTGGCGTAGAGCGTACTCACTGCGCGCGCTTGCGCAAAGTGACGTCCTCCTTCTGCACGTGAAGTGCCCGCCGCCGCCGGCGACACCTTTTCCGGGCTGCAGATTGGCGTCGGCAAGCATACGACGCGCGCCGGAACAACCACTCGCGAGGGTTCTCGCGGAGACGTTGCCACAAAAAGCACAATTATGCCTTTATAAGCACGATTATGATTCTGATGCCAGAGGCCTCTCATGTGGACACAGCACAATCGTCAGAACTTCAGCCGGCAAATCCTCGGCGCTCGAGGCATCGCGGGACTATCGCGGGTGAGTCTTGCAAAGTTGCCCAAGCTCGCACACGCCACTTGCTCAAGCTGAGATGGGCGAAAGTGAAACAGACATTGCGGCCCTGCAGAAGTTGCAAGGAGCACTAGAATCACTTGGTTTTAAGTTGCTGGTAGGCACACGCGTCACCACTCTCACCTTTCACGCCGCCCCAGACGGACTCGACATGTTCTGCGTGCGATATCTATCCATGCCCCAGGGAATTCGCCGGGTATATAGCAGCCCCCTCGGCGTGGTCGACCTGATTGAAGATCTGCGGCAGGCCGGCGTCGGGGTCTCCAACGAACACGAACTCGAAGAGGTATGCATGACCTCGGGCCAACCCTGGATTGCAACCTTCATCGCGCGGGGAAAGACCGGGCGCAAGCGAGGGATCCAGTTCCTGTGGGCTGACGACGGCCGCTCCCATGAAGCGAGATGCAATAGCGTATGCCGTGTGTTGGATCGCTATGCTGTCACCACGAGCCAAGTTGCGGAATTCATCACGGCCGTTCGCTCACAGGACCATCGGAGCGTGTTGTGGGGTGAGATTGCAGGGACCGCTCATCACGGCGAAAGTTAACATATCCCATCCGCTAGGATTGGTCACCGGATAGCAGCTGACCAGGACATCACGAATTGGGGCTTGATGGATGAATGCAACGGGTGAAAATTCAGGTGGCAAGGAGGCGAGATTTGCGAGTGGCTGAATGCGATGAATAAAAGCCAATACCTAGTTGGCAATTTGGATGTGGCAGGCTTTCGTGATTGGATTGCGCAGCGCCTTCAGGGACAACCTGTGCCGTTCCGGATCGGAGCACAGCACTATGCCAGTTTGCCAGAGGCAAAAGCTGTGTACGCATGGCCTTTGAAAGCCAAGGATGGCCTACCGAAATCGCACAACAGCAATCCGTATATCTATCCAGTCCTGCCGCGGCTTGCTGCCAGCTCGGGCCTGGAGAGCAATACGGCCGTGCTGAACAACCTGCAAGACGCTCTACGCACCGCATTCATGGGCCAAAACACTCTTAGGCTGGCCGGGGCAATTGCCGGGATCTTGCACTGGGGCGGGGTCTATACGACTACGCGAGGTGGCGGAAACAAGCCCTGGTTAGCACGCAACTACACGCGTCTGCATGATCTCTTGAACCAAGTTGTCATCGATCACGCGAGCGGAAGCGATGTGAGCACGGTGTCCGAGCTTCGGTTCAATGCCGGGATGACCAAGGTGTATGCCCTTTTGCTAGACGACTTCATCATCTACGACAGCCGGGTGGCAGCATCGCTGACATGGCTCGCGCTCCACTGGTGGAGGGACGTCAAAAACTCGAACTCGATCCAGTTGCCGGCCGCTCTACGGTTTGGAACCTTGCCGCCCAGAGGTAACGCTCGAGGCCACCGAAATGCAGCGCCTGGAATTTTCCATGAGATCAAACGGGCGCAGGATCACTACATGTGGAACGTGCGGGCGAATTGGCTGTTATCGGACGCATTGAGCCTGGCCGGCAAAGAGAGTCAATTCGCGACACTCCGCGAGGTTGAGGCTGCGCTCTTTCAGATGGGCGATCGAGTGAGATAGAGATACGGTCATTGAGGGCGATCAACCAGCCGACTGTTCGCGCTGTGACTGGCCACTCCGCGGCACAGCCCCCCCCCTAGATACCCTAAAGACAGACCGCCAGCAACAAGGCCAACGACGTGCGAGACAGTCCGGTCAAGTTCGTGTTCAACATCCCGCCCGCATACTCTATGGAGCGTTAACTGCAGTAGGGGGTGCGGCCCGGTGGCCGATAGCAGCGACTCCCACGCCAGCCTAAAGCGGAGATTGCACTATACGAACAATGGGCGTATAGTAACTATTAAACGCCCATTGACTGCATAGGAAGCCACCATGCTCGGTAACATGCCCGCCCCCTTCCCCTTGCGTCCTGCTGCTGCACGGCTTCGGCACGCTCACCCGCCCAAATCGTCGGCCTGGCCAACGACGCCTGCCCCTGCCACTGTTCCCGTGGGCAAGCATCCCGATGCATGCATCGTACGTACAGCACGCGAGTATTGGGGCTTCACGCAGGAAGAAGCGGCGGCCAAAGTGTTCGCCGCGCAACGCACGTGGCAGAAATGGGAGGCAAGGAACAGTACGGCAATGCCGCTCGCCGCATGGGCTTTGTTCAACCGCGTCGCGTCCGAGCGCGACGCCACCCATTTTCAGTTCGTCATTGCGCATGGCGCGCCTCTGGTAGTGAAAATCGGTTCGTTCGTAATGTTGCAGCCGCGCCGAGGTCCTCGGCTTATCGCACAACTGCTCGCTGACGACGGCGCCAGTTGCGACGATTTGACGCCAGGTACGCCACAGGGGCGGGCGCATGGTGTCGTCGTCGGCTTTCCTGACCTGGATGACGCTGAACTGATCGGTTGCCCCTACCGCCGCGGTGAGCCGGTACGGTTTTCCCTGCACAACATCATGACCGTAATGCATCAGCTGCCGGACGCACATCGCTACGCAGTCTCGGTCGATGATCCGGCCGTGCTTGAAGCTCTCGACGCGACAGTGGAACGCCTGCTCCGAGTTGGAGTCCCCAGCAAGGTGGATATAGTCCGAGACGGACGAAGCGTAAGTGCTGTTCTGACCGCAACATCTACTGCATAACAGTCGGCCGAGACCGCGCCAGGTCCCTCGACCGTCACACCAAATATCATGCCCCAATAGCTTGCATGCCCCCCTTTTCGCTGAGACCATGCCATGAATCCTGCCGATGCCGAGAACACGACAAAGCTAAACGCCTCCCAAGAATCGTGGCCAATACTCCTGAATGAAACGGAGCTCGTACTCGAACTGGGCTTGCGCCAAACCATGTGGGTCAACGGTGCTGGGCGGACGATCCTTTTGGCCGACTATCGCGTCGGAGGTGAAGTCTGGCAGGTCCATAAGAACGATGCAGACCCCTACCCATCCCGGCCACATGCGCATTGCATCTCCGGCCCTGCTCGCCTCAGGGGCTGCACCCTGCATCTGGGTACCGCCGAACTGTTCCGCGGTAGGCAAGGCCTAAACCGCTACCTGGCGCAGCGTCAATTCGACGCTCTTATCGACCGGATTCGGCCTAAGTTCCCCGGTATCACTCTACCGTTGCCGGCCACCGCTTGACCCACCGAGACCAATAGTAAGATGACTTCAACATCAGATGTCATCTTGTTCTAGCCAGGTAACGACCCACGAGCCACGGACCGCCACCTAAGCGGCAGCTGCGCTTCTCTTCACCATCGGCTGTCGAAGTTCATTGAAGTTGGAACCATTCAAGTTGATATTCGCCCGAATGGTTCACTTGCTAGCGCGGCGACTGCGTGATAGAGAGGCGGGTTGAACAAGGTCTCGCTCGATGATAAATGTAAGGCCAAACTCGGGGTATAACAGCCCTCCCCGGCCAGGACTGGCCACTTAGCAAACTGCACATGACCGCCGGACCACAAGATTTTCAGATCACATCGCATTTCTATAACAATGCGATCTTCATCATCGACGCGCTTTCGCCTGACGATAGTCAAACGGGCGAAGCCATTCACCACGCGCTGCAGCTCATGGTCCAGGTGCCTCAGCACCACCAGCCGATCGTCCAACGGATTTGCGTAACCACGCCAGACCAAATGCTCGACGCGCTTGAGTCCATCCGCCGGCAGTGCAAGTTCAGTGGGATAAAACCTCTCGTGCATATCGAGAGCCACGGCGACGATATCCAGGGCATCAAGGTTGGCACGCAGATGATGTCGTGGAAGACGCTCGAGCGCGCACTCGGCAAGATCAATAAGGCCTGCCGAGGGGATTTGGCTGTGATTATGGGCGCTTGTTTTGGCCTCTATGCCATTAGCGAGATCTCAATTGAGAAAGCGTCTCCCTTCTACTTCCTAGCCGGCCCGGATAAACCAATTGGATCGGATGCAATTCGTCAGGAGACCTTGCAGTTCTACCAAGCATTGCTGGCCTCAGGTGACCTTCGGCTGGCGGTGGCTAAGCTAACAAGCATGCAAGCCTTCTACGCCGAGAAGCTCCTCGCTCGCGCACTGGCCCAATTCTATCGACAGGCTTGCCTAGGCAGTAAGGGTCAGGCCAGGGTCGAACGTTACCTCTCGGAGTTCAGCCAAGGCCGAGGTGGCTTTGCCAATCGAGCCCAGTTGCGTGCTGTCCGTCAAAAGGCGAAAGCGCACGTCCGGAGGGGCAGCCAACAAGAGACCTTTAATCGCATCACGAGCCGCTTTCTTCCATATAAGAAATGCTCATTCAAGCATGAGGATCTGCTGTCTTGGGCTAGGAACGGATGACCACAGAATGAAGACGCCTCAAGCGCAACCTCAGAGAACCAAACCTCAAGTTGAACGAAATTCGACATTAGCTACCTAACCGGCACACTGTCTGGGAAATTGAGGCTGTCCGCCTTGGCGCAAGCGTTCACGCTGCCGTGGTCGGCCTACGTCCGGCTGCTATCGGTCAAGGACGACAACGCCCGCCAGTTCTACCACGCCGAGGCGCTGCGGGGAGGTTGGAGCGTACGCCAACTCGACCGGCAAATCGAAAGCCAGTTCTACCAACGCACGGCACTGTCCGGCGACAAGGTCGCGATGCTGGCCCAGGGAGCCAGGCCACAGACCGCGGATGCCATGACCCCTGGCGATGCAATCAAGGATCCGTATGTCCTGGAGTTCCTCGATCTCAAGGACGAATACTCGGAGTCCGATCTTGAGGCCGCGCTCACCCAACGGCTGGAGGACTTTCTACTTGAACTGGGCGAAGGATTCACTTTTGTCGGACGGCAGCGACGGCTGCGCATCGACCAGACCTGGTACCGGGTGGATCTGCTGCTCTACCATCGCAAGTTGCGCTGCCTGGTCATCATCAACTTGAAGCTAGGTAGTCTGAGTCATGCAGACGTGGGCCAAATGCACATGTATTGCATACTATGCCAAGGCGCATTGGGCCTATCCCGACGAGAATCCGCCCGTGGGGCTGATTCTCTGCGCCGACCGGGGCAGCGCGCTAGCACGATATGCGCTGGACGGCTTGCCAACCCAGGTGATGGCCGCCAACTACCGGACGGTGCTGCCGGATACGGAATTGCTGCAGAAAGAGCTGGAAAACACCCGTCGCCTGCTGGAGTTCCGCAGCGCGTTTCGACCCAGGCCAAACTGACGATCACACCACGAGGTGCATTCCAAGCTCCATCTCGTTCCATTTTCCTGCAAACACGCCCAAATCCACACCGCCGGCAGGGCAATCCCCCATTCCTTTCGCCCACGCCGCTCCTCTATCCTGGGGTTCCGTCCCTGCTCCCGCCCGACGCCCGGCGCCGCGGCGGCCAGGGCGCGCCGCCACTTCAAGGAGCCGCCATGTCCAGCCAGGCCTCGATGCTCAAGCCTGTGTTGTGGGAACGCCTGTTCGAACGGGAGAGCGCGCCCAACCTGAGCCTGCAGGGGCGCGTGCGGCAGATGCTGGTGTCGGCCATCCTCAGCGGGCACCTGCCGCCGGGCGCGCCGGTGCCGTCCAGCCGCTACCTGGCGGACCAGCTGGGCATCGCCCGCAACACGGTGGTGTTCGCCTACCAGCAGCTGGTCAGCGAGGGCTATCTGGAATCGCGCGAGCGCAGCGGCCACTTCGTGCACGACGGCGTGCTGGAGGGCCGGGCCGCGCCCGCCGCCGGCGAACCAGGCCTGGCGCCGCCGGCCGACCAGATCCGCTGGGACGAACGGCTGCGCTTCCGGCCCAGCCGGCAGCGCAACATCATCAAGCCGCGCGACTGGCAGACGCAGCCCTACCCGTTCGTCTACGGCCAGTTCGACCAGGACCTGTTCCCCACCGCCGACTGGCGCGAATGCTGCATCAAGGCGCTCTCGGTGCTGGACATCCGCAGCTGGGCGCCGGACCTGATCACCCACGACGACAGCGCCCTGATCGAGCAGATCCGCACCCAGGTGCTGCCGCGCCGCGGCATCTGGGCCGACGCCGAAGAGATCGTGGTCACCGTCGGCGCGCAGCATGCGCTCTATCTGCTGGCCGACCTGCTGGTCAACGACGATACGGTGGTCGGCATGGAGGACCCGGGCTACCCCGATGCCCGCAACATCTTCGCCAGCCACACCCGCCACCTGCTGCCGCTGCCGGTGGACGAACAGGGGCTGTGCACCGGCACCCAGCTGCTGGGCTGCGACTATCTGTTCGTCACGCCCGGCCATCAGTGCCCCACCACCGTGACGCTGTCACCGGCCCGCCGCGAAGCCCTGCTGACGCTGGCGCGCCAGGCCGACAGCCTCATCATCGAAGACGATTTCGAAAGCGAAAGCCGTTGGGGCGACGGCGCCATCCCGGCGCTCAAGAGCCAGGACCGCGACGGCCGCGTGATCTACGTCGGCAGCCTGGCCAAGTCGTTCGCGCCGGGGCTGCGCATCGGCTATATCGTCGCGCCGCGCGAGCTCACGGCCGAACTGCGCGCGCTGCGCCGGCTGATGCTGCGCCATCCCTCGGCCTATATCCAGCGGGCGTTCTCGCTGTTCATTTCACTGGGGCACCATCATTCGCTGCTGCGGCGGCAGTCGCAGGCCTATCAGAAGCGCGGCACGGAGCTGGCCGAGGCGCTGGCGCACTGGCTGCCCGATTTCACCGCCGTGCCCATCACCGGTTCTTCCTCGTGCTGGCTGAAAGGCCCGGAATGGCTGGACGCCACCGACCTGGCGCAGGCCGCGCTGGCCGAAGGCGTGGTGGTGGAACCGGGCCAGGTGTTCTTCATGGACGCGGCCGGCGCGCCGCGCAACTTCCTGCGGGTCGGCTTCACGTCGATCCGCGCCGAGCATATCGGTCCGGGCATCGAACGGCTGGCGCAGGTGGTACGCCGTTTCCGCCTGCGCGCGGCCGCCTGACGCCGCCGACGCCGCCATACGCGCCATACGCGCCATCGTATGGAAAATAATATTTTTTCATTGGAACTCGCATGGCCAGGTCCAGATAATGGCTCCACATAAAAAAACCATACGGAGACATCAACATGACCAAGCCATGCATGGCGAGGCGCTTGCGGCTGGGCGCCGCCCTCGCGCTCGCCCTGGGCTTTTCCCCCGCCTGGGCCCAGGCCCCCTATCCCGCCAAGCCCATCACATTGATCGTGCCCTTCGCCGCGGGCGGCGGCGCGGACGTGGTGGCGCGCCTGGTGGCGGCGAAACTGCCGCAGCAGCTGGGCGGCCAGACCGTCATCGTCGACAACAAGCCGGGCGCCTCGGGCAACATCGGCGCGCAGCAGGTGGCGCGCGCGGCGCCTGACGGCTATACCTTCCTGCTGACCAACAGCACGCTCACGATCAACGCCGCGCTGCAGATGCGCGGCACGCCGGACGTGAAAAAGAGCCTGACGCCGATCTCGCTGCTGGTGTCGGCGCCGGTGGCGCTGGGCGTCAATCCCGCGATTCCCGCCAAGACGGTGCCGGAACTCGTCGCCTATATCCAGCAGAACAAGGACAAGCTGAGCTATTCGTCCTGCGGCAACGGCACGCCCCAGCATTTCGTGGGCGAGTCGGTCAAGCAGATGGCGAAACTGGACATCGTCCACGTGCCCTACAAGGGTTGCGCGCCCGCCATCAACGACGGGCTGGGCAACCAGGTGCCGGTGCTGTTCAGCACGATTCCCAACCTGGCCCCGCATGCGGACGCCGGCAAGCTGCGGATGATCGCGGTGGCCTCCAGGCAGCGGGTCTCGTTCCTGCCCAACGTGCCCGCCATCGCCGAGACCGCGCCCTTCGGCGACCTCGACATCTCCGTGTGGTTCGGCATCCTCGGCCCGCGCGATCTGCCCGCGGACGTGAAGACCAGGTTCGAGCAGGCGGTGGCCGCGACGATGGGCAACCCCGCCGTGCAGCAGGAGTTCCGCGACCGCTACTACGAGGTGGTCGAGGCCGGCGCGGCCGCGATGACCCGGCAACTGGACACCGACCTGGGACTGTACAGCGCCCTGGCCAGCAAATCGGGCATCTCGCTGGACCCGCAATAGCCATCACGCAATACAAGGGAAAAATCACGTGAGCACTTCCACCCGATACCAACAGGTCATCGACGACCTGGTCACCGCCAACCGCATCCTGGCCCGCTTCGGCGTGCTCGACGGCTTCGGCCATGTCAGCGTCCGTCACCCCGACAACCCCGCGCATTTCCTGCTGTCGCGCTCGCTGGCGCCGGAACTGGTGACCGCGCAGGACATCATGGAATTCGACGAAACCTCCGAGACCGCCGCCGCGGACGGCCGCAAGCCCTATCTCGAGCGCTATATCCACGGCGAGATCTATCGCGCGCGGCCCGACGTGCAGGCCATCGTCCACAGCCATTCGCCGTCGGTGATCCCCTATGCCGGATCGAATGTGCGCCTGCGCCCGATCTACCACATGGCCGGATTCCTCGGCGCCGGCGCGCCGGTGTTCGACATCCGCTGCTGCTTCGGCCACACCGACATGCTCGTCAGGAATCGCGATCACGGCCGGGAACTGGCGCAGACCCTGGGCCAGAGCAAGGTCTCGCTGATGCGCGGACATGGCTTCGTCGCGGTCGGCGGCGACATTCCGGTGGCGGTCTACCGCGCCATCTACACGGAGATGAATGCCTCGCTCCAGCAGAAAGCGATCGGCCTGAACGGCGAGATCACCTATCTGTCGGACGAGGAAGCGGCGCTGGCCGACGACATGATGGCCGGCGTCATGAATCGTCCTTGGGAGCTCTGGAAGAAGCAGGCGTCCGGGCAAGCGTGATCCCGCCGGCGATGGCGATGTTCACCGCGACCAGCGCCATCATCGCGCCCAGGACGACGTCGATGCCGTGGGCGGCGATCAGCCTGCCCGCGACATACGGAAACCCGAACGCGCCGGCGAAGTAGCCCAGCGTGAACACCTGCGACGCCACCGGCATCGACAGGTCCGATTCGCCGGCGATGTTGACCACCATCGCGTTCAGGGTCGAATACGTCAGGCCGTAGCCGGTGGCGAACAGCACGGTGGCGCCGACATAGAGCCAGACGCTGCCCGGGTTCACCGCCAGCAGCGCGATGCCGGCCAGCGTCACCCCGAACAGGCACAGCGCCAGCGGCCGCAAGGGCAGTTTTCCGATCAGCGAGGCCACCGAAAAGCGCAGCGCCACCGTGGTGATGGTGAAGGTCAGGAAGAACGTGTCCGGCGTCAGGCGCAGCGGCCGCGCATACAGGCTTTGAAAGGTGGACAGTCCGGCAAACGTGCAGGCGGACAAGCCCATCATCAGCACGGGCATCCAGGCGCGCGATCGCAGCACCCGCCCCACCGCCGGCAGCGACAGCGCCACGGCGTTCATCGGCAGCTGCGGCAACCGCGCCAGCGGGCCGCGCAGCCCCCAGGCCAGCGCGGCCGCGGCCACGCAGACCGCCGCGTAGGCGCCAAAGGCGAACGGGGCGCCGCCGAACCGCGCCGCCAGGAAATGACCGAGGGGCGCGGCCAGCCCCAGGCCCAGCATCTGCGAGCCGGACAGCAGGGTCAGCGCCTCCAGCCGGGCCGCGGGCTTCAGGCAATGGATCAGCTGGATCGGCGCCAGCATGTAGAACAGCGCCCAGCCCAGGCCCAGCAGCACGCCGCCGGCATAGGCCACCGCGATGCCGGCGCTGGCCGCCAGGGCGAAGCAGCCCAGCGCCAGCGCCATGATGAGCGCGGCCGCGGCGATCACCGGCAGGATGCCGATGCGCTGCGCGATCCGGCCGGCAAAGGTGGAACCGGCCAGCGTGGCAAGGGTGCCGATGCTGATGACCATGCCCGCCTCGGCGGCCTCGAAGCCGGCGGCCGGCAAGGCGTCGGCCAGCAGGAAGCTGGCGCCATAGGCAATGGCGAGCGCCAGGGCCGACAGCAGATAGGGAATCAGGAGCCGCGCCGGCACCCTGTCGGCCAACAGCGAGGCCGCATCCCGCGGCGCGATGAACGGCGGAATGGGCCGCAACGGCGGCATGGCAAGCGGCGGGCTGCGCATCGGTGCAACGGGCGTTGTGGGGTCCACGGATGCAGCACAGTACCAGCAATCCGGGCGCGCCAGGCGACCGGATTGCGCGCCCGCCGCGCGGGCAAAACTGTCAGGCGCGGCGACCAGGCCAGGCCCGTCGGTCAGAGCACCTCGTCTCGCAGGTAGTACCACCGGTACAGCAGCGCCTGGCCGATCCGGCGGAACGGCGCGAACAGGTGGCCGGGCAGCGGCGTGTTGTAAATCGGCAAATTCCAGCTGACCCCGTCCTGCCCCATCATGCGCTGCGCCAGGCGCCGGCCGGCATGCGCGGAGAACGCCACGCCGTTGCCGCCGTAGCCGAAGGCGTAGAACACCTGGCGCGCCGGATCGGGCTGGGTGATGCGCGGCATCATGTCGTGGCTGACGTCGACCCAGCCGGTCCAGGCGTAGTCCACGTCGATGCCGCGCAGCGCGGGGAACTTGCGCGCCAGGCCATCGCGCAGCAGCGCCAGGTGGCGCGGATGCTGCGCGTCGGCGCCGCGCAGCGCGCTGCGGCTGCCGATCTGCATGCGGCCGTCCGGCAACAGCCGGTAGTAGAAGCGCAGGGTGCGGGTGTCGGTGATGAACACGGTGCTCTTCAGGCCGGCCCGCGCCCGTTCGTCGGGCGTCAGCACCCGCGTCACCATGGAATTGGACAGGATCGGCATGATGCGGTTGTCCAGCAGCCGGTTCACCCCTTGCGCCGTGTAGCCGCCGGTCGCGAACGCCACGCGCCGGGCGCGCACGGTGCCGCCCGGGGTCTGCAGGCGGTAGCCGCCGCCCTCTTCGGTCCAGCCCAGCACCGGGCTGCCCGGATGCAGCCTCACCCCCAGCGCGCGGGCCTGCCGCATGTAGCCGTAGGCCAGCTTCAGCGGATGCACGCCGATGCCGTCGGGTTCGAGCAAGGCGCCCATCGCCTCGTGGTCGTCGACGTAGCGCTCGCGCAGCTCGTCGCGGGTCAGCATGCGGGTGTCGTAGCCGAACTGCTCGCGCATCACCCGCGCCTCGTTGCGCAGGAAGTCCATCTTCTTCTCGCGGTGCGCGGTGTAGAGATGGCCGCCGGGCTGCGCATCGCAATCGATCTGCGCCACCAGGCTCTTCCAGTAGTCGAAGCCCTCGTGGATCTCGGCGTCCAGGCGGCGCGCGGTCTCCAGCCCCCAGCGTTCGATCCATTGCGAGCGGTACAGCCGGCCCGAGGCGTTCTGGCCCTGCCCGCCGTTGCGGCTGGTGCAGCCCCACACGGCGCGGTTGGCCTCCAGCACCACCGCCCGCACGCCATAGTCGCGCGCCAGCGCCAGCGCCGCCGACAGGCCGGTGAAGCCCGAGCCGACGATGACCACGTCGGCCTCGATGTCGCCCTGGATCGGCCCGTCGTCCGCCGGCGGCGGTCCGGCCGTGGCGACCCAGTAGGTGGGCGCGTATTCCTGCCCGCGTCCGGGCGGCGACACCAGCGGGTCGTAGGTCGGGTTGTAGGCGCTGGCGGCCGGGCTGGCGGCCGGCGCGCCGGCGGGATCGACGAACGTACCGACGGTATTCGACAGATCGGAAGACATAGCGGCATCCATGGGGCGGTGTCCGGTGGCGGCGTCGGCTCAGGCGCGGGCCGGCAGCGCCGGGCGTTGCTTGCGGAAGGCGTTCTTGACGCGGATCTTGCCGTCCTGGAACGTGAACACGTCGACCATGTCGGCCTCGACCCGCGAGCCGTCCGCGGCGGCGCCGGTGAAGGTGCATTCCGACACGCCGCGGTCGCCCGCCACCCAGTGGCGGCCGTTGTTCCATTGCGCATCGGGAAAGTTCTTCCAGGCCGCCTCGAAGGCCGCGCGCACCGCCTCGCGGCCACTGTGCCGGGCGCCCCAGCGCTCGGGGCCGCCCACCGTTTCGAAGACGCAGTCCTCGCTCATGAAGGACATCAGGGCGTCGATATCGTGGCGGTTCCAGGCGGCCGCGAACTCGGCCAGCATGTCCACGGTGACGGTCTTGTGCATTGCCTACCCTCCTCGATCGCCGGGCGCGGCATGCGCCCAGGCTCTGGATCCAAGGTACGCGGGGGGTCGGGCAGGGTCTAGAACCAGACGCGGCAAATCGCTTGCACCAGCCTGCCGCCGGCGCGGGCGATGGCGCCGCGGCTCAGGCCGCCGCCGCCGCCGACGCCAGCCGCGCCGCGACCTCCTCGCCCCGCGTCAGGCCGCGCATGCCGATGAAGACCAGCCCGGGCGATTGCGCCTCGGGCGGACGCGCCGCGCGCGTGTCGAAGCGCACCCGCCGCCCGGCCAGTTGCACCAGCACCCATCCATGGCGTTCGGTGCGCACCCAGCCCTTGGCCCGCAGCCAATGGCGCGGCAGTTGCCGCAGGGCCTCGGCCAGGCGGTCGGCGTGCAACAGGGCCGGCGCCGGCCACAGCCAGCTTTGGAAGGGATGCCGTGGATCGTGCGCCGCGTGGCCGCAATGCGGTCCGCGGCACGCATGGGCCTCGGACGAGCCGCCGGCCAGCATCGCCAGTTCCACCCGCGCCTCCCGCGTCGCCACGATCGGCGCCCCGCCCGACTGCCTCCGCAGCCAGTCGCGCAGCGCCGGCAGGCCGGCCGCCGGCAGCAGGTCGGTCTTGTTCAGCACCAGCAGGTCGGCCGCGCGCAGCTGGCGTTGCGCGGTATCGGCCAGCAGGGGATCGGCCAGCGTGTCGCGGATGCCGCTGGCGTCCACCAGCACCACCACCGCCTCCAGTTGCAGCAGCGGATCCGACAGGCCCACCTGCGCGATGCGCCCGGGGTCGGACACGCCGCTGGCCTCGATCACGATCCATTCGGGCGCGGGGTCCAATGCCAGCACCCGCGCCAGCGCGTCGTCCAGGCCGCCGGCCATCGAGCAGCAGACGCAGCCGTTGGCCAGACGGATCACCTTGTCGGCGCGCTGCGCCAGCAGGCCGGCGTCGATGTCCACCGGCCCGAAATCGTTGACCAGCACCGCCGCGCGACGCCTGCCCGAGGCCAGCACGTGGTTCAGCAAGGTGGTCTTGCCGGCGCCCAGGAAGCCGCCCACCACCGTCAGCGGGATGCGCGCCATGTCAGGCCGCCTGGAGCGCCAGCGGCCGGCCGCCGATGACGGTGCCCAGCACCTCGATGTCCTTGAGCCGTTGCGGCGGCGCCTCTAGCGGATCGTCGCGCAGCACGCAGAAATCGGCGTGCTTGCCGACCTCGATCGAGCCGACCAGGTGGTCCATGTGCAGCGTGTAGGCCGCGCCCAGGGTGATGGCATGCAAGGCCGCTTCGACGCTGATGCGCTCGGACTCGCCCAGCACCCGGCCCGAGGCGGTCTGGCGGTTGACGGCGCACCAGGCCGTGAACAGCGGCCCCAGCGGCGTGATGGGCGCGTCCGAATGGATCGCGAACGGCACCCCTGCCCGCGCGGCCGAGGCGCAGGCGTCCATGCGGTTGGCGCGGTCCGGCCCCATGGTCAGGGCATGGTGGGCGTCGCCCCAATAGAAGATGTGGTTGGCGAACAGGTTCACGCACATGCCCAGGCTGGCCATGCGGCGGAACTGGGCCGCGTCCGCCATCTGGCAATGCTGCAGCGTGTGGCGGTGGTCGCGCCGCGGACTGCGGCGCAAGGCGCGGTCGATGGCGTCGATGGCCAGCTCGGTGGCCTCGTCGCCATTGGTGTGGATGTGCAACTGCGCGCCGGCGTCGTGATAGGCCTGCACCAGGGCGTCCAGCTCGCCCGGCGCGATGACCCAGATGCCGTTGGGCGCGCCGTTGTAGTAGCCCGGCCAGCGCACCCTGGCGGTGAAGCCCTGGATGGAGCCATCCACCACCAGCTTGACCATGCCCAGGCGCAGCTTGCCATGGTTGAGCCGGCCGGCCTCGCGCAGCTTCGCCAGGCAGGCGGCCGGATCGCCGGCATAGGCCAGCGCGGACGCCGCCGGCACGATGCGCACCGGATAGTCCGGCTCGGCCGTGACCCGCGCCAGCGTCGCCAGGCCCTCGTCGCCCAGCTCATTGACGAGATCCGTGGCGGTGGTGACGCCGGCCCATTGCGCCACTTTGCCGAACATGCGCAGGCCGTTTTCCGACAGGCCCACGGTGCGGAACGGATTGCCGATCAGCCGCATCACCGGGAACATGGCGGCGAACTCGCACAGCTCCCCGCTGGGCTGGCCGTCGGCGAAGCGGCTGATGCCCTCGATATCGGTGTCGCGGTCGATGCCGGCGCGGGCCAGCATCGCCGTGTTCACATTCATGAGGTGCATGCTGGCATGCATCACCACCACCGGCCGGTCGACCGACACCGCGTCCAGGTCGCGCACGCTCATGCGCTGGCCGCCGAAGAAGATCGGATCGAAGCCCCAGCCGATCAGCGTCTGCGCCGGCGCCAGGCCGGCGGCGAACTCACGCAGGCGCGCCGCCACCGCCTCGAAGCTCTTCAGCCCCGGCCACACGCGGCCGTCCGGCCCGCGCCGGTCGTAGTAGCCGACATAGGCGAACTGCCACATGCCGCCTTCCGGCAGGTGGCAGTGCCCTTCCACCAGGCCCGGCATCAGGATGTGGTCGGCATAGCGCTCGTCCAGCGCGGCGTCGCCCCAGCCAGCCAGGTCTTCGCGGCTGCCCACGCCGAGGATGCGGCCCTCGCGCACCGCAACGTGCGTGGCGCGCGGCTGGGCCGGATTCATCGTCAGGATGGCGCGCGCGGCGTAGATCGTCGTGCGGGCGGAAGACTCGGTGTCATGCATGCTGCGTACTCCAGGTTGAAGGATCCGCCAGCGCCCGCGGATCGGGCTTGTTCCAGGCCTTGCCCGGCACCGCGTCGATCAGGCGGCGCGTGTACTCATGCCGGGGGTGGTAGAAAATGGCGGCGGCGCGGTCCAGTTCCACCAACTGTCCGCGCCGCATCACGGCGATGCGGTCGCAGATCTGCGCCGCCACCCGCAGGTCGTGGGTGATGAACACCACCGACAGGTCGAACTGGTCGCTGATCGTCTTGAGCAGGTCCAGCACCTGCGCCTGGATCGACACATCCAGCGCCGAGACCGCCTCGTCGGCCACCAGCAGCCGCGGCTTGAGCGCCAGGGCGCGGGCGATGCCGACGCGCTGGCGCTGGCCGCCCGAGAACTGGTGCGGATAGCGTTCGCCGGCATCGCCGCCCAGCCCCACCAGCGCCAGCAGCTCGCGCGCCTCGCGCAACGCGGTCTGCCGGCTCTCGCCGAAACCGATCGGCCCCTGCGCGACCGAATCGACCACGCGCTGGCGCGGATTGAGCGAGGCGTAGGGGTCCTGGAACACCATCTGGATCTGGCGCCGGTAGGGACGGAACTGGCGCGGCGTCATGCCCACCAGCTCACGCCCCTCCAGCTGCACGCTGCCGCTGTCGGGCTCCAGCAGTCCGATCAGGGCGCTTCCCAGGGTGGACTTGCCAGACCCGGATTCGCCCACCAGCCCCAGGGTCTCGCCCTGGCGGATCTCCAGCGAGATGTCGCGCAACGCGTCAACCCGCCGCCCGCCGGTGACGAAGGTCTTGCACAGGTTGGCCACGCGCATCAGCGGCGGCGTGGCGGCGGCCTCCTCCTTGCCCTCGGGCTTGTGGGGCACCGCCGCGATCAGCTGGCGGGTGTAGGGATGCTGCGGCCGGTTCAGGATGTCGTCGGCCGCGCCCGCCTCCACCACCACGCCCTGGCGCATCACCACGATGCGATGGGCAATGTCGGCCACCACGCCGAAATCGTGCGTGATGAAAATCACGCCGATCCCCATGCGCCGCTGGATGTCCTGGATGAGCGCCAGGATCTGCGCCTGCGTGGTGACGTCCAGCGCGGTGGTGGGCTCGTCGGCGATCAACACATCCGGCTCCAGCGCCAGTGCCATCGCGATCACCACGCGCTGGCGCTGGCCGCCGGACAGCTGGAACGGAAAGGCGTCATACATGGCCGGGGGGTCGGGCAGCAGCACCTGGCCGAACAGGTCCAGGACACGCTGCCGGCGCGCGCCCGCATCCAGCCGGGTGTGCCAGGCCAGCACTTCCTCCACTTGCCGGCCCACGCGCATGAGCGGATTGAGCGCGGTCATGGGCTCCTGGAACACCATGCCGAACTTGCGGCCGCGCAGGCCCTGCCAATCCGCCGCCGACAGGCCGACCAGGTCGCGCCCGCCGTACAGGATCTGGCCCTGCGTCACGCGCAGCTGGTCCGGCGGCAGCAGGCCCATGATGGCCTGCGCGGTGACCGACTTGCCCGACCCCGATTCCCCCACCACGCACAGGATCTCGTTGCGGTTCACCGTGTAGGACACGCCTCGCACCACCGCCGGGCCGCCGTTGAGGGTGGACACGCCGAGATCGCGGACTTCAAGCAGTGCGCTCATCAGGCCCTCCGTTTGCTGGCCAGCTTGGGGTTGAGGGCATCGTTCAGGCCGTCGCCGATCAGGCTGACCGCCAGCACCGTGACGAAGATGGCCGCGCCCGGCAGGGTCACGGCCCACCACGCCGTCAGGATGTAGGGCCGGTTGCTGCCGATCATCAGGCCCCAGCTCATCACGTTGGGATCGCCCAGCCCGAGGAAGGACAACCCCGCCTCGAACAGGATCGCGGTGCCGATGGCCAGCGTGGCCGACACGATCAGCGGCGCCAGCGCGTTGGGCAGGATGACGCGCCAGATGATGCGCGCGTTGCTGGAGCCGATCACCCTTTCGGCCAGCACGTATTCGCGCTGCTTCAGGCTCAGGAATTCGCCCCGCGCCAGGCGCGCGGTGCCAGTCCAGCTGACCACGCCGATGGCCACCGCGATAGTGGTCAGCGAGGGGCTGAACAAGGTCACCAGCACCATGGCGAACAGCAGCGCCGGCAGCACCTGGAAGAACTCCGTGATACGCATCAGCGTCTCGTCGACCCAGCCGCCGTAATAGCCGGCCAGCGCGCCCACGGTGATGCCGATGGCCATCGACAGCACCGCCGCGACCACCCCGACCAGCAGGGTGGCGCGGCCGCCATGGATCAGGCCGGTCAGCACGTCCCGGCCGAGATAGTCCGAGCCGAGCAGCAGGTCGCCGCCCGGCGGCTCCATCGGCGCGCTGGCGATCTCGAACGGATCCGCCTGCATCACCAGGGGCCCGAACAGCACCAGCGCCAGGATGGCGGCCAGCAGCAGCACGCCGATGAGCGCGCCGGGGTTGCGGACGAACACGCGCAGCGCCTCGTACGCGGGCCGCGCCGATCGCGGGCGGGCCGCGTCGGCGACGCCGCCGGAAAGCGTGGGAGGGGCTTGGCTCATGAGGTCTTTATCCTGGGATCGATCAGCCGGTAGGCCAGGTCGGTGAGTTGGTTCATCACCACCACCAGCAGGGACGCGAACAGCAGGATGCCGAGCAGGGTCGGATAGTCGCGCCGCAGCACGGAATCGAACGCCAGCCGGCCCAGGCCCGGCCAGTTGAAGACCGTTTCCACCAGGATGGCGCCCGCCAGCACGTTGCCGAATTGCAGCCCCAGCATGGTCACCACCGGCAGCACGCCGTTGCGCAGCGCGTGCCGGTAGAGCACGATGCGCTCCGGCAGCCCCTTGGCGCGGGCGGTGCGGATGTAATCGGCCGCCAGCGCATCCATGACGCTGGCGCGCGCCAGCCGGCTGTATTGCGCCAGGTACACGAACGCCAGCGTGAAGGCCGGCAGCACCAGGTGGTGCAACACGTCCAGCATCCCGGCCCAGCCATCCTCGGGGCCGCCCGCCGAACGCATGTCGGACACCGGGAACAGCGGCAGCGCCGAGGCGAACAGGATGATGAGGATGATGCCGGTCCAGAACACCGGCGCGGAATGGCCCACGATCGACATCAGCGTGATGCCCTGCGACAGCGGCCCGTTGGGCTTGCGCGCCGCCAGCGTGCCCAGCGCGGTGCCGGCCACGAAGGCGCTGGACACCGACGTCACCACCAGCAGCAGCGTGGCCGGCACGCGTTCCCAGATCAGCTGCGCCACCGGCAGGTTGAAGAAATAGGAATAGCCCAGATCGCCGCGCGCCACCTGCGACAGATACAGTCCCAGTTGAACCAGGAACGGCCGGTCCAGCCCGTACTGGGCCCGCAGCTGGGCCCGCAGCTCCTCGCTGATGCCGCCCATGGAGCCGGCGATGGTCTCGACCGGATCGCCGGGCGAGATGTGGATCAGCAGGAAATTGAGCGTCACCACCGCCAGCAGCAACACCACCGCGTAGCCGATCCGACGCGCGAGATAGCGCAACATGGCCGCCTCCCGCTATTGCAAGTAGGTATCGTCAAGCGGCGACAGCAGGCCCCAGATGCCATCGGGCAGGCCATGCACCTTCCTGGACGACAGCGTGTGGTATGGAATGACCGTCAGGAAGTCGATCGGTAGGTCCTCGGTCACGATCTGCTGGAACTGCGCATACAGCGCGCGGCGCCGGGCGTCATCGGTTTCCGTGCCGGCCTGTTCCAGCAATTCGTCGACCTTGGGGTTCTTGTAGGACTGGGTGTTGGTCCAGATGATGTCGCGGATATTGCTCGACAGGTAGGTGCGGTGCACGCCGATCACCGGATCGCCCCAGTTGAAGACCAGGTCGGTGGTCATGTCGAAATCATGGCTGGCGATGCGCTTGGCCCAGGTCGGGAAGTCGGGCGAAGCGCGCACCTGCACCGCGATCCCCACCTTCTTGAGCTGGCTGCGCAGGTACTCCGCCACGTTCTTGCCCTGCACGTCGCTGCCGGGCATGTAATCGACCGTCAGGGTCATGCGCTCACCCTTGCCGTCTTTCTTGAATCCGGCGTCATCCAGCAACTGCTCGGCCTTCTTCAGATCGAGCGGGTACTTCTTCAGGTCCTGGGTCGCAAAGGGGCTGGAGGCCACGATCGGCCCGTCCGCCGGCTGGGCGAAGCCGGCGTTCAACGCCTTGGTGATGAAGCCCTTGTCGGTGGCGTAGGCGATCGCCTGCCGCACGCGCACGTCGTCCAGCGGCTTGCGCGCGGTATTGAACGCCAGCCAGCTGAGCGCGCCGATGCCCTCGTAGCCACGGTTGGTCATGACGATCTGCGGGTTGTCCTTGGCGCGGCGCAGGATGGTCGGCTCGGTCATGTACGGCAGCACGCCGATGTCGCCGCGCTCCAGCCCGATCAGCAGGTTGGTGGCGTCGGGATTGATCTTCACCACCACCCGGTCCAGGTAGGGTTTGCCTTTCTCGAAGAACTTGTCGAAACGCTCCAGCACGATCTCCTGGCCCGGCTTGAAGTCCTTGAGCGTGAACGGGCCCGAGCCGACCACGTTGGCGGAATTGCGCGGATGGTTCTTCAGGTCCTGGCCGTCGCCATAGATGTGCTTGGGCAGCACCGGCATCAGCGCCGGCGACAGCGCCAGCAGGATCGCCGGGTGCGGCCGGCTCATGCGCAGCACGGCGGTGTAGGGATCGGGCGTATCGACGCTTTCGACGGGCGCCAGCATGCTCTGGAACGGATGGTTCTGCTTGACCGCCATCACCGAGAACGCCACGTCCGCCGACGTCACCGGCTGGCCGTCGTGGAACAGCGCGTCGTGACGCAGGTGCAGGGTCAGCGATTTCGCGTCCGGCGCCAGTTCCCACGACTGCGCCAGGTAGGGTTGCGGCTTCCAGTCGGCGTCGTAGCGCAGCGGGCTGGCGAACAGCTGGGCGCTGGGCAGCGCCGTGGCAATGCCCGATTGCACCGCGCCATTCAGGTGCCGCGGCACCTGCGTCGAGCCGATCACCAGCGTGCCGCCCGGCTTGGGCGCATCGGCGGCCACGGCCGCGTGCGTGCCGGCCGCCATTGCCCATGCTGTCAGTATTGCGGCAAAGCCGCGTGTCGCGCTGCGCATCATCCACCCCTTGGTATTGTTGGCATGAGCCATTCAAACGATGGCGGTAGCGCTAGCCTAGTCAACCCGGGGGCCCCCGCTTAGTACCAAACCGCCGGACTTGTTGGTGCCAGGCCGGCGGTTGACCCGGCTCAGCGCGCGCCGGCCGCCAGCGCCCGCGCATACAACGCCGCCACCGCGCAGCTGTCGACCCGCGCCTGCACCGCGTCCGAGCGGCTCGTCAGCAGCACCGGCACGCGCGTGCCCAGCACCAGGCCGGCGGTGGCCGCGCCGGCCAGCCAGGTCAGCTCCTTGTAGAGCATGTTGCCGGCCTCGATGTCGGGCACCAGCAGGATGTCGGCATCGCCCGCCACCGGCGAGACGATGCCCTTCTGCTCGGCCGCCTGGCGCGAGATGGCGTTGTCGAACGCCAGCGGGCCGTCGATCTGGCCGCCGCGGATCTGCTGGCGGTCGGCCATCTTCGACAGGGCCGCCGCATCCAGCGTGGCCGGCATCGCCGGGTTGACCGATTCGGTGGCGCACAGCACCGCCACCTTGGGCCGCGCCACGCCCAGCGCGCGCGCCAGGTCGATGGCGTTCTGGGCGATGTCGGCCTTCTCCTGCAAGGTCGGGGCGATGTTGACGGCGGCGTCGGTCAGGATGAACAGCTTGGGATAGGCCGCGGCCGCCATCACGAAGGCGTGGCTGATGCGCCGGCCGGTGCGCAGCCCGGATTCGCGCGCCACCACCGCCGACATGAAGTGGTCGGTGTGCAGGCTGCCCTTCATCAGCATGCCGACGGCGCCGTCGCGCGCCAGGCCGGCGGCGGCGCGCGCGGCCAGCGCCTCGTCGTCGGGCGTGTCGACGATCTCCAGCGAGCCGGCGCGCAGGCCCAGCTCGGCCATCAAGGTCGCCAGCCGGGCCGCCGGCCCGACCAGCAGCGGCTCGATGTAGCCGGCCTCGCGGGCCTGCACGGCGGCGCCCAGGCTGGACGCGCACAGCGGATAGGCCACCGCCGTGCGCACCCGCCCGGCCGACAGCGCCGCGGCCCGCAGCGGCTCGAACAAGCGGTCGCTGGCCATGGCGTCAGCCGCGCACCGGGTCGATCGGCAGCGGCACCTCGCCCGGCTGGAACGGCTGGTTGACGTAGCGCTTGTACTTGTCCAGCAGGCGCAGCGGCTGCTTGAGCGCGTCGCGGCGGAACGGATCGCCCAGCTCCTGGCTCACCATCATTTCCAGCACGGTGGTCTTGCCCTCGGACTGCGCCTTGCACGCGGCCTGCAGCGCCGCGCCGACCTGGTCGGCATGCTCGACCCGGATGCCCTCGGCGCCCATGGACCGCGCCAGTTCCGCGAAGTTGGGATTCTGCAGGTTGCTGCCGACGAAACGGCGGCCGTAGAAGTCCACCTGGTTTTTCTTTTCCGCGCCCCACTGGCCGTTGTGGAACACCACCGCCGTCACCGGGATGCGCTCGCGCACGCAGGTCAGCAGCTCCTGGAAGCTCATGCACCAGGCGCCGTCGCCGACGTAGGCCACCGCCGGCCGGTCGGGCCGGCCCAGCTTGGCGCCGATCAGGGCCGGCAGCGCGTAGCCGCAGTTGCCGAAGCTCATGGCCGCCAGCATCGAATCCGGCTCGTCGAAGCGCAGGTAGCTGTTGGACACCGAGCAGATGTTGCCGATGTCGGTGGACACCATCACGTGCCTGGGCATGGCGCGCTCCAGCTCGCGCAGCATGCGGCGCGGATGCATGCGGCCGCCGCCGTGCTCGATGATGTCCAGGCTCCAGTCGTCGCGCTCGTGCGACCAGCCGTCCAGTTCCTTTTCCCAGGCGCTTTTCTGCGCGCCGATCTCTTCGCCGCGCGCCGCCTTGGTGGCCACGCAGGCGACCTCGCGATCGCGCAGCTTCGCGGCCAGCGCCGCCGCGGCCGGCTTGGCGTCGCCGCAGATGCCCACCGACACCGGCCGCACCAGGCCCAGCATGCGGTGGTCGGCGTCGACCTGGATGATGCGCGCGTGCTGCGGCCAGTAGTCCAGCCCGTGCTGCGGCAAGGTGCCGAAGGGCCCCAGGCGCGTGCCCAGCGCCAGCACCACGTCGGCCTGCGACAGCAGCTTCATGCCGGCCTTGGAGCCCTGGTAGCCCAGCGGCCCGCACCACAGCGGATGGCTGGCCGGGAAGGCGTCGTTGTGCAGGTAGCTGGTGACCACCGGCGCGCCCAGCAGCTCGGCCAGCGCCACGCATTCGGCCTGGCCGGCCGAGAACAGCACGCCGCCGCCGGCGACGATCACCGGGAATTTGGCGCTGGCCAAGAGGCGCGCGGCCGCTTCCAGGTCCTCTTCGGACCCCGGGCCGCGGCGGATGCGGCGCGGCTCCGGAATGGCCACGTCGATCTCGCCATAGAAATAGTCGCGCGGAATGTTCAGCTGGGTCGGGCCGCGCTCGGCCAGCGCGTTGTCGAAGGCCTTGGCGGTAAATTCGGCCATGCGGTCGGGGCGGTTGACGTGCGCCTGGTACTTGGTGATGCGCGAGAAGATCGGCAGCTGCTCGGTTTCCTGGAAGCCGCCCAGGCCCATGCCGGAGGTGCCGGTCTCGGGCGTGATCGCCACCACCGGGCTGTGGGCCCAGTAGGCCGCGGCCACGCCGGTGACGAAGTTGGTGATGCCGGGACCGTTCTGCGCGATGCAGACCCCGTGGCGGCCGGTGACGCGCGAATAGCCGTCGGCCATGTGGGCGGCGCCCTGCTCGTGCACCGTCGGCACGAAGCGGATGCCGGCGGCCGGGAACAGGTCCAGCGCGTCCATGAAGGCCGAGCCGACGATGCCGAATACGTCCTTGACGCCTTGCGCCACCAGCGTCTCGACGAACGCTTCGCTGGGGGTCATGTGTTGCTTGCTGCTCATGGTCTCTCTCCTGGCGGGCCGGCGCGGCTTGGATTGCATATTGGCCGGGGTAAACCGATACTGCAGCAGAAGCCCGGCGTTTCCCACCCTGCAGCGTTCCATTTTCTGCAGAATCCGCACCAACCTGGCGGCCTTTCGCCAAATCTTCAAATATTGAAAGATGAAAGACGAATCCTCCGCGGCGCTGCGCGCGCTGACCCTGCTGGAACAGGTCGCCGGTTCCGAGGCGCCAGTATCGCTGGCGGCGCTGACCGAGGCTACCGGCCTGCCCAAGCCGTCGGTGCTGCGCATCCTGTCGCGGCTGGTGGACGCCGGCATGCTGCTGCGCGAGCCGGCCGGCAAGAGCTACATCACCGGCCCGCGGCTGGCGCTGCTGGCGCGCGACACCCTGCTCAATTCGCCGCTGCGGGCCGAGCGCCACCGCATCCTCGACAGCCTGGTCGACGAGATCGGCGAGACCTGCAACTGCACCATGCTGGACGGCGACGAGGTCATCTACCTGGACCGGGTCGAGACCGCCTGGCCGCTGCGCGTCAACCTGCAGCCCGGCTCGCGCGTGCCGCTGCATTGCAGCGCCAGCGGCAAGCTGTTCCTGGCGCACATGCGGCGCGAGGCGCGCGCGCGGCTGCTGGCGGCGGCGCCGCTGCCGCGCTACACGCCCAACACGCTATGCGACGCGGCGGCGCTGGAACGCGAGCTACTGGCGATCCGCAAGGAAGGCGCCAGTTTCGACCGCGAGGAATTCCTGCTGGGCATCGTCTGCATGGCGGTGCCGATCATGCGCGGGCGCCGCGCCATCGCCGCGGTGGCGCTGCACGCGCCGGTGGCGCGGCTGTCGATCGACGGCGCGCGCGCCTGGCTGCCGCGCATGCAGGAAGCGGCGCGGGCGCTGGCCGGCACCTACGAACCGTCGGCCTGACGCGCCGAGGCCCCGCCCTTGGCGAGGCCGCCCTGACGGCCGTGGCGGGCGCCCAGGCCTTACACTGTCGGCCGAATCCGTATTTATCGCAGTTCCTGCGAGAGCCTCACCGTGACCCAGACGCCCTTTACCACCCTGCCCCTCCTGCCCGCCCTGCTCGACAACCTGCAAAGCCTGGGGTTCGAGCACATGACGCCGATCCAGGCGCAAAGCCTGCCGCTGATCCTGGAGGGCCGCGACCTGATCGCGCAGGCCAAGACCGGCAGCGGCAAGACCGCGGCCTTCGGCCTGGGCGTGCTGCAGAAGCTCGACGCCACCCGCCTGACGCCGCAGGCGCTGCTGCTCTGTCCGACCCGCGAGCTGGCCGACCAGGTGGCGCAGGAACTGCGCCGGCTGGCGCGCCAGATCGCCAACGTCAAGATCCTGACGCTGTGCGGCGGCGCCGCGGCCCGCCCGCAAGCGGAATCGCTGGCGCGCGGCACCCACATCGTGGTGGGCACGCCCGGCCGCATCCAGGACCACCTGGAACGCGGCAGCCTGGACCTGTCCGGCCTGACCACGCTGGTGCTGGACGAGGCCGACCGCATGGTCGACATGGGCTTCTACGACGATATCGTGGCGATCGCCTCGCATTGCCCCGCCAAGCGCCAGACCCTGCTGTTCTCGGCCACCTACCCCGACAATATCCGCAAGCTGAGCGCGCGCTTCCTGCGCAACCCGGCCGAGGTCAAGGTCGAGGCCCAGCACGACGCCAGCCGCATCGAACAGATCTTCTACGAGATCGACCCCGACGAGCGCCTGGACGCCGTGGCCAGGCTGCTGGCGCATTTCCGCCCGGTCTCGACGCTGGCCTTCTGCAACACCAAGATCCGCAGCCACGATCTGGTCGAACGGCTGCAGGCCGAGGGCATCAGCGCCCTGGCGCTGAACGGCGACCTGGAACAGCGCGAGCGCGACGAGATCCTGATCCAGTTCGCCAACCAGAGCTGCGCCGTGCTGGTGGCCACCGACGTGGCCGCGCGTGGCCTGGACATCCAGAACCTGGGCGCGGTCATCAACGTCGACGTCACCAAGGACACCGAGGTCCACGTGCACCGCATCGGCCGCAGCGGCCGCGGCGAGCAGAAGGGCCTGGCCCTGAGCCTGTGCTCGCCCGACGAAATGCGCTGGGCCAACCTGATCGAGCAATACCAGGGCGCGCCGCTGACCTGGGGCGACCTGAAATCGCTGCGCCCCAAGGCCGACCGGCCGTTGCGCGCGCCCATGGTGACCCTGTGCATCCAGGGCGGCAAGAAGGACAAGCTGCGCCCCGGCGACCTGCTGGGCGCCCTGACCGGCGACGGCGGCCTGGCCTTCGAGCAGGTCGGCAAGATCAACATCACCGAGTTCAACGCCTACGTGGCGCTGGACCGCAAGATCGCCAAGCAGGCCTTCTCGCGCCTGTCCAACAGCAACATCAAGGGCCGGCGCTTCCGCATGCGCTACCTCGAGGAACTGTAAGCATTCGTCAGCGGGCGCCCGCCACGCGGACGTAAACGCTTGATGGTCATATTCGGGATTTGCAATAATGGCCCACCTCGCGCCACCCCGGCGCGGGAGCGGGAACCAAAGGCTCGGCGTGCGCTCCAACCGGCGCATTGCATCCCTTAACCATCAAAAGAGAAATCCACCATGATCAAGTCCGATGACACCGGCAAGCTGATCCTGCGCCTGACCCTCGGTATTCTGATTCTGCTCCATGGCCTGTTCAAGATCACCGGCGGCGGCGTCGGCGGCATTGGCGGCATGCTGTCCTCGCACGGACTGCCCGGCTTCCTGGCCTATGGCGTCTACATCGGCGAAATCCTCGCGCCGGTGCTGCTGATCGTTGGCGTCTACACCCGCCTGGGCGGCCTGATCATCGCCATCAACATGGTGGTCGCGATCCTGCTGGCGCACACCGGCCAATTCACCAGCCTGACCAACAACGGCGGCTGGGCGCTGGAACTGCAAGGCATGTTCCTGTTCACGGCCCTGGCCATCGCCTTCATGGGCGCCGGCCGCTTCAGCCTGGCCGGCAACGGCGGCCGCTGGAACTGACCGCCCCGGCGCAAACCGCGCCACCCGGAAGGCCGCCGCGAGGCGGCCTTTTTTCATGGGCGCAAGGCCGGCGCGCGCCGGAACAATTGCTACGAACGACATCAACGGTCACGCCGGCGCAAACATCCGTCACCTGAAAGCTGTTTCGGATCCATTACAGACCCAGAACTCGCCCCCGCAGCCATGGCCTAATCCCTACGAGCCCAAAGAAGGCGTGACGCACGCCAGGCGCTCGGCAGGAGATCCCAAATGAAGAAGACGATTCTGTTGATGCTGGCAATGGCCAGCGCCCTTTCCGGTTGCGTGGTGGTGCCGGCGCGTCCGGCCTACTACCGGCCGGCGCCCGCCTATTACTATTACCCTGCGCCGCATTACTACTACCACGGCTATTGATCCACGCGCCCCATCGCGCAAAGGAAACGCCATGAATGCCATCGCCAGGATTCCCCATTTGCGTCCGTTGGCCGCCGCCATCCTGATGACGGTCGGCGCGAGCGCGGTGGCGCAGACCTATGCGCCGCCGCCCGCGCCAGCCGCACCGGCCGCGCCGGCCTACGACAGCGGCGATCCCGCCAATGCCAACCTGGCGCCGATCGACCGCAGCCCCCAACCGCCCCCGCCCCTGCCGGTCTACACCCAGCCGCCCGCCCCCGACGACGGCTACATGTGGGTGCCGGGCTACTGGAGCCTGAACCGCTACGGCTATTTCTGGGTGCCGGGCGCCTGGGTGCTGGCGCCCTACACCGGCGCGCTGTGGACCCCGGGGTACTGGGGCTTCGTCGACGGCGTCTACCTGTGGCACGCCGGCTACTGGGGCCCGCATATCGGCTTTTATGGCGGCATCAACTATGGTTTTGGTTATATCGGCATCGGCTTCGTCGGCGGCTATTGGGACCACGACCGGTTCTTCTACAACCGCGCCGTGACCAACGTCAACGTCACCCGCGTCACCAACGTCTACAACCATACTGTGGTGGTCAACAACAATATCGACAACCGCCGCATCAGCTACAACGGCGGTCCGGCGGGCATCCAGCGCCGGGCCGATCCGCGCGAGGTCGCCGCGCGCAACGAGCCGCACCGTCCGCCCACCGACGTGCAGCGCGGCTTCGCCCGCGATGCCGGCGGCAATCGCGGCCAGTTCTTCGACCGCAACCAGGGACGTCCGCCGCAAGCCTTCGTCGACCACGCGCCGCCGCAAGGCCAGCGCCCCGGCGGCGGCCCCGGCAATGGCCCCAATGGCGCCGGCCCCGGCGCGCGGCCGGACATGAACCGCGGCAATCCCGCCGCCATGCCGGCAGGCGCGGTCCCGGGGCAGGCGCGCACGCCGCCCCAGGCGCAGCAGCCCGGTCCGGGACGCGCGCCGCAGGCCGAGGCCCCGGGCCAGCCGCGTGGCCCGCAGGCGCAGCCCCAGGGCCAATTCCATGGTTCGCCGCAGGCCGCCCCGCCCGCGCGCGGACCGGCCCCGCAGGCCCAGCCGCAAGCCCAGCCGCAGGCGCGTCCGCAACCGGCGCCGCGCACCGGCCCGCCGCCTGACAACCTGGCCCAGGCCGCCGCGCGCGAACACCGCGCGGCGCCGCAGAACCGGCCCGAAAGCCGGCCGCCGCAAGCCAGTCCGCAACACGCGGGCGGCGGCGGTGGCGGTGGCGGCCGTCCGCAGGGAGGCCATGAGGCGCCGCGCGGCGGCGGCGCGCCGCACGAACGCGGCCGCGAATGACGACCGGGCCGCGCGGCCCAGCCGCGTGGCCCGTGCGGGATCTGCCTCGCTCCCGCGCCAGCCACGCCGGCCGCCCCCTGGATCGTCCACCCGAAGCGGTCCGACACCGCATCGACTGACAGCGCGCTGACAACCGCCGGGCTGGCTTCCAGCGGGCGGCGCGGCTACAGTGGAAACCTTGACGCCGCCTTGCCGCGCACCGTTCACCGGAGACACCCATGAAGCGCCTTGCCCCCCCCCCCTGTTCCTCGCCTGCGGCCTGCTGGCCGGCACCGCCGCCCACGCCGCCCTCAACGTCGGCGCGCCCGCCCCCGACTTCAGCACCCAGGCCTCGCTCGGCGGCAACGTCTTCACCTTCAAGCTGGCCGAGGCCCTCAAGCAGGGACCGGTGGTGCTGTATTTCTACCCGGCCGCCTTCAGCAAGGGCTGCACCATCGAGGCCCACGACTTCGCCGAGGCCACCGACGAATACAAGTCGCTGGGCGCCACCGTCATCGGCGTCTCGGCCGACGACATCGACACCCTGAACAAATTCTCGGTCAGCGAATGCCGCAGCAAGTTCGCGGTGGCGGCCGACGGCGACGGCAAGATCATGAAGGCCTACGACGCGGTGCTGGACGCGCGGCCCGACCGCGCCCAGCGCGTGTCCTACGTGATCTCGCCCGAAGGCAAGATCCTGTACGAATACACCAACATGAATCCCGAGGCGCACGTCACCAACACCATGAAGGCGCTGCGCGACTGGAAGGCCGGCAAGAAATAACGCCGCCACCGTGAAAACAAGGGAGGGCCGAAGCCCTCCCTTTTTTCATTCCCCCGGAAGCCCCGGCCCATCCAGGACCGGCGGCCGCGCTGCCGTCAATGGAACGGCCACACCGTCGGATGCGTGCCAGGCGGGTTGGACGGCCGGGCCCAGCGCGCCGGCGTGAGCGAGAACTGCGCCGCATGGCGCACCGCGATCAGCTCGCCAAAGCCCGACGCCTCCGTTTCCATCAGGCCTTCGAAGCCCGGCAGGGCGCGGTTCAGGCCGCCCTCGACGCGGCCCAGCGTGCGCAGCCAATGCGCGGTCTGCGCCAGCGACACCCGCACATGCCAGCTGCCGCCCTCGGTGGCCTGGCGCGCCAGCGCCACCTGCGCGCCGAACGCCATGAGGTAGCCGGAGGCGTGATCCAGGATCTGCATCGGCAGCGCCCGGGGCGCTTCCTGGCCGGCGGCCTCGGCCTCGGCATGGTTGAAGCCGGCGGCGGTCTGCACCAGCGAATCGAAGCCGCGCCGGTTGGCCCACGGGCCGGTGGCGCCATAGGCCGTCAAGGACACGTAGACGATGCCTGGCCGCAGGCGCGCCGCGTCCTGCGGACCGAACCCCAGCGCGGCCATGCCGCCGGGACGGTAGCCCTGCACCAGGACGTGCGCGCTGCGCAGCAGGTTGGCCAGCGCGATGCGGCCATCGGCGGTGTCCAGGTCGGCGTGCACCGACAGCTTGCCGCGGCTGGTGTCGATGAGGTTGGCGATATTGGGCAGGTGCGGCGAATTCACCAGCATCACGTCCGCGCCGTAGGCCGCCAGGGCCCGGCCACAGACCGGACCGGCGATGATGCGGGTCAGGTCCAGCACGCGGATGTCCTGCAGCGGGCGCGGATCGTGCCCATACTTGGGCAAGGGCCGCGGGTCGGCCTCGCCGATGCGCTCGATCGTCAGGAGCGGCTGCGCCGCGATCGCCTGGCCCTGGGGATGGCGGTCCCATTCATCGAAACTGCGCATCGCGGTGACCGCCATGCCGGCGTCCGCCGCCACCTGCTCGAAGTCCTGCGCGCGCCAGCGGCCCAGCGCCTGCTCGACCGCTTCGCGGGTGGCGCCGTCGCCGGTCGGACAGCCCAGCAAGGCCAGGGCGCCATCGCGATGATGCGGAAAATTGGCATGGATGCGGACCCAGCCGCCGTCGCCGCAGCGGTAGACGCCAGTGATCGGATCGCGCGGATCGGGCGCGGCGCCGTTGATCAGGAAATGACTGCGGCATTCCTGGGCGGCGTGCAGCATATCCACGCCGACCTGCTGCCGCTCGCCGCCGCGCAGGTGCCAGATCTCGGCCGCGGCCAGGGCCGCCGCCGCCATGCTGACCTGCGCCGCGGTGCCCACCGCGAAGGACGATGGCAGCACCGGTTCGGCGCCAGTCAGCACCGCGTGCTCAAGCGACTCGTCCGGCAGGTCGAGCGAGCGCCAGAGCTGTTGCAAGACGTCGCGTGGCGTCTTGGTGGCGGATGAGCGTCCCCTCAGGAAGGACGCGCGGAAATCCATCAGATGTCCCATGGCGTTTGTCTTTTTACTTTGTCGTTGAATGATTACATGGCGCTGGCCGCCGCCGCGTCAATATGCCGGGAGCGCCAGCGTGTTTCATGGTTTGACCGGCGTTTCGGCCGATTTCCCGGGGCCCGCGTGCGCCGCCCCTGCGCCCGCCGGCGAACCGCCCGCCGCCGGCGCCGTCACATCTACTCGTAGTTTTTACATGGTGTGGGCAGCCTGCCGGACCCGCGCGAACGCGCCGGCCGGCGCGATAGAATGCCAGCCTTGCCGCGCCCTCCCCGCCGCCCCTTTTCCGGACCGACCGCTCCCATGCATACCCTGATCTGGCTGCGCACCGACCTGCGCCTGCACGACAACCCCGCCCTGGCGGCCGCGGCGCAGGCGGGCACGGTCACCGCCCTGTTCATCGCCGCGCTGGGACAATGGCGCCGCCACGGCGAGGCGCCGGCCAAGGTCGACTTCTGGCTGCGCAACCTGCGCGAACTGTCGCAAGACCTGGGCCGCCTGGGCATTCCGCTGAAGCTGCTGACGCTGGACACCTGGGACCAGGCGCCCGATGCGCTGGTCGGCTTCTGCCGCGAGCACGACATCGCGCAGGTCCACGCCAACACCGAATGGGCCGTCAACGAGCGCCGCCGCGACGACGCCGTGGCGCAGCGCCTGGCCGAGGCCGACATCGACTGGACACTGCATCACGGCGCGTCGCTGCTGCGTCCGGGCACCGTGCTGACCGGCAAGGGCGACTGCTACCGCGTCTATACCCCGTATGCGCGCGCCTGCCGCGAACGCCTGCGCAGCGCGCCGCTGCGCGCGGTGCCGGCGCCCAAGCCGCAAACCGCGCCGGCCTGGCGCGCCGACCCGCTACCCGACGCATTCGACGGCTACGCGCCCGCCAGCGACGCCATCCGCGCGCTGTGGCCCGCCGGCGAGACCGCCGCGGGCGACCGATTGGACGCCTTCGCCGATGGCGTCATCGACGCCTATCGCGACGAGCGCGACTTCCCCAGCCTGCCCGCCACCAGCTGCCTGTCGCCGTACCTGGCGGCCGGCGTGCTGTCGCCGGGCCAGGCCCTGCGCGCGGCCCAGGCTGCCAACCACGGCGAGCTGGAAAGCGGCAACGCCGGCGCCGCCACCTGGATCAACGAACTGCTGTGGCGCGAGTTCTACCAGCACCTGCTGGCGGCCTGCCCCGAACTGTCGATGCACCGGCCGATGAAGCCGGAAACCGCCGCGGTGCCGTGGCGCGACGCGCCCGACGACCTCGCGGCCTGGCAACAGGGCCGCACCGGCCTGCCGATCGTCGACGCCGCCATGCGCCAGCTGCTGGCGCTGGGCTGGATGCACAACCGGCTGCGCATGGTCACGGCCATGTTCCTGTCCAAGAACCTGCTGATCGACTGGCGCCTGGGCGAAGCCTGGTTCATGGCGCACCTGGTCGACGGCGACCTGGCGGCCAACAACGGCGGCTGGCAATGGAGCGCGTCCACCGGCGCCGATTCGGTGCCGTACTTCCGCGTCTTCAATCCGCTGTCGCAATCGCGCAAGTTCGATCCGCGCGGCGCGTTCCTGCGCGAATGGCTACCCGAGCTGGCTCACCTGGACGACAGCGCCATCCACGATCCCAGCCCGATGGAGCGCGCGGCGGCCGGCTATCCCCTGCCCATCGTCGACCTGCCGCAGAGCCGCCTGCGCGCGCTGGAAGCCTTCGGCAACCTGCCCAAGGCCTGAGCCGCGCCGGCCAAAATCGTCCATCACATCACGGCCGCGACCTTTTGCGGCCGTTTACGTTTCGCATCGTTTCAAAATATCTTGATGTAGATCAACCCGGCGATATCGCCCGTCCCCGATGATCCGGCAGCAGCAACACGCCCCCGCCCATCAGAGGACGAAAGACGCATGCGCAACAACCAGCCGGTCTACGACAAGGAATACACGCTTCACGACGAGCAGTACCTGATCTCGCGCACCGACGCCCGCGGCCGCATCATCTACGCCAATCCCGCGTTCGTGGAGGTCAGCGGCTTCACCCGCGAGGAGCTGGTGGGCGCCGCCCACAACATCGTGCGCCACCCCGACATGCCGGAAGAGGCGTTCGAGGACCTGTGGCGCACCATCCAGCGCGGCGAATCCTGGACCGGCGTGGTCAAGAACCGCCGCAAGGACGGCGGCTTCTACTGGGTGCTGGCCAACGTCACCCCCATCATCGAGCGCGGCGAGACGGTCTGTTATGCCTCGGTGCGGGTCAAGCCGACCCGCGCCCAGATCGAGGCCGCGGACGCCGCCTACCGGCAACTGCGCGCCGGCACCGCGCGCGGCTTCAGGCTCAGCCGCGGCCAGGTCAAGCCGACCGGCCTGCGCGGCGTGTTGGCGCGGCTCAAGATCTGGCGCCTGACCGGCGTGCGCTCGCGCATGCTGGCCTGGGCCATGCTGGCCTCGACGCTGTTCCTGGGCGCGGCCGGCGTGGCGCTGTACGGCATGCTCGACCGCATGAGCACCGAGGAAATCGCGCTGGCGGCGGCCATGCTGGCCAGCGGCGTGATCCTGATCTTCGCCTCGGGCTGGGGCTTTGCCCGCTCGATCACCGGCCTGCTGGTGACCGCCACCGACTTCACCCGCCAGATCGCCGCCGGCAACCTCAGCACGCCGCTGCCGCCCGCCAGCATCCGCGACGAGATCGGCGCCCTCAAATTCTCGCTGGAGGTGATGCGCAAGAGCCTGGTCAGCATCACCCGCGACGTCCACAACGGCATCGAGAGCGCGCTGACCTCGGCCGCCGAGATCGCCGACGGCAACGCCGACCTGTCGGCCCACACGCAGCGCCAGGCGGCCTCGCTGGAGGAAGCCGCCGCCAGCATGGAACAACTGGCGTCCACGGTGAAGCAGACCGCCACCAACGCGCATGGCGCCGATCAGATGGCCAATCAGGCCTCGGACGTGGCCAAGCGCGGCGGACAGGTGGTGGACGACGCGGTGCGGGCGATGCAGGGCATCGTGCACAGCACCTCGCGCATCAGCGAGATCGTCGGCATCATCGACGGCATCGCCTTCCAGACCAACATCCTGGCGCTGAACGCCGCGGTCGAGGCGGCCCGCGCCGGCGAGGCCGGCAAGGGCTTCGCGGTGGTGGCGTCCGAAGTGCGCAGCCTGGCGCAGAAGAGCGCCACCGCCGCGCGCGAGATCAAGGAACTGATCGAGGCGTCGAACCACAAGGTCGAGGATGGCGTGCGCCACGTCGAGCGCGCCGGCGAAGCGATGCTGGACATCGTCGAGTCGGTGCGGCAGGTGACCCAGATCGTCAACGAGATCGCGGCCACCTCGAACGAGCAGCACACCGGCATCGACAACGTCAGCCGCACCATCTCGGAGACCGACAGCGCCGCGCAGAGCAACGCGGCGCGGGTCGAGCAGGCCAGCCTGGCGGTGGACAACCTGCGCACGCGCGGCGCGCAGCTGCGCCATGCCATCGAGGCGTTCCGCATCGCCGGGGCCCAGACCGTGCTGCCCAAGCGCGCCGCCGCGCCGGCGCCGGCGGCGCTGATACCCGCGCCGCGCCAGGGGCAGCCGTTGCTGGAACGGCGCGCCTCGTGACGCCCGCGGCGGCGCGGATTCGGACGCAGGCGCCGGATCGGCCCGCGGTTCAGGCGCCGGCCGCGGCCGCCTGGATCGCCGCCAACTGGCCCGCCAGTCCGGCGCGCGGGGCGGGAAAGCGGCCATCCAGCGCCGCCGTGCCCACCGTGAACCCCGCCGCCCCGGCGCGGCATGCCGCCCGGATGCGCTCGGGCGTGTCGAGCGAGCCGGCCACGATCACCGGCGCGCCCGCCGCGCACACCTGCGCCATCAGCGCCGGCACATCGACGTCGGCGCGGTAGGCCAGCAGGTCCAGCCCATGCACGCCGGGCAGGCCGGCCAGCCGCGCGGCGCTGCGCGCGATCTCCTCGCGCGTGCCGCCCAGGATGCTGGGATGCCCATGGACCCGCCCGGGAAACGGGTAATAGCGGATGGGCGAGCCGGCCAGCAGCGGCAGCGCGTCGGCCGCGTGCGTGCCGCCCAGCAGACAGTCGACCTCCAGTTCGCGCGCGGCGCGCACCGACGCCAGCTCGCTGTCCCGGTCCTGCGACACCACTTCCAGGTAGCTGCGCGCGCCCGCCGCGCGGATGGCGGCGTTGAGCCGCCGCAGGACCGCTGGCGGCTGGCCGATGTCCTTGAAGCCGATATGGCGCACCCCGCACGCGAGCGCCGTGTCCAGGTGGGCGTCGGCGTCCGCCACGGTGCGGTCGTTGCGGGTCAGCATGAAGATGAAGTCGGCGGGCATGATGTCCAGGATGATAGGAGGTTCAAAGGGATGCCGCATGGGCGGCGAGCCGGAAGGCGTGGTCGATGGCGGTCCGCAGGCTGGCGGGATCGGCGATGCCCTGCCCGGCGATGTCGAACGCGGTGCCGTGATCGGGGCTGGTGCGCACGAACGGCAGCCCCAGGGTGATGTTCACGCCCTGCTCCAGGCCCAGGTACTTCACCGGGATCAGGCCCTGGTCGTGGTACTGCGCCACCACCACGTCGAAGCGCCCCTGCCGCGCCTGCATGAAGACCGTGTCGCCGGGCCACGGGCCGCTGGCGTCGATGCCCTCGCGGCGCGCGGCCTCGATCGCCGGCCGGATGATGCGCCGTTCCTCGTCGCCGAACAGGCCGCCCTCGCCGGCATGCGGATTCAGGCCGGCCACCGCCACGCGCGGCGCCGGCGCGCCGCGCGCGCGGCCGCCCTGGTGGGCCAGCCGGATCGCCGACAACTGCGCCTCGAAGTCGGCGCGCTCGATGGCCTGGCGCAGCGAACAATGAATGGTGACCAGCACCGTGGCGATGGCGTCATTGGCCAGCATCATCGCCACGCGCCGCGCGCCGCCGCGCTCGGCCAGGATCTCGGTATGGCCGGGATACGGCACGCCGGCCGCGGCCAGCGCTTCCTTGTGGATCGGCGCGGTGACCATGCCGGCCACCCGCCCCTGGCGCGCCAGGTCGATGGCCAGGCAGATCGCCTGGTACGCCGCCCGGCCGCAGGCCGCGTCGACCCGGCCGAATGGCGGCGGCAGCGGCAGCGCGGATGACGGCACCAGGCAGACGCGGTCCGGCCGCAGCTCGGCGTCGGCCACATCGGCCACCACCCGCAGCCGTTCGGCCGCGCCCAGCGGCGCCAACGCGCGCGCCATGACGGCGGGATCGCCCACCGCCACGCAGCGCTCGGCGTAACCCGGCAACAGCAGCGTCTTGGCGACGATCTCCGGCCCGATGCCGGCGGGGTCGCCCAGGGTGATGGCCAGGGGCAAGGCGGGCGCGGGCAGGTCGGCGCCCGCGCGGGAAGGATTCATCGGCACAGCAGTCTCCAGGCGGCGTCGCGCAAGGCCTCGGGGCCGCCGAAGCCGCCCGCCTTCATGGCGATCGCCAGTTGCCGACCCGCGCACGCGGCGGTCCCGGCGGGAAAGCCGGGCGCCAGTTCGCAGGTCAAGGTAAATGTGTCGATGGCCAGCGCGTCGAGCAGCGCCGCCAGGGTGTCGCCGCCGGTCGCGATCAGGCCGTCGAAGCGGTGCCGCGCCAGCGCCAGCGTCGCCTGCCGCGCCAGCGCCGCCAGCACCGCGGCCGGATCGGCCTG
>NZ_CYTY01000026.1:93632-95905 GCF_001298995.1 Achromobacter sp. 2789STDY5608615
TTGCGCGACCCGTTGGTCCAGCGCCGCCTGCGTGGTGGCGTCCAGCACCAGCGTCCGGGCTTGCCGCGCGGCATCGCGCAATTGCGCCGCGTCCGCGTCCTCGGGCACCACCCGGGCCGGCCCGATGGCCGGATCGATCAGGTCGAGCAGGCGCGCGGTGCGCGCCGGATGCACCGGATCGGAGGCATAGACACTGACATCGACCGGCTCACCGTGCACGTACTGGATCCCGCCGCGCGTCACGCGCCCGGCCGCGGGAAAGGCCGGCGCCACCACCAGCAGGCGCCGCCCGCTGGCGCGCAGGGCCGTGGCCAGTTCCGCCCGGATATGGCCGCGCAAGGTCGAATCCAGGGTCTTGTAGAGAACGCCGCGCCCGGCCAGCGCGGCGGCGGCCCGCGCCACCGCGTCCACGGCGCCGGCTTCGGCCTGCCCGCGGCTGCCGGTGTCGACCGACAGCACGCGCTCACCCGCCGGCGCGGCGGCGCCCCGATGCACCCGCGCCGAACCGGCCCAGGGCAGGAACGGGCCGGCGCCATCGGCGGCGCTGGTCAGGTCGTCGGCAATGATGCCGACTTGTCGGGATAACGATTCCGGTGTGTCCATACCGGTGATTAAAATGCAGATCACCCACCAGGAAAATCCATCATTTCTGACGTTTATTCGTGATCTATCATCACCAATGACCGCTACCCGCCGTCCCTCGTTGAACGACCTGCGCGCCTTCGAGGCGGTGGCGCGCCTGGGTTCCGTGCGCGCCGCCGCCGACGAACTGTCGCTGACCCATGGGGCGGTCAGCCGCCGCGTGACCAAGCTGGCCGACGACCTGGGCCTGACGCTGGTCGAACCGGCCGGACGCGGCCTGCGCGTCACCGCCGACGGCCGCTTGCTGGCCTCGTCCATGGGCCGGGCGCTGGCGCTGATCCACGACGCCATCGACACCTTGCAGGCGCGCGACGCGCAGCGCCCCGTGGTGCTGTCGTGTGAACGGTCGATCGCCATGCGCTGGCTGATTCCTCGCCTGTCGCGGTTCCAGGACCGGCACCCGGACATCGAGCTGCATCTGTCGGTCGGCGGCGGACCGCTGGACTTCACCCGCGACCAGGTCACGCTGGCGCTGCGGCGGCTGGATTTTCCGGTGCATCCCGACTGGATCGTCACCCCGCTGATGGCGGAGCGCATGGGACCGGTGATGGCTCCGTCGCTGCTGCCCGCGTTCGAGGCCGGCGACTACGTGGCGCTGTCTTCACGCACCCGGCCGCGCGCCTGGGACGACTGGCTGCGTCAGGCGGGGCTTCCCGCCCCGCGCGCCACGCGCAGCCTGGATCATCATTTCCTGATGGTGGAAGCGGCTGCCGCCGGCCTGGGCGTGGCGCTCAGTCCGCGCCTGCTGGCGCTGGACGACCTGCGCAGCGGACGCCTGGTCGCGCCGGCCGGATTCGCCCCGGAAGGCTCGCACTACGGATTGATCGAGTCGCGCGGCGCCCCGGCGGGCGCGGCGCCGGCGCTGGCGGCGTTGAAGCAGTGGCTGGCCGAAGCGGCGGCCGAGGCCTGAAGAAAAGGACGGTTGCCGGCGCCGTTATTGCGGCACGGCGGCGTCCTTGTCGAGCCGCTTGATGAACACCAGCAATTCCTTTTCGACCTGTTTGTCGCCGCGCGCCTGCGCGGCCTTCAGGCCCGACTCCCAGGCGGCGCGGGCGCCGGCCTTGTCGCCGCGGCCCAGGCAGGCCTTGCCCAGCCATTTCCAGGCCACCGAATAGGCCGGATCGAACACCAGCGAGGCGCGCAGGTGCGTCTCGGCATCGCCGTAGCACTCCTGCTCGGCGTAGGCCTTGCCCAGCGAGAATCGCAACAACATGTTGTCGGTGCCCTTGGCCAACATGGTTTCCAGACGATCGATCATTTCCCGCATGGCCGGCCTCCTTTGCGCCGATTGCGCTGACTGCGATGGCACATGATAGGCCGGGGACCGCGCATCGGCGGCAATGGCCCCGCGCCGCGCAGGGAAAGCGGCGGCGCATGGCACAAGCATCGGTTTCCTTGCGTTTCAAGCCGCGTCGCGACGGGAATCGCGGTGCGACTATCCTGTCACACGCTCAGGGCCTGCCGCATCCCCCGCCGCCGGCCGGCCCTGACCGCCTGCTGACGGCAGGCCGCAACCGTCAACCCGCAAGGTGCCCGCTTCATGCCGAACATGCGCCTCTTCCTGCGCCGCCTGGCGCCCCGGCTGCCGCCGCTGGCGGCCCTGGCGCTCGCCGCGCCCCTGCTGGCCGCCC
>NZ_CYTY01000027.1:0-21159 GCF_001298995.1 Achromobacter sp. 2789STDY5608615
CCCCGCCCCCCCCATGCCCCCGCCGCCCCCCCCCAGGAACGCCTGCGCGTCGGCCTGTCCGACCCCGACACCAAGCTGGTGCTGCCGTGGTTCGTGACGACGCTGACCGATGCCGTCAACCAGGGCAAGTCGGCGAACGAGACCGGCAAGGCGCTGCTGGACGGCCTCTGAACGCCGGCTCGCAGGCACGCGCCACGCGCTGGCGGGTCATAGCTCGTTGAGCGATTTCTCCCGCAGTTTTTCCACCAGGAACTCCACCAGCGAGCGGACCTTGCCGGCCATCAGCCGCTGGTGCGTCATCAGGGCGAACACCGGCCGGGGCGGCGTTTCCGAAGCCACCATCAAGGGCCGCAGGCGGCCCGCCGCGACGTGGTCGGCGATGGCCCAGGCCGGCGCGTAGACGATGCCGGCGCCGGCCGCGGCGGCGGTGACCACGCCATCCACGGTGTTCGAGCGCATGCGGGTCGGCACCCGCACGACGGTGGGCTTGCCCTTGTCCATCAGCGTCCACATGTCCTCGGTCGCCAGGTGGCTGTACACCAGGCCGTCGTGTTGCGCCAGGTCCTGCAGGCTGCGGGGCGTGCCGCGCCGCGCCAGGTAATCGGGCGAGGCGCTCAGCACCCAGCGGATGGACCCCAGGCGCCGCGCGACGAGGCTGGAGCTGGGCTGCTCGCCCACCAGCACCGCGAGGTCGATGCCCTCTTCCAGCAGGTTGACGGGGCGGTCCAGCAGGTGCAGGTCGAGCGTGACCTTCGGATGCCGCATCAGGAACTTCGCCAGCAGCGGCTGCAAATGCACGCGCCCGTACAGCGTCGGCGCCGTGACGCGCAGCCGGCCGGAGGGATCGGCGGCGTCGATCCGCATGCTGCTTTCCAGTTCGTCCATGTCGGCCAGGAGGCGCTTGGCCTCGGCGTAATAGCGCTGGCCCGCCTCGGTCAGGCGCAGCGCCCGGGTCGAGCGCACCAGCAGCCGCGTGCCGAGACGTTCCTCCAGCGCGCTGATGTGGCGGCTGACCGAGGCCAGTGACACCCCGCTGACGCGCGACGCGCCGCTGAGACTGCCCTGGTCCACCGCCGCCACCAGCAGCGCCATGCCTTCCGATCGGTTCACCCTGCCCTCGCTTTGCGGCCCTTGCCGCCGGGATGTCATGCGGCTCCAGTATTTCATATCTGCAAGGCTGCTTTACGGGTTTTGCTATTCACTGCAAGGATCACCACTTCCATACTGGGGCCCGTTTTCCCGACACCCGTATGCCGCAATGTCTTCACCCGCCGCTTTTCCCCCACGCCCCTGACACCCGCCGCGCGCCGTTACGCGATGCTGGCCGTGTCCCTGTCGATCTCGATGGCGACGCTCGATACCTCGATGACGAACACGGCGCTGCCGTCGATGGCCGCGCAGCTCGGCGTTGGCGCCGCCGACGTGATCGGCGTGGTCACGATCTATCAGCTGGTCATGGTGGCGACGATGCTGCCGCTGGCCGCGCTGGCCGGAAAGATCGGCCACCGGCGGGTGTTCCTGCCGGCGCTGTGGCTGTTCCTGGCCGCCTCCGTCTGGTGCGGCGCGGCGCAGTCGCTGTGGTCGCTGGAGGCGGCCCGGGCCGCGCAGGGCCTGGCCGCCGCGGCGCTGATGGGCTGCAACATGGCGCTGGTGAGCGCCATCTACCGCAAGGAGGAACTGGGCCGGGGCATGGGCCTGAACGCCATGATCGCGGCCGCCTCGCTGGCGGGCGGGCCGGTGCTGGCGTCGGCGATGCTGACGGTGCTGAGCTGGCACTGGCTGTTCTATGTGAACGTGCCCTTCTGTCTGGTGGCGCTGGCGCTGGCCGGCCGGCACCTGCCCAGGTTGCCGGGCGACGGCAAGGCGCTCGATGCCGGCGCGGCGCTGCTGTGCGCGCTGGCGTTCGGGCTGGCGGTGCTGGGCCTGGAGCGCGCGGCGCAGCCGGACTGGGCCACCGCCCTGATCTGGGGCTGCGGCGCGCTGAGCTGGGCGCTGCTGCTGCGCCGCGAACGCCTGAGCGCGCACGCCATCGTGCCGCTGGACCTGCTGCGCCTGGCGCCCTTCTCGCTGGCCGTGCTGGTGTGCGTGCTGGCTTTCGCGGCGCAGGGCGCGGCCATGGTGGCGCTGCCTTTCCTGCTGAACCAGACGCTGGGGCGCGACATCGCCGAGGTCGGGATGCTGATCGCGCCCTGGCCGGTGATGGGGGCCTGCCTGGCGCCGTTCTCGGGCAAGTGGTCGGACCGGATGTCCGCCAGCCTGCTGGGCATGGTCGGCCTGGCGCTGCTGGCCGCCGGCCTGCTGGCGGTGAGCGCGCTGCCGGCCGGCGCGCCGATGTGGGCGGTGATGCTGCCGATGGCGTTGTGCGGCACGGGGTTCGGGCTGTTCCTGTCGCCCAACCAGCGCTTCATCATGTTCAGCGTGCCGGCGCACCGCGCCAGTGTGGCCAGCGGCCTGTCCGGCCTGGCGCGGCTGCTGGGCCAGACGATGGGCGCGGCCTTCGTGGCGGCGTGCTTTGTGTTCAACGCCCGCGCCGGCGCCACCTGGGCCTTGTGGGTGGCGGTCGGGTTCGCGCTGGCGGGAAGCCTGGCCAGCGCCCTGCTCGAACGCCTTGCGCGGCGCTCGCGGCAGGCGCTGGCGGCCTCGTAGCGGCCCGGCGGCGCTCACCGCCCGGCGTCGCGTACCGTCCCGCAGCGCTCAGGCCGGGTGCCGCGCCAGGAAGTCCTGGATGGCGTCAAGGTAGCGCCGCGGCTGCGTCTTCCACTCCTCCACCAGGGTGGCCGCGGGCGCCAGTTGCGCCAGCTCCAGCGAGACGGCGCGCGGATGCAGCGGGTCGTTGCCGCCCAGGATCAGCAGCGGAATCGGGTTGCGCCGCACGAAGTCGCGGCTGACGCTGAAGACGAAATCGCCGCCGAACAGGTTGTGCCGCAGGCCTTCCAGGGCCCGTTCGTCGATGGCGGGGTCGCGCTGGCGCACGGTGTCGGCCCATTGGTCGAAGGACTCGCCGCGCTTGCCCTCCGACCCGGCGATGCCGATGGGCTGTTGCAGGATCGCCGACGCCACGCGTTCCGGCGCCAGTTCGCACAGCTTGAGCGCGAACGACGAGCCGATGCAGGAGCCGATCACGTGGAAGCGCTGCACGCCCAGCGCGTCCAGCAGGCCCAGGTGATCCAGCGCATAGGTGGTCCAGCCGTCGCTGGCCAGCACCGGCGCGCGCGAGCGGCCGGCGTTGCGCTGGTCCGGGGCGATCACGCGGTAACGGCTGGCGAGCGCGGCCACCGGATCCGGATACTCGCGCGGCCGGCCGTCGCGCGTCACGCGCCACAGTTCGCGGTGCGACAGCATGCCGCCGGGGGCCAGCGCCAGCACGGCGTCGCCCTGGCCCTGGATGTCGAAATGCAGTTCGGCGTTGCCGATGTTCAGGATGGGCATGGCGGCCTCTTGGGCGTCAGTGAAGCGTTATTGCAGCGCCACGCCGCTGTCACGCAGCAGCGCCGGGAATTTGAGGGCGTCGCTGACGATGCGGTCGGCGAAGGCCCGCGGCTGGTCGGCGATCGGCTCGAAACCGATGGCCAGCAGGCGCGCGCGGAAGTCCGGTTCGGTGACGGCCTGGCGCACCGCGCGCCAGACGTCGTCGACGACTTCCGGCGCGGTGCCGGCCGGCGCCAGCAGGCCGAACCAGCCGGTGTCGCCCTCCATCTTCAGCCCGACCTGCGCCGCCGTCGGCACCTGCGGCACGGTGTCGCTGCGGTTGTCCTGCAGCACGGCGAGCGCGCGCACCTGGCCGTTGGCGATCAGGCTGGAGACGGCGGGCAGCGCCACGATGGCGGCGTCGATCTCGCCGCCCAGCAGCGCCACCACCGCCGGCCCCGCCCCCTTGTACGGCACGTGCTGCACGGTGCCCTGCACTTGCTGCTGCAGGCGGGTGAGCGCGCGATGGTTGCTGTTGCCGTAGCCCGGGGTACCGATATTGACGACATGCCGGCTGGCCGCGTCGCGCAGGCCGGCGATGTCGCGGACCGGCGAATCGGCGCGCACCACGATCACCGGCGGCGTGGCCGCCACGATGCTGATGGGCGCGAAGCTCTTGACCGGGTCATAGTTGATGGTGCCCTGGAACAGGGTCTGGTTGGCCACCAGCATGTCGCCGGTCAGCAGCAGGGTATAGCCGTCGGGCGCGGCGCGCGCCACCTGGTCGGCGGCGATGTTGCCGCCGGCGCCGGCGCGGTTCTCGACGATGACAGGCACCTTCCACAGCGCCCCGAGCCGCTCGGCCAGGCCACGCCCGAGCACGTCCATGGCGCCGCCGGGGGCCAGCGGCAGCACCAGGCGCACGGGTTTGTCGGGATAGGCGGCGCTGGCCGGAACCATCGCGCCCAACAGGAATGCCACCGCCAGGCCTTGCACCCGGGTCCAGAAACGAGAGAACTTCACACCGCACGCTCCACAAAGCCCGCGGGCGTCCGGCGCCGCGCGGCGCCGGCCTCGGCCACCCCTTCGGTGTCGATCGCCCGCTTTACACAGCAAACAGGCTAAGAGGCGCGCCATTCGGCGCCAACGAAGGATTCCAACTATGGATATGCGGGCGTCGCCGCCCCATCCGCCGCCCGGGCGTCCCGATCCCGCCGCCTATCGATCCGCTGTCTATCAATCTTTAGGCAGGCTTCATAACACCGCGTTATCGCAGGCGTCGCGCCGCTCGCCGAAAACCTGAAAAAAACCCTTTCATTTCAATTACTTGAGAACGGAATGCGAAAACCCGCCGCAGCCTTCCCATAGTGGATTTCCCTGGGTCCCCGGCGCCTGGGCGCGCTGGCATTCTTTGGCCACCGCAGCACCTGGACGCACACAGAGACGAGGTCGTGTCATGCCGAGACCAGTTCACCTTTCCCCCCCACGGCCCACCGCAGGCGGGCCGCGCATCGAGCCCACCCCCAAGCCAACCCGTATGACTTGCGCGGGCCTCGCATGATCCGCCAGATCCTCAACCGCTTCACGATCTCGCTGCCCGTCCTGCTGGGCGTGGTGGTGGTGTGCTTCGTGCTCCTGCAGGTCGCGCCGGCCGATCCGGCCGCCGTGATCGCCGGCCCCACCGCCACCGCCGAGGAACTGGCGCAGGTGCGCCAGGAACTGGGCCTGGACAAGTCGATCGTCCAGCAGTTGTCGCTGTACGTGTGGCGCCTGCTGCACCTGGACCTGGGCCGCTCGATGATCTCCAACGTGCCCGTCATCGACGAGATCGGCGCCACCATCGGCGCGACCGCCGAGCTGATGCTGGCCAGCGTGGTCTGGTCGATCCCGCTGGCGATCCTGCTGGGCACGCTGGCCGCCTACCGCCGCGGCAAGCTGACCGACCGTTTCGTCATGACGCTGTCGGTGGTGGGCGTGTCGCTGCCGGTGTTCTGGGTCGGCCTGCTGCTGGTGCAGCACATCGGCGGCGCCGGCATCCTGCCGTACATCGGCCGCAACGGCCCGATCTGGACCCTGGCCGGCCTGCAATCGCTGGCGCTGCCCGCGCTGACGCTGGGATCGGTGCTGATCGGACCGGTGGCGCGCATCACCCGCACCGCGGTGATCGAGACGCTCAGCGGTGACTACGTGCGCACCGCGCGCGCCAAGGGCGCCGGCGAACGCCGCGTGCTGCTGCGCCACGCCCTGCGCAACGCGCTGCTGCCGATCGTGACGCTGGTGGGCCTGCAGGTGGGCAACCTGCTGGGCGGCGCGGTGGTCACCGAGCAGATCTATTCCTGGCCGGGCGTGGGCCGCATGGCCGTCGGCGCCATCTTCGCCGGCGACTTCCCGCTGGCCCAGGGCGCGATCCTGGTGACGGCGCTGGGCTTCATCCTCATCAACCTGATCGTGGATCTGCTCTACGGCTACCTGGATCCGCGAGGCAACAAATCATGAGCGCAGGCACCACTTCCTCATTGGGCGGGCTGCCGCCCCAGGCCATGGCCACGCCGCTGGCGCGCATCGCGTCGCGCCTGCGCCGCGACCCGATCCTGCTGCTGTCGCTGCTGGCGGTGATCGCCATCGTGCTGGTGGCGCTGCTGGCGCCCTGGCTGGCGCCGCACGATCCGTATTCGACCAACATGGCCATCGCCCGCAAGGCGCCGGGCTGGACCTCGGCCGACGGCATCCGGTATCTGCTGGGCACCGACGTGCAGGGCCGCGACATCCTGTCGCGCGTGATCTACGGCATCCGCGCCACGCTGATGCTGAGCGTGCTGGCGGTGATCGGCGGCTCGGGCCTGGGCGCCCTGCTCGGCATCCTGGCCGCCTACTACCGTCCGCTGGAAGGCGTCATCATGCGCGTGGTCGACGTGCTGCTGTCGTTCCCGGCGATCCTGTTCGGCCTGAGCCTGTCGGCGCTGATGGGCCCGGGCACCACCAGCATGGTGCTGGCGCTGGGGATCTCGGCGATTCCCGGCATGGCGCGCATCGCGCGCGGCTCGGCCATGGTGGTGATGAAGCAGGAATACATGGAAGCCGGCCACGCCATGGGCTTCGGCAACTTCTACCTGATCACGCGCTATCTGCTGCCGAACTGCTCGTCGATGCTGATGATCTACGCCACCCTGCAACTGGGCCACACCATCCTGCTGGGCTCGGTGCTGTCGTTCCTGGGGCTGGGGCCGCAACCGCCGTTCGCGGAGCTGGGCAGCATGGCCGCCGACGGCCGCAAGTTCCTGCAGATCTTCCCGCACATCTCGACCATTCCCACGATGACCATCTTCTTCATCGTGCTCGCCTTCAACCTGCTGGGCGGCAGCCTGCGCGACGCGCTCGATCCCAAGCTGCGGTTCTGAACCGCGGCCCGCCCGGCCACACACCACAAACCACACAGGGGAACCGCAACATGAAGATCATCCAGGGACTGGCCCTCGCGCCGCTGGCCTTGACCTGCCTGCTGGCCGCGCCCGCGCCGGCGCTGGCGCAGGCCGAAAAGACCGTCCTGATCCTGCGCGAGCTGGACACCGACAAGTACGACCCGCACCGCACCACCGCGCGCGGCGCGGCCGAGGTGCTGTTCATGGCCGCCGACACCATGGTGGGCCTGGACTACGACATGAAGACGCCGGTGCCGGCGCTGGCCAAGAGCTGGACCCTCTCGCCCGACGGCCTGACCTACACCTTCAACCTGCGCGACGACGTGACGTTCTGCAGCGGCCGCAAGATGACGGCCAAGGACGTGGTCGCCAGCTACACCCGCTGGCTGGACCCGGAAACCAAGGGCCTGGAGCGCTGGCGCGCCGGTCCGGTCGACAGCATCACCGCGCCGGACGACGTCACCGTGGTCTACAAGCTGAAGAAGCCCTACAACGAGCTGCTGCAGCAGATGGCGCACTACATGCACTCGGTCATCAACATCGACCAGGTCAAGGCGCTGGGCCCGGACTACGGCGTCAAGGCCTTCGACGGCACCGGCCCGTACTGCTTCCAGAGCTGGTCGCCGCGCAACGAAGTGGTGCTGACCCGCCACGCCGGCTACAAGTGGGGCCCGGCGATCTACAAGGACCCGACGCCCAAGGTCGACAAGATCGTCTGGAAGATCGTGCCCGAGGAAAGCACCCGCCTGACCGCGCTGCAAAGCGGCCAGGCCGATCTGTCGCGCTACCTGCCGCAATGGTCGATCAAGGACCTGAAGGCCGACAAGCGCCTGTTCGTCAGCAAGGCCGACCCGTTCTACTGGACCTTCTTCCTGGGCTTCAAGATCGACAAGCCGATGCTGACGGACGTGAACGTGCGTCGCGCCCTCAACCTGGCGATCAACCGCAAGGCGCTGACCGAGGCCATCACCTTCGGCGAGGCGGTGCCCGCCACCAGCATGCTGGCCACCAGCACCCCGGCCGGTTCCAACGACGCCTACCGCTACGACCCCGCCGCCGCCAACAAGCTGCTGGACGAGGCCGGCTGGAAGATGGGCAAGGACGGCTACCGCTACAAGGACGGCCAGAAGCTGTCGCTGCTGCACTACGGCATCACCGGCTACTGGAAGGACATCATGGAAGCGGTGCAGGGCGACATGAAGAAGGTCGGCGCCGACCTGCGCGTGCAGCTGTTCGACTCGACCTCGGCCTGGGGCAAGCTGGCCACGCAGGAGTTCGACGAGTTCAGCATGAGCTTCGGCTACATGAGCACCGGCGAGGCGCTCAACAGCTACTTCCTGTCCAACAGCATCCCGACCCCGAACCGCATGAACTGGAAGGACGCCGACACCGACCGCTGGCTGGCCGAGGGCAGCGAGGCGCTGGACGCCAAGAGCGGCGACGCCATCCTGTCCAAGGCGCTGACCAAGATCTCCGACGGCGCGGCGTGGATTCCGCTGTACCACGACTCGCTCTACCTGGTGGGCGGGCCGCGCCTGAAGCCGATGCGCGCGCACGGCATCTTCGGCGCCGCCGCCTACAAGGGCCTGGACATCGAGTTGAAGTAAGCCGCATCGGGCGGCGCGGCCCCCGCCGCGCCGCCCTTCCCCTGATTCCGCAGCACAGAGAGTCTCCCGTGAGCGACACCAATCAAGCCAGCATCACCCATTTCAAGCAGCTCGCCACCCTGGTGGCCTGGGACGAGGCGCTGGGCTCGCACGTCTATATCGAGAACGCCGACCTGGTGATGCGCGGCAACACCGTCATCCATGCCGGCAAGGACTATGCCGGCCCGGCCGACCGGGTCGTGGCCGGCAACGGCCTGATGGCGATGCCGGGCCTGGTGAACGTCCACAGCCACCCCTCTTCCGAGCCGGGCAACCGCGGCCTGCTGGAGGAACTGGGCAGCGACAAGCTGGGCCAGAGCTCGCTGTACGAATACATGCCGGTGTTCCGCACCGGCATCGAGACGGCGCAGTATTCCAACCAGGTGGCGATGGCCGAGATGCTGCTGAGCGGCGTGACCACCTTCGTGGACATGTCGCTGCCGCGCCCCGGCTGGGCCGACGTGGTGGCGGCGGCCGGCATCCGCGGGGTGCTGGGCCCGATGTTCCGCTCGGCCGCCTGGCGCACCAACGACGGCCATTCGGTCGAATACACCTGGGACGAGGCGGCGGCGCAGAAGTCGTTCGAGGCCGCCCTGGCGGTGGCCGACAGCGCCATCAACCACCCCAGCGGCCGCCTGGGCGCCATGCTGTGCCCCTCGCAGGTCGACACCTGCTCGCCCGAACTGCTCAAGGCGGCGCAGGCCGCCGCGCGCCGCCTGGGCATCCCGATGCAGATCCACGCCGCGCAGAGCGTGGTCGAGTTCTCGGAGATGACGCGCCGCCACGGCCGCACGCCGATCGAATGGCTCGACGACCAGGGCCTGCTGGATGGCGACCTCATCATCGGCCACGGCATCTTCCTGAACGACCACCGCGCGCTGTACTGGCCGCATGCCGACGACTTCGGCCTGCTGCAACGCTCGGGCGCGCATGTGGCGCACTGTCCGACGGTGTTCGTGCGGCGCGGCATCGCGCTGAGCTTCCTGGGCCGCTACCTGCGCGCCGGCATCAACGTCGGCATCGGCACCGACACCTTCCCGCACAACATGCTCGATGAGATGCGGCTGGCCTGCTACGTGGCCCGCCTGCAGGCCGGCCACTTCCGCGCCGCCTCCACCGAGGAAGTGTTCAACGCCGCCACGATCAACGGCGCCCGCATGCTGGGCCGCGACGACATCGGCCGCATCGCGGTCGGCGGCAAGGCCGACTTCTCGCTGGTCGACCTGTCGCATCCGTACATGCGGCCCGGCCGCGAGCCGCTGCGCAGCCTGATCTATTCGGCCGGCGACCGCGCCATCCGCGACGTCTATGTGGACGGCGCCCAGGTGGTCAAGGACGGCAAGCTGCTGACCATCGACATCGAGCGCGCCATGCAGGAGGTGGAACGCGCCCAGGCGCAGACCATCGCGACCGTGGCGCAGCGCGACTACGCCGGCCGCGACATCGACGCCATGTCGCCGCGCGTCTTTCCCAGCCGCGCCTGACGGAGACTCCCCATGACCGAGACCTTACTGGCGGTGCAGGGCCTGCGCGTGGAATTCGGCGCCCGCGCCCAGCCCTACCGGGCGGTGAAGTCGCTGGACTTCACCATTGGCCGCGGCGAAACGGTGGCGCTGGTGGGCGAGTCCGGCTCCGGCAAATCGGTGACCGCGCTGTCGATCCTGCGCCTGATCGAACGCGCCGGCGGCCGCATCGCCGGCGGCAGCGCCCGCTTCATGCCGCGCGACGGCGGCGAAGTGGATCTGTTCGGGCTGGAGGAATCGGCCCTGCGGCGCATCCGCGGCAACGAGATCTCGATGATCTTCCAGGAGCCGATGACCTCGCTCAACCCGGTGATGACGGTCGGCGACCAGCTGGCCGAAGTCTATCTGCTGCACCAGGACATCTCGCGCCAGCAAGCCTGGCGGCGCGCCCAGGAGATGCTGGCGGCGGTGAAGATGTCCGAGCCCGAGCGCCGCATGACGCAGTACCCGGGCGACCTGTCCGGCGGCATGCGCCAGCGCGTGATGATCGCGATGGCGCTGGCCTGCCGGCCGCAGCTCCTGATCGCCGACGAACCGACCACCGCGCTCGACGTCACGGTGCAGGCCGAGATCATCGACCTGATCCGCGACCTGCAGCGCGAGGTCGGCATGGCCGTGCTGTTCATCACGCACGACATGGGCGTGGTGGCCGAGATCGCCGACCGCGTGGTGGTGATGCGGCACGGCGACAAGATCGAGGAAAGCGCCACGGCGACGCTGTTCGAGGCGCCCGCCCAACCCTACACGCGCGACCTGCTGGCCGCGGTGCCGCGGCTGGGCGATGGCTCCCCCGACGAGGCCGCGGTGCGGGAGCGCCCGGCCGTGCTGGAAGTGGCGGGCCTGGCCAAGCGCTTTCCGGTCAAGGCCGGCGCCTTCGGCAAGGTGGTGGCCAACGTGCACGCGGTCGAGGGCGTGTCGTTCGATTTGCGCGCCGGCGAGACGCTGGCGCTGGTGGGCGAGTCCGGCTCGGGCAAGTCGACCACCGGGCGCCTGCTGATGAAGCTGGTGCAGCCGAGCGCCGGCTCGATCCGCCTGGCCGGCCAGGACGTCACCCACATGACGCCCGAGCAGATGCGCGCGATGCGGCGCCACATCCAGATGATCTTCCAGGATCCGTACGCGTCGCTCAACCCGCGCCTGCACGCCTGGGACCTGGTCAGCGAGCCGCTCAAGGTGCATGGCGGCCACAGCCGCGAGCAGCGCCGCGAGCGCGCCGCCCAGTTGCTGGAACGGGTCAGCCTGCCGCGCGAATTCCTGGACCGCTACGCCCACCAGTTCTCGGGCGGCCAGCGCCAGCGCCTGTGCATCGCCCGCGCGCTGAGCGTGAATCCCAAGATCATCGTGGCCGACGAGCCGGTGTCGGCGCTGGACGTGTCGGTGCAGGCGCGCGTGATCGAGCTGATGAAGGAGCTGCAGGCCGAGATGGGCCTGTCGTACCTGTTCATCTCGCACGACATCGCGGTGGTGGAAAAGGTCAGCCACCGCGTGGCGGTGATGTACATGGGCCAGATCGTCGAGATCGGCCCGACCCAGGAAGTGCTGCACCGGCCGCGCCATCCCTATACGCAACGCCTGCTGTCGGCGGTGCCGGTGCCCGATCCGGCGCGGCGCCACCAGCGCAGCGTGCGCGCGGCGCGCGAGATCCCCAGCCCGATCCGCAAGATCGGCGACGATCCGGTGGTGACGCAACTGGTGCAGGTGGCCGCCGGCCACTACGTGCAACAGGCGGCCTGACGCCGCCGCGCGGCGGCCCCGTCAGCGACGGGCGCCGCCGGGCCGCCTACGCGCGGCCGAAGATCCGGCCGACCGCCATGGCCACGGCGGCCTGGGTCGGTTCCACCACCGGCAGGCCGCAGGCCGCTTCCAGCCGCGCGCGCAGGTCCGCCATGCCGGCGCATCCCATGATCAGCACGTCGGCGCCATGGGCGTCGCGCAGGGTCTTGCCCACCGTCACCATGCGCTGGAACGCCAGTTCGGCGTCGGCCAGGTCGCTCACGCGCAGGTCCAGCGCCAGTTCGCCGCAGATGCGGTCGGCCACGCCCATGGCGCGGAAGTAGCGCAGGTGGCGCGGGATGGCGGCGCCGGCGATGGCGATGACACCGACGCGGGCGCCGATGCTCATGGCTGTCAGCACCGAGCATTCGCCGATGCCCAGCACCGGCGCCGGCACCAGGTCGCGCAGGCCATGCAGCCCCGGATCGCTGAAGCAGGCCACGATGACGGCGTCGGCCGCGGCCGCTTCGCGCCGCACCAGCTCGGCCATGGGCGCGATGCTGGCGTCGGCCTCGGCCTGATTCTGGATGCCGGCCGGCCCGCCGGTGGACGTCAGGCAGCGGAAATCCAGCGGCAGGTGGCGGAACGGCTCGACCGCGCGGCCGATGGCCTCGGTCACCTTGTCCAGGGAATTCGGGTTTACGAGGAGAATGCGGGCGTTGGGCACGATTGAGTAGAATCCTTGCAATAGAGGCGGGCCGGCAAGCGCCGGCGCACCGCCCAGGTCAAGAGGAAAGCACGCAGCATGTCTGAATTACCCGGAAAGGTCCGGTCTTCCGCGCCGTTGAATCTGCGCCAGATCGAGGTATTCCACGCCATCATGATCACGGGCTCGTTGAGCGCGGCCGGGCGGCTGCTGCACGTGACCCAGCCGGCCATCAGCCGGGTGCTGGCATCGATCGAACTGCGCCTGGGCTATGCGCTGTTCGAGCGTTTCAAGGGCCGCCTGCATCCCACCAAGGAAGCGCGCAAGCTGTTCCAGGAAGTGGAATCGATCCAGGCCGGCGTCAACCGCCTGAACGACATGGCCGCGGGCCTGGCCGGCCACGGCGGCGGCCTGGTCAGCGTGGTGTCCAGCCCCAGCTTCGGCGAATGGCTGATCCCGGCGGCGACCGCGAAGTTCTGCGCCCGCAACCCCGGCGTGCGCATCCGCTACCGGCCGCTGGGCATGGACGCGCTGCTGCCGCAGCTGCTGCTGGGCTACGCCGACATCGCCATCTCCATCTTCAAGCCGGAACATCCCAACCTGATCACCACCGAGCTGGCGCAGGGCGAAATCGTCTGCGTGCTGCCGGCGGGCCACCGCCTGGCGCGCGAAAGCGTGATCCAGCCGGGCATGCTGGCCGGCGAGATGCTGGTGGGCTACAGCCGCGACACGCCGCTGGGCGAGACGCTTTGCGCGCATCTGGACCCGCAGGGCCACGACACCCTGGCCCCGGCGATCGAGGTGCGCTCGTCGCAGACCGCGTGCTCGTTCGTGCGCCAGGGCGTCGGCGTGGCGCTGGTGGACTCGTATGGCCTGACCGATGCCCTGATGCACGGGCTGGTGGTGCGCCGCGTCGAGCCGGCGATCCCGCTGTTCGTGTACGTGTCTCATTCCCGGATCGAACCGCCCCCGTCCATCGCCAAGGCCTTCCTGACGCAGTTTTCCCAGATCGTCAAAAAGGAATTGCCCGCGATGACGCAGGCAATCCTCAAGCGGGCCTAGTCGATTTCCGCCACCGGCAGCGGTTCGCCGGCGCCGGTGCGCTCGATGATCAGCTTGTAGTGCTGCGGGCTGCGGTGCTTGGCGAAGTTGAAGACGTGGTCGCGGAAGGTCTGGCCCATGCCCAGGTCGATGCGGGCGGTGATGACTTCGTCTTCCTCGCCGCTGGAGCGGGCCACGATCTCGCCCGACGGCGCCACGATCATGGAGCTGCCGATCATGTGGTGGCCATCCTCGTGGCCGCACTTGGCCGCGGCGGCGACCCACACCGCGTTCTGGTAGGCGCTGGCCTGCAGCACGATCTCATGGGTGGTGGTGCGCAGGTGCGCCGGCTCGTTCCAGTGGATGTTCAGCGACGGCGTGTTGTAGCCCAGCACGATCAGCTCGGCGCTTTGCAGCGACATCACGCGGTAGGTCTCGGGCCAGCGGCGGTCGTTGCACAGGCACATGCCGATCTTGACGTCGTTGGTCTCCCAGACGCCGAAGCCCAGGTCGCCGACCTCGAAGAACTTCTTCTCCAGATGCTGGAACGGCGCCTCCGGCTTGTGGTCGGAATGGCCCGGCAGGTGGATCTTGCGGTACTTGCCGATGATCTTGGCCTGGCGGTCGACCAGGATGGCGGTGTTGAACTGGCGGCCTTCCGGGGTCAGTTCGGCATAGCCCAGGTAAAAGCCGATGCCGAGCTCGCGCGCGGTGTCGAACAGCGGCTGCACGTCGGCGTTGGGCATGCTCTTTTCGAAGAAGCGATCGACCGCCTCGGCGTCTTCCATCCAGTAGCGCGGGAAGAAAGTGGTCAGCGCCAATTCGGGAAAGACCACGAACTCGGCCTTGCGGGCCGCGGCCTCGCGCATCATCTCGACGAGGCGGCGGACCACCACCGCGCGGGTGTCGGCCAGGTTGACGGCGCCCATCTGGGCGACCGCGAGGTCCATTTTGCGCGCATGGGTTGCGTTGCTCACGATGTCAGTCTCCGGGGTTCTATCGCTATGCGTTGAGGGCCGTGTCGCTCAGGACTCGATCACGGCCGGGAAAATCTTGCGCAGCAAGGCGGCGCGCGGGCTGATCTCGCGCGCCTTCTGCAGCGGGGCGGGCAGGCCGCGGGCGATGAACTGGCCGCGGCCGCGCTCGGCGCGCAGCACGCCGTCGTCCACGATCACTTCGCCGCGGCTGATCACCGTGGTGGGCCAGCCGGTGACCTGGCGGCCTTCATAGGGCGTGTAGCCGACCGCGTCGTGCAGGTCGGCGGCGCGCAGGGTCACGCTCTTTTCCGGATCCCAGATCGCGATGTCGGCGTCCGCGCCCACCGCCAGCGTGCCCTTCTTCGGGTACAGGCCGTACATGCGGGCGTGGTTGGTCGAGGTCAGCGCCACGAACTGCTGCAGCGTCAGGCGGCCGCTGCGCACGCCTTCGGAAAACAGCAGCGGCATGCGCACTTCCAGGCCCGGCAGGCCGTTGGCGATCTGCTTGAAGGTGGTGGCGTCGCCGGCCGGCAGCTTGCCGGATTCGTCGTAACGGTACGGCGCGTGGTCGGACGACAGCAGCGCCAGCGTGCCGCTGTCCAGGCTTTGCCACAGCGCCTGTTGCGACACCGGGTCGCGCGGCGGCGGGCTGCAGCAGAACTTGGCGCCCTCGACGCCGGGGATGTCGATGTCCTCGGCGGTCAGCAGCAGGTAGTGCGGGCAGGTCTCGCCGTATACCGGCGCGCCCAGCGTCTGCGCGGCGTGGATCGCCTGCGCGCCGCCCTGGGTCGAGACGTGCACGATCAGCACCGGCACTTCCAGCACCGCGGCCAGGCTGATGGCGCGTTGCGTGGCCTCGTTTTCCGCGATCGGGTCGTGGCTGACGGCGTGGTACTTGGGTGCGGTGTGGCCGGCCGCCAGCAGGTGGCGCGCGATCCAGCTGATGACGTCGTTGTTCTCGGCGTGCACCATCGGCAGCGCGCCCTCGCGCGCGGCGATGGCGAACACGTCCAGCAGCTGGCGGTCGTCCAGCTTGAGCTTGTCGTAGGTCATGAAGACCTTGAACGAGGTGATGCCGGCGCGGATCAGCTCGGGCAGGTCGCGGTTCAGGGTCTCGGGCGTGGGGTCCGAGATGATCAGGTGGTAGCTGTAGTCGATCACCGACTTCTCGGCGGCCGAGGCGGCGTAGGCGTCGGCGACCTGGCGCAACGACTGGCCGCGATGCTGGGCGGCGAACGGCACGATGGTGGTGTTGCCGCCGTGGGCCGCCGAGATCGAGGCGGTGTGCCAGTCGTCGGCGCACAGCACGCCCATGCTGGACAGCTGCTCCACGTGGCAGTGGCTGTCGATGCCGCCGGGCATGACCAGCCGGCCGGCCGCGTCGATGGCGCGGCGGCCTGCCGGCAGCGAGGACGCGGTCGCGGCGATGGCGCCGTCCACGATGCCGATGTCGCCGACGAAGTCGGCGTCGGCCGTGACGATGCGGCCGTTGTGCAAGGTCAGATCGAAGTCTGTCATCAAGAATAGTCCCAACGCATGGCCCGGCGCGCCGTGGCGGGCCTGGCAGGAGGCACCATCATGCATGGGTCCGTGCGATTCGGAAATGACGGGAAGCCGCCGCGCCAGGCCGCGGACGGGCGCCGAACCGAAACGCTAACGCCCTGATTCCATGGACTATTTCCTTACAGCACAGCGAACGGCCGGCCACCACGCATAACGCTGGATCATGGAGGCTGTGCAAAGTTTTATATCGGGTTTCCCCGTGGCGCGGCCGCGCGGCGCGCCGGGGATCGCGGCCGCGCGGCCCGCTGTCGCGGGACTGTCACATTGCGGCGTCACCATCGCGCATCATGACGACCCCAGCGGCAGCGGCCGACTACCAAACCGACATTTCCGGCCTGATCTGCGCGTTCCGGTTCGCGGGCGGCGGCCCCGCGGCCGAAATCGCCTCGCCGGCGGTCGCCGACCTGCTGGCGCGCCTCGCGGCCGACGGCGCGGCGCCCGACGACGGCCACTTCCTGTGGCTGCACCTGAACCTGTCGCAGGCCGGCTGCGTGCGCTGGCTGCAGGCCCACCTGGACCTGCCCGACACCTTCATCGCGATGCTGGGCGGGGAAGCCCATTCGACCCGCATCGAGCAGCAGGAAGGCGCGCTGGTGGCGGTGTTCAATGACGTCATCTTCGATTTCGACCGCACCCCGGCGCAGGTCTCGACGCTGTGGGTCTGCGCCCATCGCAAGCTGCTGGTGACCCTGCGGCGCAAGCCGCTGCGCTCGCTCGACCGCCTGCGCGAACACGTGCGGCGCGGCGAACCGTTCGGCTCGCCGGCCGAACTGCTGGCGCACCTGATGCGCGACCAGGCCGACCTGATGATGGAGATCGTGCGCAAGGCCAGCGTCGACGTCGACGGCATCGAGGATCATTTCCTGGCCGCGCGCGGCGGCCCCGGACGCCTGGACCTGGCCGCCACCCGCCGGGTGCTGGTGCGGCTGCAGCGCACGCTGGCGCCGGAGCCCGGCTCGGTGTTCCGCCTGCTGGCGCGCCCGCCGGCCTGGCTGCGGCCGCGCGACGTGCAGGAACTGCGCGAATCGACCGAGGAATTCTCGGTGGTGCTGGGCGACATGGCCGGCCTGGTCGAGCGCATCAAGCTGCTGCAGGAAGAGATGACGGCGCGGCTCGATGAACAGAACAACCGCACCCTGTTCACGCTGACGCTGGTGACGGTGCTGGCGCTGCCGATCAACATCATGGCGGGCCTGTTCGGCATGAACGTGGGCGGCATTCCGCTGTCGGACGACCACCACGGCTTCTGGATCATCTGCGTGCTGGTCGCGGCCTTCACGGGATTCGTGGCGTGGCTGGCGTTCCGCCGCCGGCGCGCGGGCTGACGCGGGCCGGCTACTGGTAGCGTTCGCGGTAACCCACGGGCGACATGCCGCAGTACTTGTTGAAGATGTCGCGGAACGCCTTGGTGTCGTTGTAGCCGACCTCGTACATCACTTCCGACACGCTCTTGCGCGAGCTTTCCAGGCGCCGCTTGGCGGCCTCGACGCGCACGCGCTGCACGTACTCGACGATGCTGTTGCCGGTGGCCTGGCGAAAGCGCCGTTCCAGCGTGCGGCGGCCGAGCGCGTGGCGGTCGGCCAGGTCCTCGACGGTGATCTTCTCGGTGTAGCGGCTTTCGATGAAGTCCTGCACCGCGCGCACCACCTGGTCGGCGTGCGCCTTCTGCCCCATGAACACCGAGAACGGCAGCTGGCTCTGGCGGCTCCAGTCGAGCTGGAAGTACTTGGCGCACCAGATGGCGGTGTCGCGGTCGGTGTATTTCTCGATCAGGTGCAGCACCAGGTGCGCGGCCGAGAACGCGCCGCCGCTGGTGTAGATGCCGTTGCCGGAATGGACCACGCGGTCGATGCTCCAATCCACCGCCGGGAACAGGCTGGCGTACAGGTTGCGCGCCGCCCAGTGCACCACCGCCTGCTGGCCGTCGAGCAGGCCGCCGGCGGCCAGCAGCGCCGCGCCCAGGCACAGGCTGGCGACCTCGCCGCCGCCGCGGTAGTGGCGGGCGATCCATTCGACCAGTTCACGGTTGGACAGCACCACGTCCGACACCGCGCCCAGCAGCGGCGGCGCGATGCAGATGTCGATATCGCGGGCCTCGTCCAGCACCAGGTCGGCCTGCACCGTGATGCGGCCGTCGTCCAGGCTGACCTGGCGCGTGGCGGCCAGCGTGCGCACCTGGAATTGCGGCGCGCGCCCCTGCGCGGCCAGGTACTCGTTGGCCACCAGGAAGCCGTGCCGGGCCGTTTCCAGCGACGCGATATTGGCGCCGGCCGGCAGCAGGAAGGCGATGTTTTTCATGCCCACCAGCATACGCCGGAGACCTGTCGCAATCCACCCTCAAGAATGTCGCAATCGCCTATCTGAAAGCGCCGCCGATCCCGATACAGTGACAACTACCGGCATCGCTGCCGGCGCGGCCGCCGCGACGATGCGGGCTTGCGGGCGGCGCGTACAACAACACGGAGTCAAGGAGCATCTGATGGAACAGTACATAGACGGTTACCTGCTGAGCGTGCCCAAGGCCAACATCGAGGCCTATCGCAAGCTGGCCGAGCAGGCCGGTTCGATCTGGCTGGAATACGGCGCGCTGGAATTCCGCGAGTGCGTGGCGGACGACATCGACGGCGAGGGCTTCGGCTCGTTCAGCGCCGCCGCCAGCGCGCGCGAGGGCGAGACGGTGGTGTTTTCGTGGATCGCGTTCGCCAGCAAGGCCGAACGCGACCGCATCAACGCCAAGGTCATGGCCGACCCGCGCCTGACGGGCATGTCCTGCGAGGGCGTGTTCGATTTCAAGCGCATGTGCTGGGGCGGCTTCAGCACCCTGGTGAGCAAGTCGGCTCGCGCTTGAAAAAAAATCGAGGCGGCCTGTCGATCCCGGCGCCGCCCATTCGTCGTGGCAACAGGACGGGCCGGAACGCGCAGGCGTCCCCCCGACCCGTCCCCAAGTACCCCAACCTCAATCCCGGTTTTCGGAGACACATCATGGGCACCCCCCGCAAAGCAAGCGATTCCCGACGGCATGCACACCCTGACCCCGCACATCGTGTGCGAAGGCGCCTCGGATGCGATTGCCTTCTACCGCAAGGCGTTCGACGCCAAGGAACTGACGCGCCTGCCGGCCCCCGGCGGCAAGGTGATGCATGCCGCCCTCCGCATCGGCGATTCGGTGGTGATGCTGATGGATGACTTCCCCGAATGGGGCAGCCTGGGGCCCAAGGCGCTCAAGGGCTCGCCGGTGACGCTGCACCTGTACGTGCAGGATGTGGATGCCGCCATCAAGCAGGCGGTGGCGGCGGGCGCGCAGGTCACCATGCCGGCGGCCGACATGTTCTGGGGCGACCGCTACGGCCAGGTGGTGGATCCGTTCGGCCACCGCTGGTCGATCGCCACCCACAAGGAAGACCTGACGCCCGAGGAAATCCAGCGCAACATGGCGCAGATGGGCGAGATGGAAGGCTGCGGCGACCCCTCGAAGAAGCCGGGCTGAGGCGCCGCGGCAAGCGCCCGTCCGGCGCGCGTCGGACATGCGTCCGGACGCGCGCGGGCGGACGCGCCGCCCGAAGCCGCGTCAGGCCGTGTACGGCCCCAGGAAGTCCAGCTTGCCGATCGGCACGCCGGCGTGGCGCAGGATGTCGTAGGCGGTGGTGACGTGGAAGTAGAAATTCGGCAGCGCGAACGTCAGCAGGTAGGCGTCGCCCTGGAATTCGGGCTTGAACTCGCCGAAGCTGAGCGTGACCTTGCGGCCCTCGGCGCCTTCCAGCGCCTCGGCCGGCACCGAACGCAGGTAGGCGATGGTGTCGGCGACGCGCTTCTGCAGCTGCTCGAACGTGGTTTCCTCGTCGGGAAACTTGGGCGATTCGACCTGCGACAGGCGCTGCGCGGCGAACTTGGAGGCGTCGCTGGCGCGCTGCACCTGGCCCGACAGCGGATACATGTCGGGGGCCAGGCGGGCGTTGACCAGCTCGGCCGGATCGATGCCGTTGGCGGCCGCGTGGGCGGCGCCCTTTTCCAGCAGCGTGGCCAGCACGCTCAAACCGCGGATGAAGACAGGCACCGAGGCCTGGTACATGGACAGGGACATGATGATGAGTTCCGAATAGGCTTGCCCGGCCGGGCGCCGGGAACGGCGCCCGATCCGCGGGCGTGGCGCGATGTTAGCGCCGCGCCGCGACGGCCGGCCGGCGCCGGAGACGACATGTCTGTTTCCGTTTTCTGAACAATAACGCGCCGGCCCGCATCCGGCCATCCCCGCGCGCTGCCGGGAGGCCGCGTCGCCCTAGGCGGCCACGCGCCGCTGGCCCTGGAAGAACCGCCAGATCAGCGCCGAGGCGTCGGGGCCGCTGCGCGCGTGATAGCGCACCGACGCATCGCCGCCGCTCCAGCCGTGCTCGACCCGCGTGATCTCGCACAGGCGCAGCACCGTCTTGCGGCCGCGCAACAGATCGACGCGGCGATAGGCCTTCTCGGTGCCCAGGCCCAGCACCCGCTCGACCGGCGGCTCGTCCGCGGCGAGCCCGTTCAGGGCGCGGAACTGCTCGAACAACTGCCTGGCGTTGCGCGGCGCCACCGCCGGATCCATCTGCCCCTGCAGGATCATTGCCGGCATGCCGAGCGTGAACGCGGCCGGATCCGCGACGCCCTGCAACAGCGGCAGCAGCGGCTTGACCGAGCCGCGGCGCATCGTGTTCAGGCCGGCCGCGGCGTTATGGGCGTCGCCCAGCACCGGCCCGGAATGCATCGCCAGCGCGGCGATCAGGGCGGGATGGCGCAGCGCCACCAGCGCGGCCATGCTGGCGCCGGCCGACAGGCCGGCGATGTAGACGCGCTCGGGGTCCAGCCCGTGGCGCGCCACCTCGGCCTGGATCAGGGCGGCGATCAGGTCGGCCTCGGCGCCGCCGTGCTGCGCGTCGGGCTGGAACCAGCGCCAGCAGCGCTGCACCTGCCGCGTCATCGATTGCTGCGGATACAGCACCATGAATCCGCCGGCGTCGGCCCACTGGTTCATGCGCGAACCGCGAGCGAAAGACAGCGCGGTCTGGCGGCAACCATGCAGCATCACCACCAGCGGCATGCCCTGGCGCGGCGCGGCCAGCGGCGTGTAACGGGCGAAAGACAGGCTGCGGCCATGGGCGTCGGTGAATTGCCGCGAGGCTTCCCAGCGGC
>NZ_CYTY01000027.1:21388-27926 GCF_001298995.1 Achromobacter sp. 2789STDY5608615
CGCTTGGGCGCCGCGATACGCATGGCCGCGCGCTGGATGCGGCTGAGCTTCTTCGCGGCGGTGAAAAACAGATGGGTAAGACTGCGCGCCATTGATCGGGCCTGTGAACGCTGTGTGACTCCACGACGACGTTTGAAAACCACCTGGCCGCCATGCGCGGCCCGCCGACTGCCGCGTCCGCCGAATGCGGACGCCCATGCTCCGGGACCGGCCCGGCTCAGAACCGACCGGACTGGATCGCCGCGCCGCTCGTCAGCAATTCCAGACAGGAGACCAACGCCACCGCGATGGTGATGATGGAGAGCACCTTGACGACCTTGCTGGTGCCTGGCCGGGTCAGCGTCGCGGTCATGCGCGTGACGATGTATGCCCCAACCATCAGGCCGATTGCCGGAATCATAGAAGAGCCTCCCCTTGAAGAGTCTGTGCGGGCCCGCCGGATGCGCAGCCCCTCGATAACGCGGTACGCAGCCAAAAGCGCCGCCTCTGCGGGCGGCTGATTTAGCGAGAGAAATGTATCACACAGTAACTTGTCATCGCAGCTTTTCGAGCGCCGCGGCGGCGGTCCGGTTTGCAGAAAATCAAGGCGCGCCGTCCTGCGATCAAGGCCGGCTTGAGGCGGCGGCGCAAAACCCTTATGGTGGAAACCCTGATAACTATTCGCACCCGCTCAGCAAACCATGTTCCCGAACGACCGCCGCCAGACCCTGGGCGAGGAAATCGCCAACACCATCAGCCACGGTCTGGGCGCGGCCGGCGCGCTGGCCGCCGCCCCGATCCTGATCGTCGCCGCCGCGCGCCAGGGCGATGCCGCCTTCATCGCCGGCGCGGCCATCTTCGCCGCCAGCATGTGCCTGCTGTACCTGGCCTCGGCCATCTACCACGCGCTGCCCGACAACCGCGCCAAGCGCCTCTTCAACGTGCTCGACCACTCGGCGATCTACCTGCTGATCGCCGGCACCTACACGCCGTTCGCGCTGGGCGCGCTGCGCGGTCCGTGGGGCTGGACGCTGTTCGGCCTGGTGTGGGGCATGGCGCTGCTGGGCGTGGGCCTGAAGGCCAGCAAGCGGCTCGACCGCCCCGCCCTGTCCACCGGGCTGTACCTGGCGATGGGCTGGCTGGTGGTCATCGCCGTCAAGCCGATGCTGGAACTGGTGCCGACCGGCGGCCTGTGGTGGCTGCTGGCGGGCGGACTGGCGTATACCGGCGGCGTGGTGTTCTTCGTGTTCGACAACCGCTGGCGCTACGGCCACTTCGTCTGGCACCTGTTCGTGCTGGCCGGCACGGTCTGCCATTTCTTCGCCGTGCTGTGGTACGGCGCGGGCGCTGCCTGAACGCGTTCAGGCCCGGCCCTGTCGAGGGGCCGCGCTAGCGCGCGGGCACCTGCGCGGCGGGCCGCACGTAGCCGTCGACCAACTGGCGGCCATGGTGGATGGCGGCATCCACCGCCATGACCGGCGATGACACGAAGCCACCCGCAGCGAACAACGGCACCACGTGGTTGTCGTTCAAGCGGTGCCAATCGGCGGCCAGTTCGACCCCCACGGTCGCGGTGAAAGCGGGGCGGCGGCTGCCCGCCACGGAAATGCGGGACACGCTGGCGATCAGCCGGTAGCCCTTGTAGACCATGTTGTTATGGAACATGCGTCCTCCTGTCTGAAGCGGCAGCCCCTCGGGGCCGTCGTTCACATTGCGCGAATCTGCGTCGCGTGCGGACCTTTGGCGCCTTGCGCCGTGACGTAGCTGACGCGCTGGTTCTCGACCAGCGCCTTGTGGCCGTCACCGACGATTTCAGAGAAATGCGCGAACAGGTCCTTGCCGCCGTTCTCGGGCATGATGAAGCCAAAGCCCTTGGCGTCGTTGAACCACTTCACAATTCCGGTTTCCATCATTTCACTCCTTGCGTAGCGGGCATGGCCCGGGAAGGGAGCCTGTCAAGGAAAGGGACGGCGAACAATGAGGCGCCAGCAGGGGCGCGATACCGGACGTTGATCACGATGCTCGAAAAGCTGCAAGTCCACTATGGGTGCCCGACCGGTGAAAGTCAATGTATGCTTCCAATTAGCGCCGATGCCGGCCCGTAATCTCCATGATCACGTTTGTGATAATCGGGACATGGACGCGCGCGGCAGCGAGCCGATTGCGTAACTCTCTGCGCGAATCCCCGTTTCGCACGATAAAGCGCGTATGCTGAAACGGTGGTGCTTGAACGCGCGTCTCCTCGCCGTATCGCCATCCCGGAGGAAGACGACCGTGAGTCGCATCGGAAGGACCATTGCCAGATTCGCCAACGCCTGCGTGAAACTGTTGCCGCCCGCCACGCCCGCGGCGGCCAACACGCCGACACGACCCGAGCGTACGCGCGAACATGCCGCGATTTCCTCGCCATGGCGCATCTACCGCATCTACGCGCGCCCCGGCCATCTGCTGCTGCGCGACGAGCATGGCCGCATCCTCGACCTGGGCGTCATGAAGGGCGCCGAACCCAACCTGACCTACCGCTTGTTCGCCCGCGGCCTGCAGGGGCGCGGATTCGCCACCCGCACGCTGCTGCTCGATGACATCGCGCAACGCATCGAATCGGGCGAGGTCGGCAACGACTTGCTCAAGTTGCCGCTGTGGGCGCAGCCGCTGGGCGCGGACCTGGACCGCGGCACGCATACCGATGTCTCGATGAAGCTGGGGCGCTGAGCCCGCCGCGCTGTCCCCGCAAGCCTGTCCGCGGCCGGCCCTAATCGGGCTGGCGCAGATAACCCGTGGGCGGACGGCCCAGCACGCGCCGGAACATGGTCGAGAGCGCCGCCGGGCTCTGGTAGCCGAAGTCCAGCGCGATCGCCGTGACCGGCGTGCCGGCCGCCAGCCGCGCCAGCGCCAGCACCACGCAGGCGCGCTGGCGCCAGGCCGAGAACGCCATGCCGGTCTGCAGACGGAAATGGCGGCTGAAGGTGCGCGGACTCATGTGCAGGCGCTCGGCCCAAGCCTCGGGCGACTGGCGCACGTCGGGCGCGGCGATGAAGGCGCGGCACAGCGGCGCCAGGCGCCTGTCGCGCGGCAGCGGGATGTGCAGCGGCAGCACTGGCGCGCGCGTCACCTCGTGCAGCAGCAGCGCCGCCAGCGCGCCGTCGCGGCCGGCCGGGTCGTAGTCGGCCGGCATGTCGACCGCCGCCAGCAGCAGCTGGCGCAGCAGCGGCGACACCTCCACCACTTCGCAGGCGGCGCTGGCGGCGCGGGCCGCGCCGGGCTCGATATAGGCGCTGCGGGTGCTGACGTCCTGCATGCGCACCTGGTGCGCCACGCCGGCCGGGATCCAGACGGCGCGCTGCGGCGGCACCACCCAATTGCCGTCGCGGGTGACCACGTGCATGACGCCGGTGGCGCCGTACAGCAGCTGGGCGCGACGGTGCGTGTGCGCCGGCAGCAGGTGGCCGGGCGGATAGTCGTTGCCGATGGCGACCACCGCGCGGTCGAGGCGGTCGTGCAGGTCGATGTGGCTGTTGCGCATGACGGGATTGGCTGGAATGCAAACATTATTGTCCAATCCTCGAAAGCAAGCCACCGCCGGCCGCCCTATCGTGGCGTTTTCCCCGGAAAGGACGCAAGACATGCTGTACGTGACATTGGCGCTGTTCGGCGCGTTGAGCGGCGTGACCACGGTGCTGTTCGGCTTTGGCGGCGGCTTCGTGGTGGTGCCGGTGCTGTATGGCGTGCTGACCGCCACCCACGGCGCGCAGGACGCCATCGGCCAGGCGGCGATGCATATCGCGGTGGCCACCTCGACCTGCGTGATGATCGTCAACTCGGTGGCCGCCACCCGCAAGCACCAGCGCGCCGGCAACATCGTGCGCAGCTACGTCTGGCCGCTGGCCGCCTTCATCGGCGCGGGCGCGCTGCTGGGCGCCTGGGCCGCCACCCGCGCCAGCGGCGACGTGGTGCGCTATGCCTTCATCGCCTACCTGGGCGTGACCATTCTCGACTGCCTGCTGCGCCAGGGCTTCATGGCGCAGCACGAGGCGCGCGCGGCGCGGCCGCTGGGCCAGGGCGTGACGGTCGGCGGCGGCGTGGTGATTGGCGTCATCGCCACGTTTCTGGGCGTGGGCGGCAGCGTGATGACGGTGCCGCTGCTGCGCCGGCGCGGCCTGCCGATGGCCAAGGCGGCCGCCATGGCCAATCCGCTGACGCTGCCGGTGGCGATTGTCGGCACGCTGGCCTACATGGCGGCGGCGCGCGCCCTGCCGGCGCCGCTGGCGCCATGGATCATCGGCTACGTCGACCTGCTGGCCTTCGCGGCGCTGGCGCTGGGCTCGCTGGCGGGGATCCGGCTGGCGGCGCCGCTGATCCCGCGCATTCCGGACCGCTTGCACGCCCGCGTCTATGTCGCGCTGCTGGCGCTGGTGCTGCTGAGCATGGCGCTGGCCTGAGCGCCGCGGCGATGGCCTATGATCGGGGCATCCGACCCGATGGCGCCCTGCCTTGACTCCGCTGCCCGATCCCCACGCGCCCTTTGTCCTGACCGGCCGCATCGCCCAACGCGTGCAGCGGCTGCCGGCCGGTGACGCGCCGGACCCCGCCGCGCGCCGCCAGGCCGAATACCAGGCGGGACGCGAGCTGGCCGCGACGCTGCTGGCCGGGCTGGGCGCGCGGACCGTGCAGGTTGGCGCGGACGCGGACCGCGCGCCGCGCTGGCCCGAGGGCTTCGTCGGCTCCATCAGCCACAGCCGGCACTTGCTGGGCGTGGCCGTGGGCCGCCAGGCCGACACGCGCGGCCTGGGCATCGACCTGGAAGCGATCGCCGACGCCGAGGCGATCGAGGCGATCGAAGCCGTCTGCATGCTGCCCGATGAACACGGCCTGGTGGCCGCCGCCCTGCCCCGCGCCGACTGGGCCACGCTGGTGTTCTCGGCCAAGGAGGCGCTCTACAAGTGCCAATTCCCGCTGACGCGCTGCCCGCTCGAATTCAGCGACCTGGCCGTGGTGCATGCGGACGTGACGGCGCAACGGCTGGTGCTGCGGCTGCAACGCGATGCCGGCCCGGATTTCCGGCGCGGCCAGTCGTTCCATTGCGGCTACCGGCTGGGCCAGGGACACGTGTACACGGCGGTGCAACTGGCGCCCTGACGGCACGGGCACACAGCGACACAACGCGTGCCCCGGCCGCGCGCGGCCGACACCGGGCCTGTGATCCGCTTGCGTAATGTCACGAAGTTGCGCGCAAAACATTTCCGCCGCGCGCCCGGGGCGCCTCCCCCGCGCGCGCCCGGCGCCACGGTGGTCCGCCGACACAGGAAAACACATTGCGAAACTTGAACCACGCCCGGGCCGGTTGTCATCATGGTCGGACATTTACCCGGAATTAGGAGGTTTCCATGCAGCGTTCCAAAACCGCAATCCTGTCGGCCGTTCTTGCCGCGGCCGTCTTGTCCGGTGCTCCCGTCCTGGCGCAGAACGCGCCCGCCAGCCAGACGCCGATGGCGCCCGCCGCCGCGCAACCCACCGACCAGCAGCTGCAACGCTTCGCCTCGGCCTCGCAGAAGGTCTCGGGCGTGGTCGACGAATACCGTCCCAAGGTCGACGCCGCCAAGACCGACGAGGCCAAGCAGAAGGTGATCCAGGAAGCGGACGCCAAGATGGTCAAGCTGGTGCAGGCCGACGGCCTGTCCGTCGAGGAATTCAACGGCATCGGCCGCGCCGTGCAGCAGGATCCGCAAGTCAAGCAGCGCCTGATGAACATGGGCAAGGCCGGCGCGACGGTGCAGTAGGCGCGCCCCCTTCCCCGCTCGCCGCGCCTTGGGGGTATCCTGCCGGGGAACCCTTCAAGGAGCGCGGCATCTTGACCCCCGATCTCACCCTCTACGACCTGGCAGGCGCCGACCCGGCGCTGCGTTTCAGCCCGCATTGCTGGAAGACGCGCATGGCGCTGGCCCACAAGGGGCTGTCCGCCAACACCGTGCCGTGGCGCTTCACCGACAAGGAAGCGATCGAATTCTCGGGCCAGAAGCTGGTGCCGGTGCTGGTGCACGGCGACCACGTGATCAGCGATTCCTGGCAGATCGCCTGCTATCTGGAAGACACCTTTCCGGAACGCCCGTCGCTGTTCGGCGGCGACACCGGCCGCGCCCTGAGCCTGTTCGCCAACAGCTGGGCCGACACCACGCTGGTGCCGACGCTGGCGCGGCTGCTGCTGCCGGAAATCCACGCGCTGATCGACGCGAAAGACAAGGACTATTTCCGCCACACTCGCGAAAAGCGCTTCGGCCCGCTGGAAGCGCTGCCCGCCGTGCAGGAGGAACAGCTGGCGGCCCTGCGCGCCTCGCTGCTGCCGCTGCGCCAGATGCTGGCGCGGCAGCCGTACCTGGCCGGCCAGCAGCCGGCCTATGCGGATTACGCGGTGTTCGGTTTCTTCATGTGGGCGCGCTGCACCAGCGCGCTGGAACTGCTGGCGGCCAACGATCCCGTGGCCGCCTGGCGCGAGCGCCTGCTGGACGCCCATGGCGGGCTGGCGCGCCAGGCGCCGGTGCCGCCGGCATGAGGGCGGCGGCGG
>NZ_CYTY01000027.1:28033-46884 GCF_001298995.1 Achromobacter sp. 2789STDY5608615
AGCCGCTGACCAGGTAGACCACCGGGTTGAACAGCGTCACGCCCTGCCAGAACGGCGGCAGCATCTTGATGGAATAAAAGGTGCCACCCAGGAAGGTCAGCGGCGTGATGATCATCAGCGGGATGATCTGCAGCTTCTCGAAACCGTCGGCCCAGACGCCGATGATGAAGCCGAACAGGCTGAAGGTGATGGCGGTCAGCAGCAGGAAGCCCAGCATCGCGAACGGATGCGCGATCTCGAACGGCACGAACAGGCGCGCCGTGGCCAGCATGATCAGCCCCAGGATGATGGACTTGCTGGCCGCCGCCCCGACGTAGCCGGCGACGATCTCCAGGTACGAAATGGGCGCCGAGTGGATCTCGTAGATGGTGCCCGAGAAGCGCGGCATGTAGATGCCGAACGAGGCGTTGGCCACGCTCTGGGTCAAGAGCGACAGCATGATCAGGCCCGGCACGATGAAGGCGCCGTAGCTGACGCCGTCGATCTGCACCATGTGCGAGCCGATGGCCGAGCCGAACACCACGAAGTACAGCGAGGTGGAGATGACCGGCGACAGCACGCTCTGCATCAGCGTGCGCCAGGCGCGGGCCATTTCAAAACGATAGATGGCGCGGATTGCGTAGAAATTCATGATTGTCCGTGCACCAGGCTGACGAAGATTTCCTCGAGCGAGCTTTCCGAGGAATTGAGGTCGGTGAATTCGATGTCCAGTTCGGTCAGGCGGCGCAGCAGGCCGGAGATCTCGCCGCCGCCCTGGTTGTCGTAGGTGTAGACCAGCTGGCGGCCGTCGGCCGACATTTCCAGGTGGAACGGTTCCAGCGCCGTCGGGATGCCCGGCAGCGGCGCCTTCAGCATCAGGGTCAGGCGGCGCTTGCCCAGCTTGGCCATGAGCGCGTCCTTTTCCTCGACCAGGATGATCTCGCCCTTGCGGATCACGCCGACGCGGTCGGCCATTTCCTGGGCTTCCTCGATGTAGTGGGTGGTCAGGATGATGGTGACGCCGTTCTCGCGCAGGCGCCGCACCATGTCCCACATACCGCGCCGCAGCTCGACGTCAACGCCGGCGGTGGGTTCGTCCAGGAACAGGATCTTGGGTTCGTGCGACAGCGCCTTGGCGATCATCACGCGTCGCTTCATGCCGCCGGACAGGGCCATGATGCGGCTGTCCTTCTTGTCCCACAACGACAGGTCGCGCAGCACCTTCTCGATGTATTCCGGGTTGGCCGGCTTGCCGAACAGGCCGCGGCTGAAGGTGACGGTGTTCCAGACGCTTTCGAAGGCGTCGGTGGAGATTTCCTGCGGCACCAGGCCGATGGCCGTGCGCGCGGCGCGGAAATCGGTCAGGATGTCGTGGCCGTCGGCCAGCACCCGGCCTTCGGTCGGGTTGACGATGCCGCAGATGATGCTGATGAGCGTGGTCTTGCCGGCGCCGTTGGGGCCGAGCAAGGCGAAGATCTCGCCGCGTTGGATTTCCAGGTCGACGCTCTTGAGCGCCTGGAATCCCGAGGCGTATCGCTTGGATAGGCCCTGAACTGAAATGACCGGCTGCACTCTGGCTCCCAGCGTGGTGGACAACCCTGGATTTTACCCGTCCGCCGGACCCGGCTTGTTCGGCCTGGCGGAACGGTGTGTTTGATAAATGCGATAAACGGACCGGCCTGCCGTACACTGCCCGGACAGGAAAAACAGGGCAAGAATCGCCCGACACTGGGGAATCGGGCCGGCCAGGCCCGTCAAAAGGCTATGTTCGCGGATCTGAAACACCTGTCGCACCACGCCGCCTGGCGCCGCCAGCTGGAAATGCTGCTGGAATCGGCCGGCGAGGGCATCTACGGCATCGACCTGCGCGGCCGCTGCATCTTCATCAACGGCACCGGCGCGGCCATGCTGGGCTACACCCCCGACGAGGTGGTGGGCCGCAACATGCATTATCTGATCCACCACTCGCACGCCGACCGCAGCCTGATGCCGGTGCACGATTGCCGCATCTTCAAGGCGTTTCGCGACGGCCGCGGCGAGCGGGTCGATGACGAGGTGCTGTGGCGGCGCGACGGCTCCTGCTTCGACGCCCAGTACGCCTCGTATCCGATCCGCAACGACCAGGAGGTGGTGGGCGCGGTCGTGACGTTTTCGGACATCACCGCGCGCAAGCGCATCGAACGCGAACTGCAAGGCACCCGGGCGCAGCTGGAAGCGCGGGTGCAGGTCCGCACCGCCGAACTCAGCGCCGCCCATGAATCGCTGCGGCGGCTGGCCTCGCACCTGAGCACGCTGCGCGAGCAAGAGCGCGCCCACATCGCCCGCAACATCCACGACGACCTGGGCGCCTCGTTCACCGCGCTGCAACTGGACCTGAACTGGCTGCGCCGGCAACTGGCGGCCGAACCGCCCCTGCAGGCCCACCTGGACCGCATGCTGGAGGTGACGCAGACGGCCATGGACGCCACCCGCCGCATCCTCAACGACCTGCGGCCGGTGGTGCTGGATCACCTGGGGCTGTGGGCGGCGCTGGAAACCCTGCTGCAGGACCTGCAGGCGCGCAGCGGACTGCGCTGCCGCTACCTGTGCCCGCCCGACACCGAGCGCCGCCGGCTGGAGCCGGCGGCGGAGATCGCCGTCTACCGCATCGTGCAGGAACTGCTGACCAACGTGCAGCGCCACGCGCGGGCGCGCAGCGTCAGCGTCAGCGCCGTCTGGGGCGAGGACGGCCTGCTGCTGGCGGTGGAGGACGACGGCGTCGGCATGCAGTTGCCCGAGACCCGCCAGACCTTCGGCATCCTGGGCATGCGCGAACGGGCCCGCGCCATCGGCGGCGACCTGGAGCTGGACAGCGCGCCCGGCGCCGGCCTGTGCGCCCGCCTGCGCCTGAACCCGCAAGCGGCCTGAGGAGACGGCGCCATGCCCCTGAACCTGCTGATCGTCGACGACCACCTCATCATCCGCCGCGGCCTGGCCCGCATCCTGCAGGAAGACCCGCGCGTCGGCCTGGTGCGGGAGGCCGCCGACGCCCCCGCCGCCCTGCGCGCGCTGCGCCAGGAACCCTTCGACGCCATGGTGCTGGACGTGGCGCTGGGCGAGCGCGACGGCCTCGATGTGCTCAAGACCGTGCGCGCCGACCATCCGGCGCTGGGCGTGGTGATGCTGTCGGTCTATCCGGAATCGCAGTTCGCGGTGCGGGCCCTGCGCGCCGGCGCCCATGCCTACCTGAACAAGGGCTGCGATCCGGACGAGCTGCTGGCGGCGCTGGTCAATGCCGCCGCCGGCCGGATGTACGTCACGCCGACCGTTGCCGAATTGCTGGCGCACACCGTGCGCCAGGACAGCACGCGGCCGGCGCACGAGCTGCTGTCCAACCGTGAATTCCAGGTGCTGCAGCTGCTGGCGGCCGGCAAATCGGTGTCGGCCATCGGCGAGCAGCTGGCGCTGTCGGTGAACACCATTTCCACTTACCGCGCCCGCATCTTCGAAAAACTGGGCGTGCGCACGCTGGTCGAGCTGGTGGACTACGCCCGCGCGCACCAGCTGGGTGCGCGCTGAGCGCGACGCGCACCGGCCCGGCGCGGCCGCGCACCGTGTAGTGCGCCCCCTACACGGATATCGTCGAACCGGCGATACCGGCCGCGGGCGGCGCGCGCCAAGATGGAGGCATTCCGAACCCTGGAGGCCTCCATGTCCCTGTTCAGCAATCCGTTCGATCCCGCCAGCCGCCTGGCCTGCGCCTGCGGCCGCCATGCCTCCCAGGCCGAGCACGCACGCGCGGCGGCGGACGGCCTCGATGCCCGCGCTGGCGCGGCGTCCGACGAGGCCGCCTTCGACCGCGCCGTGGAAGGCGCCGTCATGCGCGCCCTGTTCCCGCAGGACGGGCTGCGCCGCCGCTTCCTGCGCGCGGTCGGCGGCGGCACCGCCATGGCCGCCGTGTCGGCGCTGTTCCCGCTGGCCGCCGCCAAGGAGGCCTTCGCCCAATCCACCGGCCCGCTCGAAAAGCGCAAGCTGAAGGTCGGCTTCATCCCCATCACCTGCGCCACGCCCATCATCATGGCGCATCCCATGGGCTTCTACGGCAAGCAGGGGCTGGACGTGGAAGTGGTCAAGACCGCCGGCTGGGCGCTGATCCGCGACAAGGCCATGTCCGGCGAGTACGACGCCGCCCACATGCTGTCGCCGATGCCGCTGGCCATCACGCTGGGCGTGGGCGCCAGCCGCGCGGTGCCGTGGACCATGCCCGCCGTGGAGAACATCAACGGCCAGGCCATCACCCTGTCGATGAAGCACAAGGACCGGCGCGATCCGAAGGACTGGAAGGGCTTCAAGTTCGCCGTGCCGTTCGACTATTCCATGCACAACTACCTGTTGCGCTACTACCTGGCCGAACATGGCCTGGATCCGGATACCGACGTGCAGATCCGCGCCGTGCCGCCGCCGGAGATGGTGGCCAACCTGCGCGCCGACAACATCGACGGCTTCCTGGCGCCGGACCCGGTCAACCAGCGCGCGGTGTACGACGGCGTGGGCTTCATCCACACCCTGTCCAAGGCCATCTGGGACGGCCACCCGTGCTGCGCGTTCTCCGCCAGCCGCGAGTTCGTGACCACCCAGCCCAACACCTACCAGGCCCTGCTCAAGGCCATCATCGAGGCCACCGCCTACGCCCGCAACCCGGCGCACCGCAAGGAGATCGCCACCGCCATCGCCGCGCCCAACTACCTGAACCAGCCGGTCACCGTGGTCGAGCAGGTGCTGACCGGCACCTACGCCGACGGCCTGGGCAAGGTGCTGACCGATCCGAACCGCATCGACTTCGATCCGATGCCCTGGGGCTCGTTCGCGGTGTGGATCCTGACGCAGATGAAGCGCTGGGGCCAGATCAAGGGCGAGGTGGACTACCAGAAGATCGCCAGCGAGGTGTTCCTGGCCACCGACGCGGTGCGCCTGATGCGCGAGGCCGGCCTGACCCCGCCCGCCGAGGCCGCCAAGACCTTCAGCGTGATGGGCAAGCCCTTCGACCCCGCCCAGCCCGAGGCCTATCTGGCCGGCTTCAAGATCCGGAGGACCTGATGCGGGCCGTGCAACCCTGGCGGGCGACCTTCCTGTCCGTCATCCTGTTTCTGCTGTTCCTGCTGCTGTGGCATGTGGCCACCCGCCCCGCCGCGGGCGCGGCGACGGTCGATCCGGCCTATGCGGCGCTGGTCGGCAACGCCGCCGCCAGCGGCTCGCAGACGCCCTTCCCCGGCCCGGCCGAGGTCGGCGCCCGGCTGTGGCAGCACCTGCGCGATCCGTTCTACGACCGCGGCCCGAACGACAAGGGCATCGGCGTGCAGCTGGCGTATTCGGTGGCGCGGGTGCTGACCGGCTTCCTGCTGGCGGCGCTGGTGGCGATCCCGCTGGGATTCCTGATCGGCATGTCCAGGACCGTCTACCGCGCCTTCGACCCGTTCATCCAGGTGCTCAAGCCGATCTCGCCGCTGGCCTGGATGCCGCTGGCGCTCTACACCATCAAGGACGCCGACACCTCCGCCATCTTCGTGATCTTCATCTGCTCGCTCTGGCCGATGCTGGTGAACACGGCCTTCGGCGTGGGCGCCGTGCGGCAGGACTGGCTGAACGTGGCGCGCACGCTGGAAGTGTCGCGGCTGCGCACGGCCCTGCAGGTGATCCTGCCGGCGGCCGCGCCCACCATCATGACCGGCATGCGCATCTCGGTCGGCATCGCCTGGCTGGTGATCGTGGCGGCCGAAATGCTGATCGGCGGCACCGGCATCGGCTACTTCGTGTGGAACGAATGGAACAACCTGTCCATCGCCAACATCATCTGCGCCATCCCCTTCATCGGGCTGATCGGCATGCTGCTGGACACCGTGCTGGCGCGCGCCGCGCGGCTGGTCAGCTATCGGGAGTGAACGCCATGAGCCAACCCTTTCTGCAAGTTCAGGCGCTGGCCAAGCGCTACCCCGGCCGCAACGGCCAGCCGACGGCCCCGGTGTTCGAGAACATCCACTTCGACATCGGCCAGGGCCAGTTCGTCTGCGTGATCGGCCACTCGGGCTGCGGCAAGACCACCATCCTGAACATCCTGGCCGGCATCGACGAGGCCAGCGAGGGCGTCGTCATCATGGACGGCCGCGAGATCGCCGGCCCGTCGCTGGCGCGCGGCGTGGTGTTCCAGGCGCACGCCCTGCTGCCCTGGCTGAGCGCGCTGCAGAACGTCGAATTCGGCGTGCGCTCGCGCTGGCCGGAATATTCCCGCGCCCAGGTGCGCGAGCACAGCCTGCGCTACCTGGACATGGTCGGCCTGGCCCGCGCCGCCGACAAGAAGCCGTGCGAGCTGTCGGGCGGCATGAAGCAGCGCGTGGGCATCGCCCGGGCCTTCGCCATCCAGCCGCGCATGCTGCTGCTGGACGAGCCCTTCGGCGCGCTCGACGCGCTGACGCGCGGCACCATCCAGGACGAACTGCGCGCCATCGTGCAGGAAACGCGCCAGACCGTCTTCATGATCACGCACGACGTGGACGAGGCCATTCTGCTGTCGGACCGCATCCTGCTCATGAGCGCGGGCCCCCACGCCCGCATCGCCGAGTCCGTCGACGTGGACCTGCCGCGCGGCCGGACCCGCGCCAGCCTGCACCACGAGCCCCGCTATTACGAAATCCGCAACCATCTCGTCGACTTCCTGGTCGACAAGGCTTCCCACTAGGAGTGAACCCCCATGATGTCCCGCGCCGAAGTCACTGAACTGGTCGTTACCCGCCGCCTCGAAAAGAAGCTGTCGTGGGCCGCCATCGCCGAGGCCGTCGGCCAGAGCAAGGAATGGACCACCGCCGCGCTGCTGGGCCAGATGACCCTGACCGAGGAACAGGCCCTGGCCGCCGCCCGCGTGCTGGACCTGCCCGCCGACGCGGTGGTGCAGCTGCAGGTGGTGCCCTACAAGGGCTCGCTGCCGACGGCGGTGCCGACCGACCCGCTGATCTACCGCTTCTACGAGCTCATCAACGTCTACGGCACCACCTTCAAGGCGCTCATCAACGAGGAGTTCGGCGACGGCATCATGAGCGCCATCGACTTCCGCATGGACCTGACGCGCGAAGCCGACCCCAAGGGCGACCGCGTGCAGATCGTGATGAGCGGCAAGTTCCTGCCGTACAAGACGTATTGATGCGGCCCGGGGCGGTCAGCCGTCCACTGCCAGTTCTTCCCAGCCCAGGTCGCGGGTCCGGGCCAGCGCGCCGGTGACCGTGGCGGCGGCCGTGCGCGCCGCCTCCACCAGGGCGTCGCCGGCCAGCAGCCGGGCCGTGATGGCCGCCATGAACACGTCGCCGGTGCCGTGCACCGACGGCGGGATGGCGATCTCGGGGTGGCTCAGCACCTGGCAGTCGGCGCGCGTCACCACCGCCAGCTGCAGCGTGCCGGGCGCCGCCGCCTGCGGCGCGGCGCTGGTGACCACGATCCACTCGGGGCCTTCGGCGATCAGTTCGCGCGCGGCGGCCGCCACCTCGTCGATCGAGGCCAGCGGCCGGCCCACCATCTGCTCCAGCTCGAAATGGTTGGGCGTCATGCCGTGGGCATGCGGCACCAGCTTCCTGCGGTATTGCGCCACCAGGCCGGCATCCACGTACAGGCCGTCGTTGCGGTCGCCCATGACCGGGTCGATGTGCACCCGCAGGTCCGGCCGCGCGGCGCGCAGCGCGGGCAGCCATTGCGCCAGCAGGTCCGCCTGCCCGGGCTGGCCCAGGTAGCCGCAGACCACGGCCCGCGCCACCTGCGTCACGCCGCGCTCGTCCAGCCCCTGCAACAGGCCCTCGAACCAGTCCAGCGACACCGCGCCGCCATGCAGCGTCGGATAGTGCGGCGTATTGCTCAGGATGACGGTGGGCAGCGCGATGGCGCGCCGGCGGCGTGCCAGCGGCCCGCGGGGCGGGCGCGCGGCATCAGGTCCTGGCTGTTGCTCAAGCGCCAGAGCGCGGTCATGGGCCGTTTCCTTCGTCGATGTTGATCAACCACTGCTCGATCAGGACGGCATAGCGCCCGTGCTGGCACAGCAGCAGCGGCACCCGGCCGTGCAGCCGGCGCTTGGGGCTGCAGAGCCAGCGGCGCGCGCCGTCGGCGCCGCCGAACACCAGCTCGGCCAGCCACGCCACCCGCAGCGCCCGGTACAGCACGCGCAGGTCGGCCAGGTCCAGGCTGTGGTCGCGGTTGGGGTCGCGCGGGCGGCCTGGCTCCGCTTGCGGCACCAGCGCCAGCCAGTGCAGCAGGTCGCCGGCGAAGGTGACGCGCAAGGCCTGCAGCAAGGCGGCCGCGCACTGCAGGCTGGCGGGCGGCCCGGCCTGGCCCAGGGCCTGGCTCAGGCGCGCCTCCAGCGCCGCGGCGATGCCGCCGTCCTCAGGGCGCGGCGCGGGCGGCGAGGGCCGGCTGGGCCGTTGCGGCAGCCGCGGTTTGGTCGAAGGCGGCATTGAGGGCCGCACCATCAATGCTGACGGTTCCTGCATTCAGCAACCCCTCCAGATATGCCCGCGCCGCCAATTCCTGGCGTTGGGTGCGCAGCGCGCCGCGCAACGCGTCCTTCACCTGCTCGTACGGCGCGACGCTGGCCGCGCGCAGGTCCACCAGCTTGAGGATGTGAAAGCCCGCCGCCGACTGCACCGGCGCCGCCACCTCGCCCGCCTTGAGCGGCTCGATCACCGGCCGCATCTCCGGCGTCAGCTGCGACAGCGGCACGTAGCCGATATCGCCGCCCTGGGCGCGGGTGGTGGTGTCCTGCGAATAGCTCCTGGCCAGCGCGGCGAAGTCGGCCTTGGGCGCCTGGGCGCGCTTGACCAGGTCCTGCGCCTGCTTGCGCGCGGCGGCCACGGCATCGCTGTCGCCGACCGCGGCCGGCAGGAAGATCTGGCTGACGCGGTACATCGCCGGCTGCGCCAGCTGCGGCTTGGCGCGCTCGTAGGCGGCCTGCAGGTCGGCTTCGCCCGGATAGTCGTCGGGCGCCCGGCTGACCGAATCCAGATAGGTCTGCAGCACGATGCGCTCCTGCGCGGCCTGGAAGGCGCGCTTGAGCTCGGGGCGGTCCTGCCAGCCTTGCGCGCGGGCCTGCTCGACCAGCGCCTTTTCGGCCAGGCGGCTGCGCAGCCACTGGTCGAGCGCGGCGCGGTCGCCCTTGAGCTGGGCCCGGGCCTCGGGCGGCAGCGCCTGGATCTGGCGCACCAGTTCGTCACGGTCCACCTGCACCGCGCCCAGGGTGGCCACGGCGGGGCCCTTGGCTTCGGCGGGCGTCGCTTGCGCCGCCGGGGCGGCCGCCTTGGCGGGCGCGGGCGCGGCAGCGGCCCTGGCCGGCGTCGACTCGCTGCTCTGGGCCGGATTGCCGCGCATCAGCGCCACGGCGCCGGCCAGCACCGCGATCAGCAGCACCGCCGCCGTCAGCCGCAGCCGGGCGGGTTGGTTGGAAAGCATCTTCATGGTCGAAACCTCGCTTGCTTGAATGCGCCATTCGCCGGGAACGGCGGCCGGGTTGGGGACGTCGCCGTCCCGAACGCCAGGCCCCGTGCCTGGCGGATGGATCAGTGCGCCGCCTCGGCGGCGGCTTCTTCCCGCGGCGCCGCGACGTCGGCGTCTTCGGCGCCGGCCTCGGCGGTCGCGTTGGCGCGCAGGAACAGCAGGAATTCCTGCAACAGGCGATCCCACAGTTCCGCGGTGGCGCGCAGGTAGTTCTCGGACACGCCGCCGGCCAGGATCACGTCCAGTTCCAGCACCAGGAACACGCCCTGCACGGTCAGGCGCGCGAAGCGCTTTTCCACGTTCCAGCGCTCGGCCAGGCCGGCCGGCAGTTCGCCCTGCACGCGCAGCGCGCAGCTCAGGGTGTAGTCCAGGTAGCGGCCGGCCTCGGCGGCCGGATTGCCCATGCGGGCGGCGAAGCCCACGCCCTGGCTGGCGCTCAACAGCTGCACCATGCCGTTCTGTTCGGACACGGTGACGCGGTAGCCGGCGGATTGCAGCAGGTCCTGCAGGCGTTCGGCGTTGACGTCGAGAATCAGGCTGGAGTCGGTCATTACAGTATTCCTAGATGAAAAAAATAAGACAGGTCTTGCACTATCAGGGTTGGGCCGGCGCCGCGGCGGGCGCGGTGGCGCCGACCTGCGCGTCGTACAGCTTGTCGCCGTACGCCTGCGCCTGCTCTTCGAACTTGACCCGCGCGCTGCCGGCGAACGGCTGCTTCATGGCCAGGATGCCGCCGGTGCTGATGCGTTCGTAGGCGTTCAGGATCTCCTTGCCGGCCTCGTACATCTCGCGGTTCTTGGCGACGCAGGCCTTGGCCTCGGTTTCCCGTTGCGCCAGGGAGCGCGCCAGGGTCTGGCGTTCCGCTTCCTTGGCGCGCGACAGCGTCAGCAGCTCGTCGTAGGCGCCCTTGAACTTGCCCAGCTGGGCATGGCTGGCGGCCACCTGCGCCTGCGCGCTTTCCATGACCGCGCCCTGCTGCTCGGCCAGCTTGTCGGCCTGGCCCTTGGCCTTGGCCAGCTGGCCGCGCAGCGCTTCCAGTTCCTTCTGCGCGGCGTCGCGCTGGGCCTCGGCGGCAGCCTTGGCGGCGTTGACCTGGGCCTGCTCGCTCTGCAGCTGCTGCAGCTGCTGGGTGGTGCTGCGCAGCTGGGCGCGCAGGCGCTCTTCCATGGTCTCGGCCTGCGCCGGCGCCACCACGCTCAGGCCCGCGGCGCACAAGGCCGCGGCGGCGGCCAGCCGCCGGCCGCGACCCGGCTCCCGTGGCTGGCGCAATTCATCCCACAAGGTATGCATGTCCATGGCCTCAGAACCTGGCGTTGATTTCGAACTGCATGGTGTCGATGGACAACGGCGCGCCGTAGACTTCGCGCGTGCTCATCCAGCGCAGGACGCCGTACACGTTCTTGTCGAAGGCATAGCTGCCGCCGATGTAGTAGCCGCGCGCGTTGGTGCCGCCCTGGTGGAACGACGAATCGTTGAAAGCGTCGGGCAGCGCATCCGGCTGGATGTACTTGTAGCCGACGAAGGCCAGCCAGTCGCCCTTCTCCTTCATGTCGAACGAACGGCCCAGCGTGGCCTGCAGCATCCAGGCGTTGGGACCGCTCTCGACTTCGCCGTTGTCGCCGAAGTTGTTGACGATGTTGCCTTGCGAACGGCTCCACATCTTGCCCTTGCTGTAGGCCAGGTTGCGGATGTAGTTGGCGTTCAGGCGCAGGCCCAGGCCGTCGAACACGCGCGTGTCCCAGCGCAGGTTCAGGTCCAGCAGGTCGAACTTGGACGCCAGGCCGACGTATTGCGGCTGCGGCGTATTGGCCGGATCGAGCGGGTTGGACGTGATGTTGCGCAGCAGGAACAGCGTGTTGCCCTTCTGCATGAAGGCCGGACGCGACCAGTCGGTGTCGCAGTTTTCCTGGCCGGCCCACGGCGAGCAGGCGCTGGAGCGCCTGCCGGCGATGTTGTCGAAGTGGTAGTAGGCCAGCGCGCCGCGCACGCTGTTGCGGTTGTCGATCTTCCAGTCGGCGCCGGCCTGCGCGGCCAGCAGCCACTTGTCCTCGCTCTTGCCTTCCGAGAACGACGACGAGTTCCAGCCGTTCGAGCCGTACTCGGTCGAGAACGCGCCCAGGGTGCCGAACAGGGTCACGTCGCGGCCTTCCAGCGGCTGCTTGAAGATCGCGGCGACGCCGTCGAAATTCAGGTCGTTCGAGAACAGCATGTCGGTGGACTCGAACGGATTGGCGATGCGGCCGCCGGTGACCGTGGCCCACTTGGTCGGCCGGTAGGTCAGGTAGGCCTGGTCCAGCCAGATGTCCTTCTTGCCCATGCCGCCGCCCAGCGTCTGCGAGGTCGACACCGGGCTGTCGTCGCTGCCGGTGGCCAGGCGGATGCCGGCCGACCAGGATTCCGAGATCTCGGCGCGCACGCCCAGGCGGGCGCGGATGCGCAGCTGGTTGCGGCGATCCTCCCGCGTGTTCAGCATCGGCGGGTAGTTGTTGTTGGTGTTGCGGTTCAGGTCGTACGGACCCTTGGAATTGAGCTTGGCGAAGTCGACGATTTCGTTGCTGTTGCTGCCCGAGTACAGGCGCGACTCGTCGCGCACGCGCACGTCGCCGTCGATGGTGATGCGCGACACCCAGTCGGGGAAGGTGTTCGGCTGGGCCCAGTTTTCCGCCTTGGCCTGCACCATCACTTCCGCCTTGACCTCGTCGCGGATCTGGTCGCGCACGGTCTGCGGGATATAGGGCACGCGCACGTCGCCGGCCTGGGCCACGGCGCCGCCGCGGTCCTGCGGCGCGGCGCGGGCGGCCTTGGCCTCGGCTTCGGCCTGGGCCACCAGGGCCTCGGCCTGGTCCGCCTTGAGCACGCCCTGCTGCACCAGCAGGCGGATCAGGTTGATAGTGGCGTTCTCGGACGGGGCGGGCGCGGCGGCGGCGGCGCCGGGCAGCGCGGCGGCGCCCGCCGCGGCCAGGGCCAGCGATGCCGCCAACCGGTTCAATTGGAACTTCATTCTCTTGGCACTCCAGGATCGGTTCAATTCAGCACTTCAGGAGGGGCGGCGGCCGGTCAGCGATGCCCGGATCGGCATGCTGGCCGAGGCCGGCGGACGTTCATCCAGGCCCGGCACCGCGCGCAACGCCGCCACCACGCGGGCGTCGACGTCGGCATCGCCGCTGGAACGGGTCAGTTCGACACGCGTGATCTGGCCGCTGGCCGTGAGCCAGATGTTGGCTTGCAGGCGGAAGGTCAGATTGCGCGTGCGCTCGTCTTCGCGCAGGATCTTCTGCAGCGCGTAGGCGAGGTACTGGCTGTAGGTGGCGTTGCCGGCGCGGCCACCGCCGCCGCCCGCCATGCCCTTGCCCTGGCCGGCGCCGATGTTGAAGGCGTCGCTGCCCGCCTGGGCATCGCCGTCGATCTGCATCGGGTTGGCCAGGTCGTCGGACGGACGCGGCGGCGCCTCGTCCTGCGGCTTGGGCGGTTCGGGCGTGGGCTGCGGCTCGGGTTCGGGCGTGGCCACCGGCTCTTCCTTGGGCTGCTCGGGCTCCGGCGGCTTTTCCGGCTCGGGCGGCGGCGGCGGAGGCGGCGGCAGCGGGATGATCGCGGTGACCTTGGGCGCGTCGCGGCGCACCCCGGCCATGTCGTTGGCCCAGCGCCAGAGCGCGTAGGCGGCCGCGATCAACACCACCGCGACCGCCGCCAGCTTGAGCCAGCGGCGCGCGGGATGGGGGGTGCGCGGGGAATCGGATGCGTGGTGCGGCATGACAGTCGCCTCGGCCCCTTATTTCGGCTTGCCGGTGACCAGCCCGACCTGGGCCAGTTCCAGCCGGCGCAGCAGGTCCAGCACTTCCACCACCTTCTGGTACTGCACGGCGGAGTCGCCGCGCACGATCACCGGAAAGTCGGGATTCAGTGCCTTCTCCGTGCGCAGCCGGTCTTCCAGCTCGGGCAGGGTCACCGGGTAGGCGTCCAGGAACACCTGGCCGGCGTCGTTGACGGAAATGGCCTTGGTCTTGGGCTGCGACAGGGCGATGGACGAACTGGCCTTGGGCAGGTTGACCTTGATGCCGGCGATCTGCGCCGTGGCGGTCAGGATGAACATGACCAGCACGACCATCAGCACGTCGACCAGCGGCGTGATGTTGATACCGTCCACGGGCGCGTCGTCGTCATCGTCCTGGGAAGCGGATACGGAAGCCATGGCAGTCCTCTCCTTATGCTTCGGCGGCGGCCGGCTGCGCGTCGCGCACGGCCGGACGGCTGGCGGCGGGCGCGCGGGCGGCGCTGTGGTGGGCGGCTTCCTGGGCCTGGCTTTCGCCATGCACTTCGGCCAGGCGCGTCACGAACTCGTCGACGAACACGCGCATGTCGGCGCTGACTTCCTTGTTGCGCGAGACCAGGCGGTTGTAGCCAAACAGCGCCGGGATGGCGACGAACAGACCCATGGCGGTGGCCAGCAGCGCGGCGGCCATGCCCGGGGCGATGGCGTTGATGTTCACGTCACCCGCCATGGCGGTGCCCAGGAACACCACCATGATGCCCAGCACGGTGCCCAGCAGGCCGATGTACGGACCGCCGGCGATGGCGTTGGACAGCACGCCGAGCTTGGCGCCCAGCAGCTGGCTTTCCTTGGTGCGCACGGCGTCCAGCGAAGCGCGGATGGCTTCGATGGTGGCGGCCGAGATCGAGCTGGTATCGGCGCCCTGCTCGCGGCGGGTGCGGATTTCGTTGATGGCCACGCGGTACAGGCGCCACAGCGAGGCGTGCTCCAGGCGCTGGGCCAGGGCCTTGTCGTCGGCCAGCAGTTCCAGGCGCTGGCCGACCTTGGCGAAGGACTCGCGGAAGACCTCGTTGGCGCGCGCCACGCGGGCCACGTTGCGACTCTTCTTGATCATGATGATCCACGACTGCACCATCATCAGCACCAGGATGGCGATGATGACCCAGGCGTCGATCGGCACCGCCTTGAGCAGGAAGCCCAGGCCGCCGAAGCCGAAGCCCGACTGTTCCTCGTCGGTGCCGTAGGCCACCAGGCGCGATTCGGCGCCCTGCGAGATCGCGTCGGCCAGGATCAGCGCGGCGGGACGGGCGACGCGCGACAGGCGCACTTCGTCGATGGCGCCGACGAACGGCGCGTACACATGCGGCGCCGGAGCGGCGGCGGCGTCGGCCGGCGCGGCCGCTTCGCCATTGGCGGCGGCGGGCGCGGCGGCCACGGCCGGCGCCGGCACGTCACCGCCCAGGGCGGCCGGCGTGTTCAGCGGCGGCAGGCTGGCGGCCAGCGACGAGGTGGCGCGGCCGTTCACGTACAGCGTGACGCGGCTGCCATCGGCCGTGACGGCCAGGTGCTGCCAGGCGGCGGGCGTGAGCGACTGGCCGGGCTGGCTGCGCTGGCCGTTCACTTCGACGAAGGGCACGCCCTGGTTGATACCGATCAGCAGCGCGTTGCCGGCATCGCGGCGGGCGTACACCAGCTGCTCGCCGGCCGGCTGGTCGGCGCGCACCCAGGCGCTGAAGGTGAAGGCGCCCGCGGCGGGCACGGCCAGCGAGGGGCTGGCGGGCAGCATCAGCGGCGCGCCGCCGGCCAATTGCGCGGCGCGGCCGATCACGCCGTCGACCGCGGCGGCCATGGGCGTCTGGGCGTTGTTGCTGTTGCCGGTGGTGTCGCGCGGCGGCGCGCCCGCGGCGCCGTCGAAGTGGTAGACCAGCGTGTAGTTGGGGTCGAACGTCAGCTGGCCGTTGGCCGAGGCCGGGGCCTTCTGGTTGCCGTAGTACATCCAGATGTCCTGGCGCTGGCCGTCGGCCAGTTCCGGCAGGTCGACCCAGATCAGCGCCATGCCCAGCAGCGGATCGAAGGCTTCCAGCTGGTGGTTCAGCACGGTCTGGTCATCGCCGGCCACGAAGCGGATGTCGGCGCCCTTCTCGTTGATGCCGTCGAAGGTGAAGTTGCCGGTGTGCAGGCGCACCAGCAGCGGCGTGCGGCCGGCGGCGCCGCCCAGCGGCGCGCCCTGCGGCGTGCTGTCGACGGTGATCTGCTTGCGGTACTGCCAGTCGGGTTGCCACCAGGCGTTGGCGGCGGACGGCAGCACGCCGGCCAGCACGGTCAGTAGGAGCATCAATAAGCGTTGCATGGTCAGGACTCCGGGGTAAATACGGTTTCGCGCGCGCTCAGAAACTGGCGCGGACGCTGAAGTTCAGTCGGGGATCGTGTTTCTTGGTGTTGGGGCCGTCCTTGAGCGGATAGCCCCAGTCCAGCGAGCCGGACAGCCAGTCCAGCACCTGCAGGCGCGTGCCCACGCCGACGCTGGCCAGCGAGTAGCTGGCATCCTGCTCGGGCAGCGGATCGCGCAAGCGCAGCGTGGCCGCGTCGGCGAAGGCGTAGAAGCGCCATTCGTTGACATTGCTGCCGAGCCAGCGCGCCAGCGACGGCGTGCGCCACTCGACCGAGCCGAGGAAGCCGTCATCGCCGGTGCGCTCGGCGGCCAGGTAGCCGCGCACGCTGGTGCTGCCGCCGGCGGAGAATTGCTCGTTCGAGACCAGCGCGCCCGACGACAGCTGGAAGCCGGCGCGCAGGCCCAGTTGCCAGTCGCCGAACAGGTTCTGCGTATGGGTGCCGTCGCCGCGCAGCAGCGCGAAGCTGGGGCTGGCGCGATAGCGCTTGTCGTCGAATTCCTTCCAGTCGCTGCCCAGGCCGAAGAACGAACGGCTGGCGCCGACGATCGACAGGCCGACGCTGCTCTGCGACGACTCGGAATAGCGGTAGCCGTTGTACGAGAAGGTGAACGGCACGTACTTGAGCGGGATCAGGTCTTCATTGCCGCCAAAGCGCGTGGTCTCGTCGAACTTCTTGTAGTCCAGCCCGACCGACAGCGAGTTGTACCAATCGCCCTGCGGCGCCATGGTGTAGATGGCGCTCATGCCGAACGAATAGCCTTTGCCCAGCACGTTGGTGCCGCCGATGGTGGCGACGTTGCTGTCGCTCTTGTAGCCGGTGAACTGCAGGCTCCATTGCTTGTCCAGCGGCATCGAGTACGAGCCGGACCAGACCTTGGCGTTGTCGGTTTCCTGCGGCGCGGTGAAGAACGTCAGGCTGACCGAATGGCCCAGCTGCCACAGGTTGTCATAGCCCAGCGACGCCGTGCTGCGCAGGCGCGTGGTGTCGGCGCTGTAGTCGTTGTTCAGGCCCAGGCTGGCGTGCCACGGGTTCTTGTCCTCGACCTTGAGGTCGACGTCCATGGTGCCGGGGATGCGGCCTTCCTTGACCAGCGGCACCACCTGGCGGCTGGCGCCCTTGTTCAGGTTGGTCAGCTCGGCCTGCGCCTGGTTGAAGTTGGGCACCTCGCCTTCCTGCAGCGCCGGCACTTCGTCGCGGATGGTCAGCGGCGAATAGTGCTTCGCGCCCACCACGCGCACGCGGCCGACCTTGGTCTCGGCGACCTGCAGGAACACGATGCCGTCGGCCACCTGCTGCTCGGGCAGGTCGACGTACACGGACTGGTAGCCGCGCTCCTGGTAGACCGTCTGCAGGGCCTCGCGCGCCGACTCGATGTCGGCCAGCGTGCGGTCCGGCCCCAGGTAGGGATAGACGGCCTTCTCGATGTCGCGCGCGTCCAGCACGGTGTTGCCGCGCACGATGTACTCATTGATGTTGACGCGGCGCGCCTCCTGCGCGGCCGGCGCCGGCTGCGCCCCGGCCACGTTCGCGGCCAAGGCCAGCACGACCGCGCCCGGCGCCCGGCGCATCATGGCGCGCAGCGCGCCACCCCTGCTCTCGAAATCATGCATAGCGATGCACTCAGTTCCTTGTGTGATAGCCGGTCTGGCACCGGCCGCTACCGTGCAGCGCGCTTGCGACAATCCTGTTACGGCTTTCTGCCCGCATACCCGCGTCTACAGCTTCTGCTTGTTACTAGACGTTCCCGGACGGCGCGGACTGCGCGTTGTAAGAAAAATTTCATGAAACAGCGCGGCCCCGGGGAAAAGCTGCGCAGAAAAGAATCAGGGCCCGGTTTTCGCCGGACCCTGGTGCGTTTTTCGCGCGCCGTCTTGATGACGGCGGCATGACAGGCGGCCGGCTTTTTGCCGACCGCCTGCAACGCCCGGCCTCAGCCGCCGCTGTCCACGCCCTGCACCTGCACCACGCCGTCGGGGCGATAGGACGGCGCGGCCGCGCGCGGCTGCGGCGCCGCGCCGACGCCGGCCAGCGGTTCCTCGCCATAGCCCAGGATCTGCACGTTGATGACCGAGGGCTGGTTCTGACGCGATTGCTCGCGGGCGCGCTGCACCGAGTCCTGCGCCGCACCGGAGGCGGCCGAGGACGCCGCGCTGGCGGACGCCAGCGCGCCGGTGTTGACCACCGCCGTCACCGGGATGCCCTTGCTGTCGCCCTGCACCTGGATGTTGGCCGCGTTGACCACATGCAGCGCCGCCACGTTGACGTTGCCCGACACGCGGATGCCGGCCTCGCCCGCGTCGATCGTGCCCAGCGGCGCGATCAGGTCGACGTCGCCCGCCGGCACTTCGGCGATCGGCGCCAGCGTGGCGATGCCGGCGCCGGTGGACGGCGCCGTCGGCGCCAGCGTGACGTTGCCCAGGGCGTCGTAGACGCGCTTGGGCGCCGTGTAGATCACGGTGGTCTTGGCGCCGCGGCCGGCGTTGATGTCGCCCTCGGCCGACCAGGCCTGGATGTGGCCGCCGAAGGTGGTCATGATGCGGCTCTGGCCCAGCAGCACGCTGCCCAGCGCGTACAGCTGGATGTCGCCCTGGCCCTGCGTCACCACGCCCGCCGTCGCCGGCGGCGCCGCGCCTTCGATGCCCAGCACCTGCTGCCCGCCCGGCGTCAGCACCTGGATGTTGCCGCCGAACTGCGTGCGCAGGCCGGCGCCGCCATACATGGTGAAGTCGCCCTGGTACAGGCGTTGCGCGCCTTCGGCGTCGGTCTGCGGGAACAGCGCCGCGATGGCGCGGCGGCCGCGCAGATAGCTGCCGGTGCGCGGACCGTCCTGCTCGTTGTATTCGCGGCCGCCCTTGCGCAGCTCGGCGAAGTACAGCTGGCGCGCGTAGATGTCGCGCTGCTGGGACGCCAGCGCGTCCAGCGCGGCGCGCGCGCCGTCCTCGCCGCCGTCGTAGCCATGATGCAGGCGCAGCCAGTTGACCAGATGCAGCTCGCTTTCCTGGCGATAGTCCTGCATCAGGTCGCGGCGCTTGCGCGCCGGATCGGCCGCCACCTCGGCATCCAGCATGCCTTGGCGGCGCGCCAGTTCGGCCGCCGCGCCCGACTCGTCGCCCTGGTAGCCGTATGCCTGGCGCAGCCAGCCGGCCAGCGACAGCTCGCCGGCATAGGACTGCGCCACGCGATCGGGATTGGCGCCCAGGGTCTGGCC
>NZ_CYTY01000027.1:47080-53632 GCF_001298995.1 Achromobacter sp. 2789STDY5608615
CTGCGACAGGTCATTGGCGTTGCTGTGCAGGCCCAGCGCGCCCATCCCGAGGATGTCGCGCCCCGCCCGCACCGAGACCGGCAGCGCGGCCTCGTACCAGGTCAGCACGGTGCGCGGCCGCCCCTGGAAGACATCCGCCGTCATGCGCGTCTCGGCGCCGACGCGCAGGCCGACAATATCGCCATTCACGGCATGCAGGCGCGCCACCTCGCCTTCGGTCTGGCGCGGCGCGGCATCGAGCGGGGTATTGGGTCCGAACACGAACAGGGGCTTGGCCGAGTTCTGCCAGAACCGGTTGCCCTCGACGGAGGTGTTCAGGATCGTCTGGCTGCCCATATCGCCGCCGTTGACGGCCATGAACCCGGGACGCCACGGCGTCGGCAGCGGCGTGTCCGCGCCCGATATCGACACCGCATGGGCGTCCGCGGCGAAGATCGAGCCGCTGGCCAGCATCGACAGTTCGCCGGCGGCCGACGGCGCCAGCAGCAGCACGTGATTGGTGTTTTCCGCTTCGCGCGTGGTGGCGGCCAGGATGACGTTGCCGCCGGCCGCCGTCACATTGAGTTTGGCGGGGTAGACATAACTGATCTGCCGCTGCGCGCCGGCCCGGATCGTATCGTCGGTCAGCAGGTCCGTGCCGGGCCGGAACGTGTTGTTGGTGGTCAGCGGCGTGACGTTGCCGCCGGCCGAGAACAGTTCGATGGCCGTGCTTGGCGTCCACAGCGTGAACCAGCTTTCCGCGCCGCCGCCCTTGGCCAGGCTGCCCTGGGTATAGGGGCTGGTATTGATCTGGCGCACGCGGCCGGGGTCCGGCGCATCGGCCAGCACCAGGTCGCCGCGCGTGTCGAACGACGCCACGGCATCGCCCAGCAGCAGGCGCGGCCCGCCCATGGGGCGGCCGCCGCCCACCGCGGACTGGTCGGGGGCCCGCAGCCGCGCGCCGTCGCCATAGGTCAGCGCGATGCCGCCCACCCGGCCCGCCGTCAACGCCAGTTGCCCGCGCAGATTGACCAGCAGCCCGTTCAGATCGACATCCTCGAAGTTGCCGGCATAGCCGGTGCCCGTGCCAGCGCTGCCGTCGGTCTGCTGCATCGCGCGCAGATTGGGGTTGTACGCGCCACCGATGCGCAGATCCATGTCGCCGCCGCCCGTCAGCACCAGGTCGCCGCCGACCACCCGGCCAGTGCCGGCCACCACGGCCACCAGGGCCTGCGAACGGCCGGATGCCAGATTGTTGTTGAGCAGCGCGTCGCCGCGCGGATCGCGCACGCCGGCATCGCGCCCGGCGCTGATGCTGAGATTGCCGCCGCCCAGGGTGCCGAAGCCGGTGAAGCCCACCACCCGCGGCTGTTCCCCGTTGGTCGACGAATTGCTGGCGTACGTGCCGAAGTTGATCCACCAGCTCGAAGCGATGTCCGTCACCCCCGGCGTGCCCACGCTGCCCTGGCGCCACAGCCAGTTGCTGAGCGCGGCGCTGGGGTACTTGGGGTATTCGACGTCCGGGCTGCCGTAGCGCTGGGCGTTCATGGCGGTCTTGGCCCATGCGTCGCCATAGATGTCGCGGCCCGCCGCCACGGTCAGGTTGCCGCCCTGGTCCGGATACCAGGCGCGGTAGGCGGCCAGCGCCGCGTCGTACTTGCCGTCGTACTGGACGGTGCCCAGCACGGCGTCGTCGGCGGTGGTGCCGCGCGGCAGGTTGAAGCGCGCGTCCAGCGACGCCCCCAGCGATGACTGCGTGCCGGCCGTGTACACGCCGTAGACCGACGCCATGCCGACGTCGCGCCCGGCCAGCAGCGACAGGTCGCCCGTGCCGGTGCGCAGCACGCTGAACAGCGGCGTGCGGTCGGCGTAGCGGTACTCGCGCGTGACGGTGGTCTCGGTGCGGCCGCCGCCTTCACAATAGCTGACCGCCTCGCAGAATTCCGCCTCGGAAACGCCCCACTCGACCTCCAGCTCCGCCACGTAGCGCCCCTTGCCCGACTCGTCGCCGAACCAGTAGAGCGAACCCGCCGCCGTCAGCTTGCGCTTGCCCGCCTCGCAATAGCCGGTGCTATTGCAGAACGTATCCTCGCTCATCTCGTACCCGTCGGCGATGGGCTTGACGGGCGTGCCCAGCAACGACGGATCGAGTTCAAGCTCGTCGATGGCGAGCTGCGTCAGCACCCGCTCGCCGATGAATACGTTGGTGGTGGTCTTGCTGCCATAGGCCAGCCGGCCGTAGTGCGTGTCGGCCAGGATGATGTCGCCCTGCCCGTCCGGCCGGCGCGCCGCCATGTCGGCCGCCGTCAGGTCCGCACCCGCCACCGCCATCACGCTCCAGGCGCTGGCGCCTTCGCCCAGCATCGGCGCCAGGGCCCAGTTGCGGCCCTGCCGACCATCCGGGCCGACGGGACGCAGGTTGATGGGTTGATGGCCCGGCAGTTCGATGAAAGTCTGCGACGGGATCAGCGAGCCGCGCGCCAGATCCAGGCGCGCGCTGGCCTTGAGCGCCGCCGGCAGCGGCACGCCCTTGGGCCAGGTGAAGGCCTGCAGCGCCGCCTCGCTGCGCAGCGTGAAGCCCACGCCCAGGCGGGCGCCCGCGCCCAGCGTCAGCGCCTCCTGCAGCACCGAGCCGGCGCGCAGCACGCGGCCGTCGGCCAGCGTCAGGTCGCCGGTCAGCACCAGGCCGGCGGGCAGGGCCAACGGGCCGTTCAGTGTCGCCGCCATCGGCAGCACGGTGCCGGCCGGCAGCGTGGCGGCCTGTGCCGGCAGGTCGTAGTTCAGCGCCCGGCCGCCCGGGAAGACGGTGCCCGTTTCCAGTTGAACGCCATCGATGGGCACCACCAGGTCTTCGCCGAACGGCGTCTGGCCATTGCCCAGGAAACGCCCTTCGACCAGCTTCCAGCCGCTGTCGTCGATCGTCTCGGGCGGCGGCGCGAAGCCGTCGTTGAGGCTGCCGTGGATGGCCAGGTCGCCGCCGGCGCGCAGCACCAGCTTGCCGGGCTCGCCGTAGCCGCGCAGCGCGGCCACCGTGCGGTTGGCGTTGGGGCCGTAGCGGTAGTTCGACAGGTCGATGTCGCCCGATACCGCCAGATTGCCATCGGGCGTGGCGCTGACGATCTCGACGCCGGGCCGCAAGTGGTACGGGCCCAGCGCCGCCAGCCGGGCGGTCAGCGCGCCATTGCCGAGCGCGGCGTTCATGAAGGCCACGCTCTCGCCGTCGATGCCGTCCAGGTAGGCCTGCGTGATCAGCTGCGGCGTCTTGCCGCTGACGTCGGGCTTGGGCGCCAGCGGCGCGTCGTCATAGCGGCGGAAGGCATTCACCGCCACGGTCTTGGCGCCCAGGATCTGCGGCGTGCCCGTGATGCGGATGGCCACGTCGTTGGCGCCGTCGCCGGAGCCGGCAATGGCGCCGCGCCCGCCGCCGCCGCCCAGGCGGCGGGCATTCAGGTCGAGCGTGCCGAGCTGGCGGCCGGCCAGGCGGCTCGGGTCGTCGGTGCCGGCGCGCAGGTCGAAGCGCGCGCCGGCGTCCAGCACCAGCATGCCGTCGCGCGAGGTCAGTTCGATGATGGCGCGGTTGGCGGCGTCGATCACCTTGCCGTAGCTGTCCAGGCGCAGGCGTGCGCCATGCGTGTCCAGCAGGCCGTTGATGCGCAGGTCGTCGCGCGCCGCCAGGCGGATGCTGCCGACCTGGCGGCCGCTGGCGTCGATACGGCCATTGACGGTCAGGCTGCCGCCATCGACGCTGATCTCGACCACGCGCGCGCGCACCTCGTCGCCCACCACCAGGTCGCCCTGCTTGAGCTGGAAGCGGCGGGCGCCGGTGACGCCGCCCTGGTTCAGGCGTTGATTCAGCCCGGCGAAATCCGCCAGCGTCTGCGCGCGCAGCATGATCTCGGCGCCGTCATAGGGCACGCGCGTGCCGCCGGCATCGTGCTCGCCGCTGGCCCCGCCCAGAATGACGCCGTCCAGCGCCACGTGGCCGCCGGCCACGCCCAGCGCGGCGGCCTGCATGCGGCCGCCGCGCTGGTTGCGCGCCGACAGGTCGATGACCGACCCGGCGGCCTGGACGATGTTGCCGGCCACGCTGTTCAGTTCAAGGTCGCCGCCCCAGCTGTAGCGGGTGACATCGAACGCCGTGAAGGCGCGTCCCGCCAGGTCGATGCGCGCGCCCGCGCCCAAGGTGATGTCGCCATCGGCCTTGACGGTCAGCTTGCCCGACGGCAGCGCCACGGTCGAATCCAGCGTGACGCGCTGCGCCTTCAGATCGAGCGTGGCGCCCAGCACGTCGCGGGCGGGCGCCACGGCGCCGGTGCCCGTCAGCGCCAGCGCGCCGCCGGCGCGCAACGCCAGCGTCGCGCCCGCCTCGCCGGTCAACAGCGGCGTGCGCAGCGTCAGATCGCCGCCCTGGTAGCGCCAGCCTTCTCCCGCCACATAGCCGTTCTGCTTGTGATAGACGTGCAGGCTGCCGGTCGACGCGCCCGTGATCATCTGGGCGGCCTCCAGGTTGACCGCGGCAAAGCCCAGCGCCAGCCGGTTGGCCGGCACCAGCGAGGCCGGCACCGTGTAGGGCGAGTAATCGAAACGGATGACATCGGCCGCGATGGTCAGGCTGCCGTCGCCCAGGCGATCCAGCACCGCGCCGCCCGGCGCCGCCGGCTGGTCGTAGCCCAACGGCGCGTTGCCGGCCGTCGCGGCCCTGACCGAGCCGGCCCAGACGAATTCCGACGCACTGATGCGCGCCGTGTCGCCCGCCGCGCCATAGCCATACACGGCCGGCGCGCCCAGCACCAGGCGCCGCAAGGCCGAGGGACCGGCCGCGGCGCGGGTGTCCAGCGTCACCGCGCCATACACGTTGATGGATTCGGCGGCGTTGAAGATCAGGCTTTCCAGCGCGGGCGCGCCCAACGCCGTATTGCCGCGCAGCAGCCGCGCCAGGGCATCCTGGTCCAGCGCCAGTCCGGGCGGCAATTGTCCTTGTGCCGCGGCCTGGGCCAGCGCCTGCGGCGAGCCCAGGTTCAGGCCGGACACGCTCAGCATCAGGTTGCGCGTACCGTACTCGACGTTGTCGCGCAAAGTGAAGGCGCCGTTGGTGGCCGCGCCCAGGGTGCCTTCCGACACCAGGCGCGTGGTTCCCGAGCAGATGCCCGGGCAGGCGCCGATGTCGATGGCCACGCGGCCGTCTTGCGTCGGCGGTCGCAGGTTGACCAGCCCATTGGACAGGACCAACGCGCCGTTGGTCTGGACCGAATAGTAATAGCCGCCACGCGCGTCCTGCGGCGCCGGTCCCAGCCCGACGGTGGACAGGACGGCCCCCCTGCTCGATGGTGATATTGCCGTTGTCGGGTGAGAACAGCACGATCTCCGGCGCATACAGGCTGGCGCCGCCGCGCACCAGCACGCGCTGGGCGTCGCCGGCCAGGCTGATCGCGCCGAGCGAATCGGCTTGGGTGGAGGCGCCTATCACGCCACCCAGCACCATGCGGGCCGGACGCAAGGCGTTGAGCGCGTCCGCGGAGACGGCCACGCCAGGGCCCGCCAGGGCCGGCGCCTGCCCCGGACCCAGGATTTCCAGGCCGCCGCCCCGCACGTCCACGGCCAGGGTGCCGCCCGCGCCGGTGCTGCCCGGCGCCGCGGAGAAGCGCGCCACGCCGCCGAACGACAGGGCCGGCGTGCCTTCGCGGCCCGCGCCCGGCGTCAGCTTCAGGCGCAGCATGCCCGCGTCGGCCAGCTGCATCGGCAACGGCGTGCCGGTGCGCGCCGCGTTGGCCACCAGGAAGGCGTTGTACGAGGTCTCGTTGTATTGCGCATGGCGCCGCACGACGTCGCCCGGCGTCACCAGCAGCTGACTGGCGGGCACCGCGCCCGGGTTGACACCCGGCGCCGTCATCCGGCCCGTGGTCACCCAGGAGCCGCCGCGGGTCGGCGCGGCCTGCGCGGCGTCGAACACGCCCGGCGCACCGGCCTCGACGCGGAACGCGCCCGGCAGCATGGCGAAATTGGCGGGCAACAGCGTGTAGGTGCCGGGCGGCAAGCCCGGCACGCCGGCGCCGATGGTGACGCGCTGGCCGTACGCAGGCATGGCGGCGTCTTTCGTGGCCGGCGCATAGTCGCCGCCGAAGCCGGGCACGATGGCATAGACGGCATTGCCGGACTTGCTGAAACCGAAGCCGGGATTGGCGTCCGCCATGGCGTACTTGAGCACGTCCACCGAGCCGCCGCGTCCGCGCACGAACGCGGCGCCGGTCAGTTCGCCGCCCCCGGACAGGTCCAGCAGCGAGCCGGCCTCGGCCACGACGGATTTCATGTTGATCTGGATCATGCGGGATGGCGCGCCGTTCGTGTCATTGCCGCCCACGCCGCTGGTCCGGATCTCCTGCCCGCCGTACAGGTACTTGATGCCGTCGGTGGTGCCGCCATAGGGCATGACCATCCCCTGGCCGCTGATCGACGTCACGCTGCCGGCCAGGAAGCGCACGCTGGACGGCGCGCCTTCGGGCCCCATGAACAGAATCGAGCCGAGCGGCGCGCGCACCACGCCGCCCTGGATGATATTGGGCCCCGACAACGTCA
>NZ_CYTY01000027.1:53896-95623 GCF_001298995.1 Achromobacter sp. 2789STDY5608615
GGTCAGGTTGACCTGGACATCATCGAAGCTGAGCAAGTCGCGCATGCCGCGCAGATCCATCATGCCGGCGTCCAGCACCAGGCGATGCCCGCGCTTGAGCCACTCCGGCGCCACCACGCCGACTTGCACCACGCTGTCGGATCCCACCGGCGGCGCATAGGCCGCGTGATTCAGGAACATGTACGGGGCCGACAGCTGCACCAGGCTGCCCGCGGGCGCGTTCTGGCCCAGCATCAGCGGGCCCGACAGGCGCAGGCTCTGCGGCATGGCGAGCGTCAGGCTGTTCTCGGCCCGCATCGACGCGAACAACGCCAGGTTGCCAAAACCGCCGGCCTGCACCTGGTCCACGCCCAGGCCGCCGACGCCATAGCGCAGGTTGCCGCCGAGTTCGCCCGGACGCAGATCGGCGGACAGCAACGGGGCGCCCTGGCGCTGCGCCAGCGTCAGTACCCGTGGCGTCAGCACCTCGGCCTCGGCCAGGCTTCTCAGATAGAAGGCGGGCGACAGCGCCACGCCCAGGGTGCCGCCCACCGCGCCCGCTCCGCCCGCCGCGGCGCGCAGGTCGCCGTCCAGGTACAGGCTGTTGGCCGACGCCAGCACGATGCTGCCGCCGTTGTAGGCCAGCAGCGTGGCGCCGCGCCCGGGCAGGTCCACCAGCGCCTGCGCCCCGGATGCGTCCAGCAGCGAGCCGGGACGCAGGATCAGGTGCCGGTCCATCGGACGGCGCGGGGCGTAGGCGTCCACTTCCCAGTCCAGCATGCCGCCGATCTCGATGTTGCCGCCGGCGCGCGCCACGCCGTAGCGGCGGCCGTCGGTGGCCAGCGCGACATGGCTGTCGCCGGCCACGTCCAGCACCGCGCGCTCGCCGATCCACACCGAACGGCCGTTGGCCTTGGGGGTGTAGTTCTGCTGCGAATCCACGCGCGTATCCAGGATCGAGATCAGGCCGCCGGGCGCCACCAGGCGCCCCAGCACGGTGATCTGGTCGCCGCCGACAAGGCGGATCGACTGGCCCGGATCCACCGCGACCCGCGCGGCCTCGCCGATCTCGAGCACGCCGCCGACGGTCGCGCGGTCCGAGCGCAGCGCCAGGCTGGCGCCGCCGCGCTGGGTCAGCTTGCCGCGCTTGGGGTCTTCCGCGTAGAGCGGCGGCGTCCACAACTGCAGCGCCTCGGCCGGGTCGGCGCCCGTCGGCGGCAGCGGGCCGCTTTCACGCCGCATGCGCCAGGCCGGCATCGCCACCTCGATCGCCGCGCCGTCGGCCACGCGCAGCCCGGCATGGCCATTGACGTCATAGCTGGCGAAGCCGGACTGGAACAGCGCCGGGTCCAGCCGCAAGGCGCCGGCAGGCAGGCCATCGGCCGGGCCGCCCAGGACGATGACGCCGCCGCTGGCGACGCTCAGGGCGCCGCTGCCGCTCATGCCGTAGGCGCGCACCGCGGCGTCCAGCGACAGCCTGCCGCCCGATGCGGTCTGGCCGCCGAGCGCGTTGGCCTCCAGCGTCACGCTGCCGCCGCGGCCGCCCTGCACCGCGCCGGTCGTCAGCAACGCCCCGCCCGAGGACACATCGATCGCGCTGCCCGCCGCCAGGGTCACGTCGCCGGTGCCGCGCAGCAGCACGCGGCCGCCATCGACCAGCGCCAGGCCGCGCTGCGCGGCCGGGTCTTGCTTCAGGTTGCTCCACACGCCGCGGGCATCGAGCGCCACGCCGCCCGCCACGCGCAGCGCGGCGCGGGCGCCGGCGGCCGGCTCCAGCGCGACCTCGTCGACGCGGCCCGCCGCGCCGGGCTGGCGCAGCGTATTGCCGGCCTGGATCAGGCCGCCGCGGCTGACCAGGTCGGCGTTGATGTCGATGGTGGGCGCATACAGCGTGATCTCGCCGCCATCGGCGCTGCGCAGGGTGGCGTCCACGCTCAGGCTGCGGCCGGCGGCGATGCGCACCGCGCCCAGGCCGAAGCCGTTCAGGCGGTCGGCGTCCAGGAACAGCTTGCCCCGCAGGTCCGCCGGCAGCGCATCGGCCAGTTCCAGGCCGGCCGAACGGCCCGCCAGGCCCTTGCCCACCGCCACATCGGCGGCCGTGCCGGTCGCGCCCAGCTGGTAGCGCAGGAAGTTGCCGGCGGTGTCGTAGAACGGCTTGTAGGCGCCCACCACGAACTGCGCCGCGCGCGCCGCGTTGCGATGCGACTGGCTGTAGCCGTCCTGGCCGGTCACCGGCGCGCGCGTCTGGCGGTCGCCCTGGTAGGTGTCGCTGATCAGGTCGCCGTCCAGCACCGCGTTGCGAGTCGAGACCACCAGCGTGCCGGCATCGCGGCCCACGGTGTAGCCCGACTCGTAGCGGGTCGGCGGCGCGATCAGCGGGTTGTAGAAGCGCCGCGTGGCGTTCTCGCCCCAACGTCGCGACACCGCCTCGTAGCCCTGGTACAGGCCGGTATAGAGCAGGTCGCCCGGCGCGCGATCGGCCAGGTACAGGCGGCCGTCCTCGCCGCGCAGCCAGCTCTGGCGGATCTCGCCGCTCTGCACGTCGAGCGTGCCGCCCGACAGGTTGATGGCCGAGCCGGCCTGCGTCACCACCTCGGCGCCATCGAAGCGCACCACGCCGCCCTGCGCCAGCCAGTGGCTCACCGGCACGCCCAGCGTGCCCAGGTAACCGCCCACTTCCAGCAGCCCGCCGGCCGTGTACCAGCGGTCGGCATCGTTGCCGCCGCTGCCCGCCGCCAGGCGCACCAGGTCGCGGCGATCGAGCCAGACGTCGCTGTTGTTCAGCAGCTTGCTGTCGCGGTTGATCGGGGCGTCGCGCTGTTCGTTGCCCTGCAGGTTGATCTTGAGGTTGTTGGACTCCATCGACACGATCACGCCGACCGCGCCGCCCACGTCGATGCGCGCGCCGTCGCGCACCAGCGCGCGGCCATCGGCCTTGACCGCCACCTGCCCGCCGGTGGCCAGCGACAGCGAACCGCCCTGGAAGTCCACCGTGCCCTGGCTGCTGATGCGCAGCAGCGACAGGTCGCGGCGGAATTCGTCGCCGGGGATGAGCGCGGTGTTGCCGCCCACGGCCGGCTGCAGCAGGCTGCCGCGCTGGCCGTCCAGCGCCGTCGTCAGGCTGGCGTCCACCAGGATGGCGCTGATGGCGGATTCGCTCAGCGTCACGGCCGCGCCAGCGCCGCGCGCGTCCAGGTGGATGGTGCCGCGCGCGTCCACCGACGTCGTCGACACCAGCACGCCGGCCTGCTCCACGCGCTGCGCGGTCAGGGTGATGTCGCCCTGCGGCGCCTGGATCAGGCCGGTGTTGCGCACCAGCCCGGCGCCGGTCGTCTGCGCCTCGTTGCCGCGCGTGGTGGAGGCGATGTTGCTGTCCGATCCCTGGCCGCGGCGGATGATGAAACTGTCGCCCGCCGCCAGCAGCGCCTGGCCCTGCGGCGTGCTGATCTCGCCGGCGTTGCGGACTTCCTTGCCGGCCAGCAGCACATAGCCGCCGCCGCGCGTGGCGCTGCCGGGCGTGGCCGTGGACAGGCGCGCGCCGGCCTGCACCTCGATGTTGCCGAGCGCGTCCTTGAAGGTCGGGATGGTGCCGTCGGCGTCGGCGTAGATGCCGCGCTCGCGGAACTGCGCATCCGTCATGGTCGCGGCCGCGACCACCAGGTTGCGCGCGTTGACCTGGCTGGTACCGCTGAAGATCACGCCGTTCTGGTTGACCACCAGCACCGTGCCGTCGGCCTTGATCGCGCCCTGGATCTGGCTGGGCCGGGCCGACGCGCCCACTACCCGGTTCAGCACCGCGTCGTCGGCGCCCTGCTTGAACTGCAGCGTGGTGTTGCGGCCGATGTTGAACGTGTCCCAGTTCAGGATGGCGCGCGATTGCGTCTGCTCGATCGTCACCAGCTGGCGTCCGCCCTCGGTGCCGGTGGTCGGCTTCTTGGCGCCTTCCCACTTGGCCTGCGCGCCTTCGGCGATCCACAGGCCGCCCTGCGCCAGGCCGTCCGGCACCCCCGCGCCATTGGCGGCCGCGCGCGCCGCCGCCTGCGCCGCCTGCTGCGCGGCCACCGCCGCCGCGGTGCGGTTCAGGTTGTCCAGCGAGCGCTGCAGCTGCTGGCGCGATTGCGCCTGCTGGCGGGCCGTGTTGCCGATGCCGGCCAGGCTGCCGTCGGGCATGCGGCCGGTGCGCTGCGCCGTCGATTGCACCGCCCCCTTGTCGGCGAACCAGCCCGGGCTGAACGCCCGCGCCTGGGCCTGCGCCGCGCCATGCCCGCCCCCCCGCCACCAGCAACACCGCCAACGCCTGGGTCAGCGGCGCCAGGCGCCAGGCCGGACGGCGCGGACGCCGCTGGGGATTGCGGGAAACGAGGGCGTGATTACGGCTGGGCATGACGGCTTTTCCTTCGTGGAATCGGATCTGGCATCTGCAGCGCCAGGACCGGCACGCCGGAAAAAACGGCGACGCGGACCGGGCAGTTCTGCGCATGGGTGCCTAGACCGCTTCAAGCGTCATCGACTGCGCCTTTTCACAAAAAATTCATATTTCACGTTTGGGACAATGCGCGCGACGGCGCTCAGCTCAGCAGCACGATCCCGCCCGGCAGCGACGTGACCTGGGCGCCATAGGCATCGCGGATCAGTTGCGCGGCGTCGGCCAGCTGGTCCAGCGAAAAGCGCGCCTGCACCAGGCTGCCCGCCAGCCGGTCGCTCACCAGCACGATGCGGCCGGGGCGATAGCGGTTGATCTCGTCGACCACCTGCGCCAGCGGCACATTGTTGAATTCCAGCACGCCGCGGCGCCACGCCGTGACCTGGTCGGGGTCCACCCTTTGCGGCCCGCTGGCGCCGCCGGCGCCCAGCACCACCTGCTGCGCGGCCGTCAATTCAATGGAGTCCTTGCGCAGCGCGACGCGAGCGCTGCCCTCCAGGCAGGTCACGCGCACCTGGCCATCGGTGTAGCGCACGTTGACGCACCCCGAGGTGGCGCTGACGCGACCCGCGCCCGCCGTCAGACTGACCAGCTGGCCGGACGTCAGCAGCTCGACCTCGCCGGCCAGCAGATCGATCTGCTGCGCCGGGCCGCTGCGCGACAGGTTGATGCGGGTCTGGGTATTGAGCTGCACGCTGGCGTCGCCCGCCAGCGCCACGCGGCGCTGTTCGCCGGTGCCGCTGCGCACATCCGCGGTCAATTCGTCCACCGCCGGCCACAGGCCCAGCGGCGGCTTGAACGCCAGCCACGCGCCGCAGGCCGCCACCGCGCCGCCCAGGAACGCGCGCCGCGCCGGCCGCGCGACGCGGGCGCGGCGCGCCTGCGCGGCCTGCAACTGGCGCGCCGCCGGCGCCAGCTGCTGCCAGGCGCCGCGCGTTTCCTTGAAGACGCGCGCGTGCTCGGCGCTCTGCGCGCACCAGCGGCGGAAGGCCTCGCCATCGGCCACGCTGGCCTGGCCCGAGGCCAGCCGCACGACCCACGCCTGGGCCTCGCGCTGGAGCGCGGCCGCGGGGTCGCCGCCGGGGCGGGAGCGTCTGAAGAGGGTCGTCATGGGTCTAAGACGTTTCCCGGGCCTGGGGACCGTAGCGCTGGACATACTTTTTTTCCAATTTCCCGCAACAGTGCTCCAGCCCCGCGCGCAATTCCTTTTCCACGGTCCGCACCGAAATGCCGAAACGCTCGGCGATCTCGCGGTGCGGCACCTCGTCGACCCGCGCCGCGATCACGATCGCCTGGCGCCGGCGCGGCAGCTCGGCCAGCGCCGCCTCCAGCGCCGCCAGTTGCTCGCGGCCCTCGGCCACCTGGGCCGGGCCAGCGGCCTCGTCGGCCATGTCGTACAGCTCCTCGATCTCGGCCATGGACAGGATGCGGGCATTGGCGCGGCGCTGGTCCTCGGCGATGTTCGAGGCGATCTTGAAGAGATAGGCGGCCGGATACTCGACCGGCGCGGTCTCGGCCAGGCTGTCGACCCGCAGCCAGGCCTCCTGCATGGCGTCGTTGGCCAGGTCTTCCGACCCCAGCCGGATGCGCAGGCGCTTGCGGAATTCCTGGTACTTGGACAGGAACAGGTTGCGCAGGGCGTCGCCGGTCATGGACATGCGGTTCAGCCCGCGGCGCCGGCCAGCCGGCAATCGGTCCGCGGATCGGGCCGCGGCGCCAGCACGATGGTCACCGGCTGCGGCAGGTCGGCCGGCGGCGGCGCATCCATGATGAGTCCGGACAGCACGCCGGCCAGCGCCTCGTCGCGGCGCGCGTCGCCGGTGCCCGACAGCACCCGCGCCTGGCGCACCACGCCATTGCGGCCGATCCACAGCTGCAGCGAGGCGCGGTAGCGGCCGAACTGCGCGCCGGTCCACTGGCACAACGCGCGCGTCACGGTGTTCTGCAGGACGCCGGCATAGCGCGTCACCGCCGCCGGCGACGGCGCCGTGGCCGGCGCGCGCGGCGCGGGCGCGCTGGCGGCCGCTTCCACCAGCGTGAAGGCCGACGCGCTGCTGTAGCGGGCCTGCAGGCCGGTGCCCGCCAGCAGCAGGCGCAAGGCCTCGCGCGGCGCCAGCCGGCCGCGCACCGCGCTGCCCTGGCGGCCGGCCGTCAGGCGGCTGGTCACCAGCACCGCCATGCCGGTGGCCTGGGTGTACGCGGCCAGGGCCGCGTCCAGCGGCTGCGCGGCGATGTCGAACGGGATCAACGCCGTGTCCGCCGTCCGCTGCTGGGCCTGCGCGGCCGGCGGCAGCACCGCCAGTCCGAGCGCGAACCAGCAGGCGAACGCCCAAGCGGCCCCAGGCGCCTGCGTGACTGTCATAACACCCCGATGTCTCTAAGATGGCGTGGCGACTGCGCCCCGGTGGTGGCCGGAGGCAGGGCGGAAGCGGCATGGTAGCGAGCGGATATGACGGTCGGGTGACGCGCTCGTGACAGTTGCCGGCCATCGGGCAGGCAACCGTCACGCGCGCGTCACGCCCCCCCCCCGGCGCGGCTCACATCGCCAGCTTGCCCCGCTCCTGCGCGCTCAGTTGCCGCATCTCGCTGTCGTCCAGCGCGCCGGCGCCCAGCACCTGCACGGCGCTGGCCGCGTCATAGCGGTTCGCGGCCGCGGTCGGCCCGGGCGGCGGCGCCATGCTGGCGCCGGCCACCGGCTCCTCGCCATACCCCAGGATCTGCACGCTGATCACCGACGGCTGGTTCTGCCGCGCCTGGCTCTGGGCGCGCTGCGCCGACTCCTGCGCCGCCCCCACCGCCGAGGCCGCCGCGGCGCTGGCCGACGACATCGCGCCGGTATTGACCGACGCCGTCACCGGCACGCCCTTGCTCTCGCCCTGGGCCTGGATGTTGGCGGCGTTCACCACCTGCAGCGCCGCGATGTTGACGTTGCCCGACACCCGGATGCCGGCTTCGCCCGCGTCGATGGTGCCCAGCGGCGCATACAGGTCGACGTCGCCGGCCGGCACCTCCGGCAGCGGCGCCAGCGTCGCGATGCCCGCGCCGGTGCCGGGCGCATTGGGCGACAGCGTCACATTGCCGACCGTGTCGTAGACGCGCTTGGGCGGGGCGTACAGCACGGTCGTCTTGGCGCCACGGCCGGCGTTGATGTCGCCTTGCGCCGACCAGGCGGTGATGCCGCCGCCGAAAGTGGTCATGACCCGGCTCTGCCCCAGCAGGATGCTGCCCAGCGCGTAGAGCTGGATGCTGCCCTCGCCCTGGGTGATGATGCCGGCGGTGGCGGGCGGCGCGGCCCCTTCCAGGCCGAACACCTGCTGCCCGCCCGGCGTCAGCAACTGAATGTCGCCGCCGAAGGTGCTGCGGATGCCGGCGCCGCCATACAGCGTGATATCGCCCTGGTAGGCCCCGGGCGCGGTGTCCGGGAACAGCGCGGCAATGGCCTGGCGGCCGCGCAGGTAGCTGCCGTAGCGGGCGCTGGACTTGTCGTTGTATTCGCGGCCGCCGGCGCGCAGCTCGGCAAAGTACACCTGGCGCGCGAAGAGGTTGCGCTGCTCGGCGGGCAGCGCGTTGAAATAGGCGCGCGCGTCGTCCACGCTGCCGGCGAAATCATGGTGTTGCGTCAGCCACAGCAGCAGTTCCGCCTGATAGGTCTTGAACGCCAAGCCCTGGTCCGTCAGCGGCCGGCCCGGATCCGCGGCCCGCGTATCCAGGTAACGCGCCAGGAATCCCGCATAGTCCGGCCCGGCCGCGCCGACGCCCGCCAGCACGGCGATCGATGCGCCGGGACGGCGGTCGCCGGGCATCACCGCGCCCAGGCTGGTGATCGAGGCCTGGTCGGCCATGAGCACCTGCCGGCCCGCCGACACTTCCAGCGCGCCGGGGCCGGCCACCTGGAACGAGCTGTAGAGAATGTCGCGGCCGGCGGACACCCGGGAAACCTCGCCCGCATCGCGGTGCAGGAACAGGTTGCCGCTCGATCCCACCCACGCGCCCCCGCCGCTGCCCAGGTTGTAGCCGTTGCTCGACGGCACGTCGAGCTGCGCGCCCGGCCCGGTGCCCGACGCGACGATATCGCGCCCGGCCATCATCCAGACCGGCCCCGCCGCCTCAAACCAGGTCTGGCCCTGGCTGTCGCCCTTGAGCACGGTCAGCGTTTCACCGCTGCGCAACCCGACGATGTCGCCATCGCGGGCATACAGCCGGGTCACCGCGCCCGAGCCTGCCGCGCTTGCGGTCGGCGTGCCGAAATAGAACAGCGGGAAATGCAGATCGCGCTCCAGGAGGCCGCCGATCGAGCCCCGGTTGCTCAGGACAGGCGCCTGGCTGGCCTGCGAGGCATAGCCGGCAAAGGCGGGCGTGCGGACACTGGCCACGCTGGCGGGATCGGCGCCCGAGCGATTGATGGCGTAACCGCCCGCGTAGATCGAGTCGCCCGCCAGCAATTCCAGCTGCCCGCGCGCGCCCGGCACCAACGTCAACGAATACGGCCGGCCGGTGTCTTCCGTGTTCAGATAGCCCGCCGACACCCCCGCATAGATACTGCCATCGTAGGCCGTCGCGCGCAGGATCGACGGATAGAGATAGCGCGCGTCCGACGCCGAGGTATTGAGCCCGGTCTGCAACGCCATGCCCTTGGCGCTGTGCGACGTCTGCCGGCTGGGCGTCAGGTTGCCGCCCGCGCTCGACAGGGTGATCGCGGTGTTGTCGGTCCAGAGCGAGAACCAGGTGGTGCCGCCTCCCGTCATCGGCGTGCCGTCGCGCAGCCGGAACGGCGTGCTGTTCGGCACGGCCACGCGGCCCGGATCGCTGGCCCCGCCGACCACCAGATCGCCGCGCGTATCCAGGCGGATCACCGCGTCGCCAGGGATCAGCGCCAGGCCGCCCGTGGCGCTGGCCAGGGTGGCGGTGTAGGGATCGTAGCCGCGGCTGTCCTTGGCATCCTGCAGCGAAGCATTGTTGCCGTATTGCAGATCCAGGCCGCCGACCGCGCCGCCCGTCAGCCTGACGTTGCCGCGCAGGTTGATCAGGGCGCCCTGCAGGTCGATCGCGGGATCGCCGTAGTACGGCGTCGCCCCCCCCGGTGGACGACACCCGTCCGCGCGCGCTCTGCGTCGGATTGAGGGCCCCGCCGATGCGCATGTCGATATCGCCGCCGCCCGTCAGCACCACGCTGCCATCGGCCGCGACGCGGCCGGTGCCGCCCACGGCGACGACCAGCCCCTGGCCGCGCGGATAGGCGATCGATCCGCGCGATTCGATATTGCCGGCATCGCCGTCCGTGCGCACGCTGACGTTGCCGCCGCCCAGCGCGCCGAAACCGGTGAAGCCCACCAGCACGGGCGTCGAATCCTTGAACTCGGGCCGCGCCGGCGCATAGCTGCCGAAGTTGATCCACCATGCCGTGGGCGTGTCGCCGCCATTGGCGCTGCCGCTGCCCTGGCGCCACAGCCAGTTGCCGATGCCGACACTGGGGTCGATCACGCGCCCGTCGTAGTTGCCGGCCACGGTCTTGCCCCAGACGTCCCCGCGCAGCGCGCCCCCGGCGTACAGGCTGAAGTTGCCGCCCGCTTCGGGATACCAGGCCTGATAGCCGGCGCCGGCGGCAACGAAGGGTTCGTAGTTGCTGGCGTAAGCGTCGCCCAGCACCGTGCTGCCGTAGCGGCCGCGCGGCAATTGGTAGGCCGGCGCCACGTTGGCCGATTGCGTGCCGGCCGTGTAGACACCATAGGCCGACATCAGGCTGATATCGCCGCCGGCCACCAGGTCCAGGTCGCCGGTGCCGGTGCGCAGCACGCTGAAGTTCTGCGTATGCGTGGCGACGGTGGTGGTCTGCTTGTTCTCGACGCACTGGTCCGGAAACCCCTCGCAGACCCCCAGGTCCGCGTCGGCCACCGGCGAACCTTCGGGCTGGCCCCACCAGTTGTCCTTGGCCCAGACCCAGCGCGGCGGCGGCAGGCACAGGCCCTCCACCACGTCGCACAGCCACAACATGTCGTCCGGCACCGGCTTGCCGGGCTCGAAGCCGGACGCCTCGCCGTCCGGCCCCCACACCAGGCCGGCCCCCTTCACCAGGGTGGCGTTGTAGTGCGTGTCGGCCAGCGTCAGCTTGCCCGCGCCCGGCCCGGGCAGCACCTGGCGCCGGTCGGCCGCGTCCAGGTCCGCGCCCGCCGTCAGTTGCACCGACCACGACTGGCTGCCGGCGGGCAGCATCCTGGCCAGCGCCCAGTTGCGCCGCTGGTCCGCCGCGGTGCCCGGCCGCAGCTCCACGTAATCCGTGCCCTCCGGGAACACCAGCTTGGTCTGCGAGGGAATCAACGCCCCCTGCTGCAGCGTGATGGTGCCCGCCATCAGCAACACGTTGGGCTCGTAGGCCTGGGTGGTGTACCGATTGGGCAGGGCCACGTTGGCCGGCCAGGTGAATGCCTTCAGGGCCGTGCCACGGGTCAGCAAGGTGCCAGCGCCCAGGCGGGTCTGCGCCGGCAGGTCGAGCGCGTGCTCCAGGACCGTGCCCGCGGCGTACAGCAGTTGCCCGCCGGCGTCGCGCACGTCGCCCGACAGCACCGTGCCGGCGGCCAGCGACAGCGGCTGGTCCAGCACCGCTTCCACGGGCAGCCGGGTGCCGGCCGCCAGCGTGGTGGCCTGCAGCGGCAAGGGATAGTTCAAGGTCTTGCCGCCGGGGAACTCGGTGCCGTCGGCCAGTTGCACCCCGCCGCGCGGCAGCACCACGTCGCCGCCGAAGGGCTGCGCGCCGGGGGTCAGGACCCAGCCACTCTCATCGTCCGGCGATGCCGGCGGCGGCGCGAAGCCGTCGTTGATGCTGCCGTAGACGTCCAGGTTGCCCTTGGCCCGCAGGATCAGCGCGCCCGCCTCGCCCGAGCCGTAGGCCGAGGTCACCGGCGAGCGCGGGTTCAAGCTGGCGTAGCGATAGCGCGACAGGTCCAGGTCGCCCTGCACCACCAGGTCGCCGTCGGCGGTGCGGCTGACGATTTCCACGCCGGGACGCAGATGGAACACGTCGCGGTAGGTTGCGTTGTTCAGGCCCGCCAGCTTGACGTCCAGCAGATTGCCGTTGAGCAGGGCAAGGCGGATGAATTCCCGGCTGTCCGCGTGCTTGGCCTCCAGGTAGGCCTGGTCGATGATCTGGTATTCACGGCCGCCGGCGCGGTCGGCCGGATCGCCGGGACGGGCGTCGTCATAGCGCTGCATGGCGGTCAGGTTGATGGCCTTGGCGCCGTCGATCGTGAGCGGGCCGCGCGCGTCGATGGCGATGTCGCCGTAGGTCGCGGCCGACCCCGGCGCCCCGGCGCCATTGAGCCCGGCATTGCCCGCGGCGTCGATGCGCGGCGCCATGAGATCCAGCGTGCCGCGCGCCGCGCCATCGTGCTGCCCGGCGGCGGCGCCGCGCGCAGCCGCGGTGCCGTGGCGCAGGTCGATGCGGGCGCCGCCCGCCAGCGTCAGCAGGCCCTGGCCCGAGCTCAACTCGACCACCGCGCGGTTGGGCGCGTCAATGATCCTGCCGTAGCTGTCCACCCGCAACACCGTGCCGTGCGCGTCCAGCACCGCGCTGGAGGCCAGCGTCAGGCCGTCGCGCGCCGCCAGCCGGATGCGCCCGACCCGTTCGCCGCTGGCATCGACCCGGCCGACCACGGTCAGGCTGCCGCCGTCGATCGACAGGTTGATATCGTTGGCCCGCAGCGCGTCGCCCAGCGTCAGGCTGCCCTGCTTGACCTGGAAGCTGCGCGCGCCCGTCACGCCGCCCTCGTTCAGGCGGCGGTTCAGGGCCTCGAAGTCGGCGTTCAGACTGCCGGGCGCGCCGAGGCGCTGCGCGCGGACCTCGACACTGCCCGCCCGATACGGCACCTCGGTGCCGCCCGCGTCGTAACGGCCCGAGCTGCCGCCCAGGATGCGGCCCAGCAAGGCCACCTCGCCATCGGCGGCCGCCAGCGCCACCGCGCGCAGGTTGCCCGCGTCGTTGTCGCGCGCCGACAGGTCGATCAGCGACCCGGCCTCCTGGCGGATGCCGCCCTGGCTGCTTTCCAGCACCAGGTCGCCGCCCCAGCTGTAGCGCAGCACGTCATTGAACGCGATGGCGCGACCGGCCAGGTCGAGCTTCGATCCGTCCGCCAGCAGCACGCTGTCGCGGCCCTGCAGCGTCAGCTTGCCGCTGGGCAACGCGATCACGCCGTCGACCCGGACATTGGCGCCGGCCAGGCTCAACTCCGCGCCCAGCGCCTGCACCGTGTCCTGCGCCGCGGGCGCCCCCACGGCGGCCAGCACACGCACGTCGCCGCCCGCCGTGATGCAGTTGACGGAGCCCGCCGCGCCGGTCAGCAAGGGGGTGTTGAGCGTGAGATTGCCGCCGCTGTAGGCATAGCCGCTGCCGCTGGTGTAAGCGCCTTGCGATTGGTACACCGCCAGACTGCCGCGATGGTTCGCGGTGATGCGGTCGCTGGCGTTCAGCGTGACGCCGGCAAAGCCCAGCGCCAGGCGGGCGTTGTCATCCAGGCCATTCGGTTGCGCGCCCTGGCCGTAGCCGAACTCGATGCGCTCGGCCTCGATCCGCAACGCCCCCCCGGCCGGTGCCGGCCCCGCCCGCCGCGACCGCGCCAGGCGCCTGCACCGCGCCGTTCCAGACCAGGTTGCGGGCGTAGATCGACGCCACGTCGCCGGCCTCGCCATAGCCATAGAGGGCCGGCGTGCCCAGCGCCAGCGTCGCCATGCGGTAGTTGCCGGTGGCCGGGTCGCGCGTGTCCAGCGCCACGGTGCCGTAGAAATTCACGGCTTCGCGCGCCGTCAGCGTCAGCATCTCGAGCGCCGGGGCCCCGGCGCTGGCATCGCCGCGCAACAGGCGCGCCAGGATGGCCTGGTTCAGCGTCAAGCCGCTGGGCAGCACGCCGCGCGCGGCGGCCTGCTGCAGCGCTTCAGTGGTGCCGACATTGACGGTGCCGACGGCCAGCGCCAGGTTGCGGGTGCCGTAGCGCACCTGTTCACCCAGATCGAACACGCCATTGGTGGCGACGGCGATGGTGCCCTCGGAATACAGCCGCGTCACCGCCTCGCAGGCGCCGGTCGCGCAGGTGCCGATGCGGATCGCGCCCGTGACCGTGCTGTCGGGCGCCAGCACATCCAGGCGGCCATTGGACAGCGCCAGCAGGCCGGCGCTGCCGGGCTGGAAGGCATAGCCGCCGGTCGAATCCACCGACGGCGCGCCGCGTCCGAGCGTGGAAATGCCCGCGCCCGCCTCGATCTCGATCACCCGTGACGAGATCAGCACCTCCGGCACCGCCAACTGGGCGCCGGACCGCATCACCACCTCGTTGGCGCCGCCCTGGAAGGTATAGAAGCGCCCGCCCTGCCCGTACAGCACCACCGGCAGCGCGCCGATCACCAGGCGGCTGGCGCCCAGCGCGGCCAAGGCGTCGGCATGCACCGACGCGCCGCCAAAGCCGGCGGTCGGCGCCTGGCCCGCCGCCAGGATTTCGATACTTGAACTGCCGCCATTGAGCGCCGCGGTGCCACCGAAACCGCCCGGCGCCCCGTTGAAATTGGCCAGCCCCTCGAAGCGCAACGCCTGCCCGTCCTGCGAACCGGCATGGATCGCCAGGCGCAGGGTGCGTGCGTCGGCCGGCAGCATGGCGCGCGGCACGCCGCGCGTCGCCGCGTCGGCCCGCACGAAACTGGCATAGCTCATTTCGTTGTACTGCGAATAGGTGCGCAGCACGTTCGCGGGCGTCAGGATCACCTGGCTCGCCAGGCGCTCCGCCGCGCCGACCCCGGCGGTGGACAGCACGCCGCTGGCGGCCCACGACAGGTTGCGCATCTGCAGCGGCGCGATGGCCGCGCCGGCCGCCGCCTGGCCGTTGATCTCGACCCGGAAGGCGCCGGGCAGCAAGGCGTAGGTGGAGGGCATCAAGGTATAGGTGCCGGCCGGCAGGCCGGGAACGCCGTCGCCCAGCGTGATCTGCCGCCCCACGCCCGGCGTCGACGCGCCGGCCTCGCCGCCCGCCGGCGCATAGCCCGGCTGTGCGCCGGGCACGATGGCGTACACCGGATTGGTGGCCAGCCCCGGCAGCGTGAAGCCGCCCTTGGGATCGTTGCGGACCAGCGGGAAGTAGCGCGCGTCGGTCGAACCGCCACGGCCGGACACGAACCCCGCGCCGGTCAGCTCGCCGCCGCCCGACAGGTCCAGCAAGGATCCCGGCAGCGCGTCCACGTCGCGGAACCCCAGCGTGATGCCGGTGCGCAGCGACGCGCCCTGGCCCTGGCCGACCGCGCCGCCGGCGCCCGGCAAGGCCACCTCGGCGCCCTGGAATTTGTACGACACGCCATCGGTGGTGCCGCCATACGGCATCCACAGGCCGGCGCCGCTGACGGACGTGACGCTGCCGGGCAGCAAGGTCAGGCGCTGCGTGCCGACCGCTGAACTCAGGTCGCCCAGCACGATCGTGCCCAGCGGCGCGCGCAGCACGCCGCCCTGCTCCACGCTGGCCGCGGCCAGGCGCAAGGTGCCGAAGGCCGAATACGGCACGGCCGGCAGCGCGGCGCCCGCGTCGCCCGCGCGGCCCACCCGCAGCGTGCGGGTCGGATCGAAAACGTTGACGCCAGACTGCGGATTGCGGGTATAGCCGGCCAGCAGTTCGGCCTCGGCCCCCGTGACCGGATACAGCTGCGCGGCGGTCAGGTCGAGGTCGCCCCGGGTCCACAGGCGCGTGCGCGGCTGGTCGTCGTTGTGCCGCAGGAAGCGCAGGTCGCCGCCGCTGTTCAGCGCCACCCGGTCAAAGCCGCTGCGCGCCACGGTCAACAGGCCGCCCACGCTGCGGTTGATGCTGCCCTGGGTGCCGAACGACAGGCTGTTGCCCACCTCCAGCAGACTGCCGGCGCGCACCGTGAACACCCCCGCCCCCACATCGGGCGCATCGCCGAACAGCACCCGCGGCCGCAGCATGCCATTGGTGGCGAAGTACGTGCCCGGGCCGGACAGCCGCACATAGGGCGCCGCCAGGTTGACCCGGGTCCGCGCAGCGGCGTCCGGCGCCAGCGAATAGGCGCTGGCGTACAGCCGCATGCTGCCCGCCACCGCCACATCGACCGCGCCGTCGAACGACATCAGGCCGTTGGCCAGCAGCCCCAGGTGATCGAAGCCGCCCGCGGCCGTCAGGCGCGCGGCGTCCAGCCTTGTCTGCCCGTAGCGCAGGCCATCGGCCGCCGCGCCCGGCGTCAGGGCGGCATCCAGCAGGCCGCCCGCGCCCGGCGCCAGCACCAGCTCGCGCGGCACCTGCACCGGCATGCCGGCGACGCCCTCGCCCCAGATGCGGTAGAGCGGCGTTTCCAGCGCGACATCGAGCGTGCCGCCCATGGCGCTGGCGCCGCCGGCGCGCGCGATGAAGGCGCCGTCCAGGTGCAGGCCGTTATACGAGCTGAGCGAAATGCGGCCGCCGTCACGCTCCAGCCGCAGCGGGCCGACCCCGTTGATGTCCACGTCCACGCCGGCGCCCGAGGCATCCAGCACCGCGCCCGGCCGCACGATCACGTAGGCGTCCGACGAGGTCGCGGTGGCGCGCGCATGGTCGATTTCGCCGCCGATCACGATCACGCCGCCCGCGTCCGCCACGCCGTACCGGCGGCCCTGCGCATCGATGCCGGACTGCGCCCGGCCGGCCACGTCCAGCACCGCCCGCTCGCCGATCCAGATCGAGCGGTTGTGCAGCTGGCCATCCGCGGTCTCGACCGACTCGGCGACATCGATGTCGCCCAGGCGCAATTGCCGGATGTCGATCTTGCCGCCCGCGGCCGTCAGCCCGCCCAGCACCGTGATCTGGCCGGCGCCGCGCAACTTGATGGTCTGGCCCGGGTCCACCGTCACCTGGGCCCCCTGGCCGATCAGCAGCGTCGTATCGCTGTCCGCGCCGACCGGGCCGAGGGTGCGCCCGCTCTGCAGCGACAGACTGGCGCCGCGCCGCCGCGTCACCGTCCCCGCCACCGCGTCATGCAGATAGACAGGCGGCAGCCAGGCTTGCAGCGCCGTGGCGGCCTCGGCGCCGGTGGGCACGCCGCCCGCCTGCGCGACCGGCCGGTATACCGGCATCGACACCTCGATGCGGGCGCCGTCGGCCACGGTCACGCCACGGCTGCCGATGATCTCGTAGCGCGCGAAGCCGCGCTGGAAGAACGGCGCCGCCAGCGCCAGCACGTCGGCGCCGGCCTGCGCCGGCGTCGCGCCCAGCGCCACCTTGCCCGCCGTCACCGCCAAGGTGCCGCCGCCGTCCACGCCGTAGCCGCGCAGTTCGGCGCCCAGGTCCAGGCGTCCCATGGCGGCGCCGCTCATCACCGTTTCGATGGTGACATTGCCGCCCTTGCCGCCGGTCAGCTTGCCCTTGGCGCGCAACGCCGCGCCCGAGCCGACGTCGATCACGCCGCCACGCTCCAGCAGGATGTCGCCGCTGCCGCGCAGCGACACGCTGCCGCCATTCAGGTAGGGCATGGCGCCGGTCAGACCCGGCGCCAGCGCCAGGTTGGTCCACAGGCCCGACGTATCCAGCCGCCCGCCCGCGCCCAGCGTCAGGCGGTCGGACGCCGTGGCGCCGATGGAGGTATCGAGCATGCCCGACGAGGTCACCTGATTGAGCACATTGCCCAGGCGGATACTGCCGCCGCGCGCGCTCAGCGCGCCGTCCACCGTCACGCGGTTCGCGTACAGCGTGATCTCGCCGCCCGGCGCCACCGCCAGATCGGACTGCGCGACGATGTCCTGGGCGGCGATGCGAACGGCGCCCAACCCGAAGCCGTTCAAGCGGGCGGTATCCAGCAACAGCGCGCCGCCTCGATCGGCGGGCAGCGCGTCGCCCAGCTCCAGGCCGGCGGCAATGGCCGCCACGCGCTCCGACAACACCACCTGCCGCACCGTGTCCTCGCTGCGGCCCAGCGCGTACTGCACCGCGCCGGTCGTCTTGTTGTAGTACGGCGTATAGGTGCCGACCACCAGTTGCGCGCCACGCGCCGCGGCCCGCTGCGATTGCTGGTAGCCGTCCAGGCCGGCCTGCGGGGCCGCATTCTGGCGATCCCCCTGGAAAGTCGTGCCGATCAGCTCCCCTTCCAGCACCGCGGCGCGGGTGCCGATCAGCAGTCGGCCCGCATCACGGCCCACGGTATAGCCGGTCTCGAAGCGTTCGAGCGGCGCGATCAGCGGGTTGTAGAAACGGCGCGTCTGGCCCCAGCGCTCGCTGCGCGCCTCGTAGCCCTGGTACAGCCCGGTGTAGGCCAGGTCGCCCGGCGCGCGCGAGGCCTCGTACAGCTTGCCGTCCACGCCGCGCAGCCAGCTCTGGCGGATCATGCCGTCCTGCACGTCGAGCGTGCCGCCGGACAGGTTGATCTGCGAGCCGGCGCGCGTCACCACGTCGCCGCCGGTGAATTCGACAGTGCCGCCCTGCGCCATCCATTCGTTGACCGCATGCCCCTGCGTGCCCAGATAGCCGCTGACCTCCAGCAACCCGCCAGCCGTGTACCAGCGGTCGGTGGCGTAGCCATTGGTGCCGGCCGGCACCAGCACCAGGTCGCGGATATCCACCCACAGGTCATTGCTGTTGAGCTTGCCGCTTTCACGGTTGACCGGCGCGTCGCGCTGCTCGTTGCCCTGTACGTTGATCTTGAGGTTGTTGTTTTCCATGGCGACCGGCACGCCCACCGCGCCCGCCACGTCCAGGATGGCGCCGTCGCGCAGCAGGCTGCGCCGCACCGCCTGCACGGCGATCTGGCCGCCGGTGGCCAGCGTGATGGAACCCGACGCGAAATCCACCGTGCCGCTGCTGCTGATCTCCACCCGCGACAGCTCGCGCCGGTCGGCGCCGGCCGACAGCCACGGCGAAGACGTCGACGCCGCCGGCGGCGCGCGCAGGCCGTCGCGCTGGCTGTCCAGCGCCAGGGCGCCGCTGTGGTCCAGCAGAATCGCGGCGACGCTGTCTTCGGCCAGGGTGATCCTGCCGTCCGCGCCGGCGGCGGTCAGGTGCAGGGTGCCGCGCGTGTCCACCGACGTGCTCGACAGCAGCACCCCGCGCTGCGTCACGTCGCCGCCGGTCAAGGTCACGTCGCCCATGGCGGCCTGGATCAGGCCGCTGTTCTCGACCCGTCCGGGCACGCCCGCTGGCGTGACCTCATTGCCCTTGGTGGTCGACAGCAGGTTGCCCGCCGTGCCCTGGCCGCGCTTGATGACGAAACTGTCGCCGGCCGCCAGCAGCGCCTGTCCGCCCGGCGTGTCGATCGTGCCGGCATTGGCCGCCTCCTTGCCCAGCAGCAGCACGTAGCCGCCGCCCGAGGTCGAGGTGGTGGACGCGGCGGTCGCAATGCGCGCGCCGGCCTGCACCTCGACGCGGCCCAGGGCGCCCTGGAACGTCGGCTGGGCGCCGTTGTCGGCATACAGGCCCTTGTCGCGGAACTGCGCATCCGTGATGGTGGCGGCCGCGACCACCAGGTTGCGGGCGTTGACCTGGCTGGTGCCGCTGAAGATCACCCCGTTCTGGTTGACCACCATCACCGTGCCGTCGGCCTGGATCGCGCCCAGGATCTGGCTGGGTCGGGCCGACGCGCCCACCACCCGGTTCAGCACCGCGTCGTCGGCACCCTGCTTGAACCGCAGCGTGGTGTTGCGGCCGATGTTGAAGCTGTCCCAGTTCAGGATGGCGCGCGATTGCGTCTGCTCGATGGTCACCAGCTGGCGTCCGCCCTCGACGCCGGGCTTGGGCGCCTTGGCCCCTTCCCATTTGGCCAGCGCGCCCTCGGCCACCCACAAGCCGCCGGGCGCCAGGCCATCCGGCACGTCGGTGCCGTTGGCGGCCGCGGCCGCGCGCGCCGCCGCCTGCGCCGCCTGCTGCGCGGCCACCGCCGCCGCGGTGCGGTTCAGGTTGTCCAGCGAGCGCTGCAGCTGCTGGCGCGATTGCGCCTGCTGGCGGGCGCTGTTGCCGATGCCGGCCAGCGAGCCATCCGGCATGCGGCCGGTGCGCTGCGCGGTGGACTGCACCGCGTTCTTGTCGGCGAACCAGCCGGGGCTGAAGGCCCGCGCCTGGGCCTGCGCCGTGCCGCTCCAGCCGCCGGCGATCAGCAGCACCGCCAGCGCCTGGCGCAGCGGCGTCGGGCGCCAGTCTGGACGGCGGCGCCCCGTCTTGCGCGCCATGAATGCCTTACCGCCGCGTTGCGCCAACCGTGCCTGCATGATCGTCTTTCCTTATTCCAATCGCGGTGTTCGCCACCTAGAACAAGACAGACGGATGGAAAAATGCCGACCAGAACCCTGTCATAAATAATTCATGAACCCCGCCGGGCCGCGACGCCGGCCAGCTCAGGACAGCAGCACCACGCCGCCCGGCAGCCGGGTCACCTCGGCGCCATAGGCGTCGCGGATCAGCTGCTCGGCGTCAGCCACCTGCGCCAGCGCGAAGCGCGCCTGCACCCGGCGTTGGCCAAGCTGCCTGTTGAGCAGCACCAGCCGGCCGCGCCGATAGCGGTTCAACTCGTCCACGACGTCCGCCAGCGGCACCCGGTCGAACACCAGCCAGCCGCGCCGCCAGGCGGTCACGGCTTCGGTGTTCACCTTTGCTGGCGGCATCACCCGGCGGTCGTCGTAGCGCAGCTCCTGGCCGGCGCCGACCTCGTAGGTGCCCTGCGTGTGCGTCAGCCGCACGCTGCCGGCCAGGCAACACAGGCTGGCCTCGCCGCCCAGATAGCGCAGGTTGAACAGCGCCTCGCGCGCCGAGACCCGTCCCGCCCCCGCCACCACCTGCGCCACCGGCGCCGGCAGGGTGGGACTCGCATCGGCCTGCCGGCCGACGCGGACCTCGGCCTCGCCCGCGGCCAGCTCGATCACCGCGCCCGCCGAAGCCCCCGCCGCCGAGCGCACATTGATGCGCGTCTGCGTGTTCAGTTCCAGTTCCAGCGCATCCCCCAGCGCCACCCGGCGCTGCTCGCCGGTCGCCGTGCGGTAATCGGCGCCCAGCTGGTCCAGTCCCGGCCACAGCCCCAACGGCGGCCGCCACGCCAGATAGGCGGCCGATGCCGCCACCGCGCCGCCCAGGAACGCGCGCCGGCCCGACCGCGACGGACGCCGCGTCGAGGCCCGCGCCGCCGCTTCTTCGCGCACCGCCGGCCCCAGCGCCTGCCACAGCCGCTTCTGTTCGGCGAAGGCGGCCTCGTGCCCCGGGTCCGCCCGCAGCCAGGCGCGGAACGCCTCCGCATCCGCTTCGGTGGCGGCGCCCGAGGTCAGCGTCAGCAACCAATGGCGCGCATCGCGATCGTGCGACGCCCGTCCGCCCCCGCGCCTTCCCGGCAGCATCATCAGCGCCATGATTCGTCTTCCTCGCCCGCGTCCCGCGCGGGTCCTTCCTGCGCTTGCAGCGCCTTGCCGCAATGGGCCAAGGCGCGCTTGAGCTCCTTGGATACGATGCGCTCGGACACGCCGTAGCGCCGGGCGATCTCGGCATGCGGCACATCGTGCACCCGGGCGGCCAGCAGCATCTGCTGGGTCCGCTCCGGCAGCTGCCGCAGGGCGCGGCGAAACGCATCGATCTGGCTGCGGCCCTGCGCGATGCGCGCGGGGTCCTCCGTCTCGTCCGTCGCGCCGACCAGCTCGATGATCTCCACCCCCGTCAACAGGCGCGAATCGCGGCGGCGCTGATCCTCGGCGATGTTCACCGCCACCCGGAACAGATAGGCCGCCGGCTGCTGGATCGACGAGCTCGATGGCATGTCGTTCACCTTCAGGAAGGCTTCCTGCATGGCGTCGTGCGCCAGGTCGTCCGATCCCAGGCGGCGCTTGAGCTGGCTGCGAAAATCGTTGTAGCGCTCCAGGAACAAGGCGCGCAGGGAACCCGCCGGCTTGTCATCCCGCATGGCTTGCCCCTCGCAGCGCGGCGCAATCATCCGCATCGCTCGCCTGCAGCAGGATCGTCACCGGCTGCGCCATGCCGCCCGGCAGCGGTCCGGCCGTCACGCCGCGCAACGCGGCCTCCAGCCGCCGATTCAGCGGCGCCGATCCGGTATCCGATACCCAATCCACCCGGTCGACGCGCCAGGCCTTGTCGAACCACAGCTTGACCAGGGCGCGATAGCGGCCCGGCTCGGCACCCTGTCCTTTGCACAGCGCCCGCTTGAGCGCGCCTTGCAGCGCGGCCGCGTACGGCGTGTCGCGCAGCCGCGCCGCGGCGGCCGACCGCGCGGCCGCCGGCTCGCGCGGCGCCGCCACCAGCGTGAACGAATGCGCGCTGGCGTAGCGGATCGCCAAAGGCGATCCCGCCAGCAGCTTGCGCAAGGCATCCCCGGGGGTATAGGTGCCGACCACCGCGGGCGCATGGCGGCCGGCGGTCAGGGCGCTGTCGACCAGCACCGTCAGGCCGCTGTCCAGGCTGTATTGCGCCAATGCCTGATCCAGCGGCTGCGCGGCAATCGCGAACGCCATCTCGCGCGGCGGCGCCTCGGCGCGGCTCGCGCCGGCCAACGCCCACACCCCCAACGCCAGGCAGGCATGCCGCATCCAGCCCCTGCCCGACGGACAGGCGAAGGTCATCGACGCCAACATGGAGGAAAAATGCCAGGCATGGCCGTTGCCACGGGCGCCCGCGCACCCGTCTCGTAGGAAAGGCGCCATGCTAGGACGCGCGAATGACGCAATCGTGACACGCCACATCCGCGCCACGGCGAGCCGCCACGCAATCGTCACCTGCGCGGCGTCATCCGTCCCTATACTGACGGCATGGCGGCCCCGGGCCGCCGGGCCTTTTCAAAGGAGCCCGCATGCGCACACATAGCCCCTCTTCGCGCCGCGCCGGCCTGCTGTTGCTGGCGGCGCTGGCGGCAACGCCCCTGCTGGCGGGCGCCCAGGCGACGCCCACGCCGGCTCCCCCGGCCGCCCAGCCGGCGGCCAAGCCCGCCGCCCGGGCCTGCATCGACACCGAAGTCAACGGCTACCATGCCCTGTCGTATGACTGCCTGAACCAGAAAATGGCGCCCGACGCCGCGCCCAAGCCGCCGCCCACGCTCGGCTCGGAAGCGATCACTCAGCGGCCGCCCAACCAGATGGGCCTGCCCACGCCCGCCACCATCGGCAACCGCATGGGCAACACCTTCGGCACCTCGGCCTACCCGCAGCGGCCCGCGCCGTAACGGGCGCGCGCCGTCACGCGTGCATGCCACGGCGCTGTTCGAGCCGTGGCGGCGATTGTCCTGCGGGCCTCAGGCGGTGCGGCTGATGAAATAGATCTTCTTGACGAACTGGTCCACTTCCCAGCGGCCGGTATAGCCCTCCGGCATCACGAAGGCCTCGCCCACGGTCAGCTGATGCACCGTGCCGTCCGGATCGACCAGGCGCGCCGCGCCTTCGACGATGTAGCCGAACTCGATGTAGCCGGTGGTGTTGGACTGGAAACTGCCGGCGGTGCTTTCCCACACGCCGGCCTCGGCGCGACCGCCGTGGCCCTCGAAGGCGGTCACGGTGCGGAACGCCGCGTCGCCCGAGAGCGGGCGCTTGGGCTTGCCCGGCACCGGGTTCTTCATGGGGCCGGCATCGATGCTGACCAGCCGCGATTGATCATGCTTCACTGCGCTTTCCTTGGAATCAATGCGCCGCCACCACCAGCACCTCGGCCGCGCCGCGGCTGACCGTGCGCATGCGATGCGGCAGTTCGGAATCGAAATAGAGGGAATCGCCGGCGTCCAGGCGGAACTCGCGTTCGCCGACCTGAACCTCGATGGCGCCCTTGAGCACCAGCAGGAATTCCTCGCCCGGATGCGGAAAAACCGCGGCGGCGTCGGGAAATTCACGCGGCGGGTGCACGATGAAGGGTTCCATCGCCTTGACCTTGCGGCGCCCGGCCAGCGATTCGTAGTGGTATTCGTTGCCCAGGCCGCGGCGCTGCAGCACCTCGCGATCGGCCACCCGCACCAGGCTGACGACCTCATCCTGCGCCGCGCCGTCGCCGCCCACCAGTTGCGACACGCCCACGCCGTAGGCCTCGGCCAGCCGCAGCACGGTCGATATCGAAGGCTCGCTCAGGCCCCGCTCCAGTTTGGAGAGGTAGCTTTTGGTCAGGCCCGTGCGCTCGCCCAGCTGTTCCAGGGACAAGGATTGCTGGCGGCGCAGCGCGCGCAGGCGGTGAGGCAGGTCGATCATGGGCGGGAAAAGTCGCGATAACGACCAATAAGCATGCCCGAAAGCCGCCCCCGCGTCGAGCCGGCCCGCCCGCCGCGTCCCTGGGCCCGCCCGCGCGGCAGGCCCCCTGCGCAGGCCGGGCCGCCCCGGCAGCCCCTAGCCCAGCACGTCCGGATGCTGGCGCAGCGCCCGCCGCGCGTAATACGAAAAGCCCACCTGCGAGCGCTTGGGCGTCAGGATCCAGTCGTGCGCCTCGTGCCCCAGCGCCGGCGGAATCGGCTGGATCTTGCCGGCCGCCATCGCCAGCAGCTGCATGCGGGCGGCGCGCTCGAACTGCAGCGCCAGCACGCAGGCCTCTTCCACCGTGCCCGCGGCCACCAGCATGCCGCGGTGCGACAGCAGGATGGCGCGCTTGTCGCCCAGCGCCGCCGAGATGATCTCGCCTTCCTCGTTGCCCACCGGCACGCCCGGCCAGTCCTTCAGGAACGCCACGTCGCCGTACAGCGGGCAGTTGTCCATGTGCGAGACCTCCAGCGGCACCTCCAGCATCGACAGCGAGGCCGCGTGCAGCGGGTGCGTATGGATGATGCAGTTGACGTCCGGCCGCGCCCGGTAGATCCACGAGTGGAAGCGGTTGGCCGGGTTGGGCATGCCGCCGCCCTCCTGCACCCGCAGGTCCTCGTCCACCAGCAGCAGATTGCCGGCCGTGATCTCGTCAAAGCCCAGGCCCAACCGCTGCGTGTAGTAGCGGTCGGGCTCCGGCGCGCGCGCCGTGATCTGGCCCGCCAGGCCCGAATCGTGCCCGCCGTCGAACAGGATGCGGCAGGTCAGCGCCAGGCGTTCGCGCAGCGTCCAGTCGGGCGTGTCGAACTGGCGCTGCATCTCGGCCTTGGCCCGCGCGATCAGTTCATCCTTTCCCAAGTGCATCGTATCGGCCATCTGTGACTCCTCGCTATGCCGTTTCCAACAACGGCGTAAAGCCCGGCAGGGCGCGCATGCGCGCCAGCCAGGCGTTGATGTGGGTAAAGGCGGACAGGTCGTAACCGCCCTGCTCCGCCATGCTGGTGTAGGGATAGAGCGCGATGTCGGCGATGGTCGGCGCCTCGCCCACCAGGAAAGCGCGGCCCGCCAGATGCTCCTCCATCCAGGCCGCCGCGCGCATGCCGATGCGCCGCCATTCGACCATCGCCGCGTCATCCGCCCGCGCCGTGCCGCGCAGGTGGATCAGCAGCCGCGGCTGCGCGAAGGCATGCATGTGCTGGGTCTGCTCGAAACTCAGCCAGCTGGCCACCTGCGCCTGCGCCAGGCGCCCGTCCGGCAGCCAGGGCGTGCCCTGGCCCAGATACCACAGGATGGCCTGCGACTCCGCCAGCCACGCGCCCTCCGGCGTGCGCAGCGCCGGCACCTGGCGCCACGGATTGATGCGGCCGAACGCCTCGGTCTCCAGGTCGCCCTGCACGATGTCGAAGGTGCGGCGCGTCAGCGCCAGCCCCATGTAGCCGCAGGCCAGCCGGATCTTCCAGGCATTGCCCGAGCGCAGCGTGTCGGCCAGTTCCAGCGGCTGTCCCGCCAGGGGGTGCGTCGTCATGGTCAATCCATCCTGATGTCGGCGCGCTTGACGATCTCGGCCCACTTCTTCTTTTCGGCCGCGATGAAGCGCTGGTATTCGTCCGGCGCGCCGGTGTAGAGCTGCGTGCCCTGCGCCGCCAGCCGCGTCTTCAAATCGGGCGAGGCCAGCGTCTGGCGCAGCGCCGCGTTGAGCTTTTCCAGCACCGCCGGCGGCGTGCCGGCCGGCGCGAAGAACGCATTCCAGGAACTGATCTGCAGCCCCGCGTCGCCGGCCTCGCCCGCGGCCGGCACCTGCGGCGCCGACGGCAGGCGCTGGTCCGCCGCCACCGCCAGCGCGCGCAGCTTGCCCGAGGCCACGTGCGGCATGATCACCGGACTGGCATCCATCACCACGTCCACCTGGCCGCCGATGGCCGCGTTGACCGCCTCGCTGCCGCTCTTGAACGGCACGTGCACAATATCCACGCCCGCCGTCAGCTTCAGCAGCTCCAGCCCCAGGTGCGGCGAACTGGCCGTGCCCGCCGAGCCGAAATTCAGCTTGGCCGGATGCGCCTTGGCGTACGCCACGAAGTCCGCGAAATTCGCCGCCGGCAGGTCGCCGCGCACCGCCAGCAGATAGGGCGAGCCGGACACCAGCCCGACCGGCGCGAACTTGTCGGGGTCGTAGCTGAGCTTGGCGTAGATCAGCGGGTTCACCACCTGCGTGCCCACCGTGCCCATGAAGATCGTATAGCCGTCGGCCGGCGCCGTGGCCGCCACCTGGGCCGCGATCACCCCGCCGGCGCCGGGCCGGTTCTCCACCACCACGCTCTGCCCGAGCGCATCGCCCATGCCCTTGCCGACCTGGCGCGCCACGATATCGGTGATGCCGCCGGCGCCGAACGGCACCACCAGCCGGATCGGATGATCCGGAAACGCGGCCTGCGCGCCGCCGCTTGCGGCCAGCGCCAACGCGGCGGCCATGATGATGCGCTTCATGGGATTCCCCTTGTGTCCGCCGCTTGATTGCGGCTATGACACAAAGTGTCCTATAGAGCATTGATTTTCCGCAAGGGAAATGTGATTGGGGGAATCCCTGAGGGGCGGGAGTAAGGTTCGCTTTTTTGTTGGCGTTGTTAGCGCGGCAGTCCAAGCCGGCCGATTTGCTCCAATACCTGCCGGTTATGCTTGTCATCCAGTCCATAAAACGCCGCCGCGTCGTCCATCACTCCTTTCACGCCGATTCTCGACAGGCCATCCGAACCATGAAAATTCTTGCAGCAGCGTTGCTAAGCCTTTCGTTCCTGGTGGCGGCTCCCTGCATCGCGGAGACTGACGCGGATCAAGCGGAGATCCTGGGGACGCTGACTGGCGGAAGTTGGCATTCCCGCGACGGCCAGGGCTCCTACCGGGTGATCTTGGAGAACGTGGGCTTCGAGCATGTGAGCTGCCGTGTCTGGATCGAGTGGCTGGCCACTACGACATCCGGAAAGCAGCAGCCCGGGCAACCGCCGCGCCTGGTCGCCAGGGCGTCGTACAACGAAATCTCCAGCGGCTTCTGGTCTTGCAATCCGAAGAAGGTCGGGTTGGCCGGAGGCACGCTGACCATCCACGCCAAGCACGCCTATTCCGGCGAAAACCACAAGTTCTGCGCCGTGCTGGGCGCACCGGGTGAGTACCGCCATCAGGGCTTATGTTGAGCCTGCTTTTCTATCGCGCGGTCCAGGTTGGGCAGCAGCCGTCCAAATCAATAAAGACCCAGTGAGCGCAAGCGGTCGCGGGGGGGGATCATCCGACGATCGGAGCCGAAGCCGATCCCCCCGGAAGAGGGCATTCAGGCGGTCAGGAAGCGCACGACTTCGGCCCAATCATTGGTCGACAGGGCGACATCGTCGAAGTCGCCCTCTTCCTCGTCGTAGCGCGAAACACAGAAGCGCTGGCTTCTGCCGGATTCGCGGTCGGCATAGTCGGCGTAGTCGACATACACCTTCAAGCCGCGTTCCCGGTTCTCGAATGACGGCGCGGCATCGATGTAGCTCGACGCATCGACGTACCCTTCGGGCAGGGGCGGCAGGGTTGTGATGTCGAAGTCGGGAAATTCGCGGCGCAGTCGGTCAAGGTTCATAAGGCAGGCATGTGGAGGCTGAAGACCTGCCATTTTACGTTGCTCCGCGCCAGTCGCCACGATGCCTCCCGAAACAGCGTCAGGCCAGCAGCGGCGCCTGCCGCGAGGCCATGCGCCGGATGCTCTGCGGGGGATGCCCCAGCACGCGAATGAATGCCCTGCGCATTCTTTCGGGATCGGTGAAGCCGATTCTGTGAGCGATGATCTCGATCGGCTCCGCGCCGCGCTCGACGCGTTGCCTGGCCACCTCGACGCGCAGGCGTTCGACGGCCTTGGCCGGCGTCTCCCCCGTTTCGGCCAGAAATGCGCGTCCGAACTGCCGCGGACTCAAGCAGGCAACGGAGGCCAGAAGCTCGGTCGACAATGATTCATGCAGGTGTTCGCGAATATAAGTCAGCACCGTGCGAATTCTGTCCGACTCGGGTTCCATATCGGCAATGGCCGAGAATTGGGATTGCCCGCCGGGCCGGCGATGGTAGACGACCAGCATCTGGGCAACGGCGTGAGACAGGCCCGCGCCATGATCCTCTTCGATCATGGCCAACGCCATGTCGATGCCGGTGGTGACACCCGCCGACGTCCAGATGCCGCCCTCTCGGGTGAAGATCCGATCGCCATCCACCTTCACTCGGGGGTACTCGCGTTGCAGGCGCGCGGCGTATTTCCAGTGCGTCGTCGCGCACAGGCCGTCAAGAAGGCCGCTTGCCGCCAATATGAAGGCGCCCGTGCAGACGCTTGCGATGCGGCGGGCGCCTTTGGCGACGACGTGATTCAGATAGTCGCAGGTTTCCGGCAATGCCGCGTCGGGGTAGGCGCCAAGGCCGGCGCCCGCCACGATCACGGTGTCGCAGGCGGAAAACCCAGCCCTTTGCGTGGTGACTTCCAGGCCTGCCGAGCTTCGAACGGGCCCTCCAGCCAGCGATATGACCTGGTATCGGTAGGAATCGTCGCCCAGCAGCCCGCCGGCTACCTCGAACGCCGCCAGTGGCCCCGTCAAGTCCTGGATCTGGAAATCGTGGAATACGAGGAACGCAATGTCCCGCCGCGTGCGGCTCGCGCTGGATGAGATTGGGTTCATGACACTCTTGCACCACGTTCGGAAGTCGGTTCCACCGCATCCTGGCCGTGGCCGGCGCGTGGCCCGGGATTGATGTTACCCAGCCCGCGCGGTGGCCAGTAAGACATATATCCCTCAAAAAAAGACATGTGGCGCGGCGCGCAGGCAAGCCGGATGGCATTGCCCATGCATCGATGCATGCTGGCGTTCCTCCAGACCCGTCGTGGCGAAAAAGGAGGGAACTAAGTCCTTTTGGCATCGGCGCGCCAGCGGGAGAATCCTCACACGTTGAAGGCCCGGAAGACGCCAGGCGCCCATCGCCGGGCGCCTCCCCACCGCTGCGCGGAGCGTTCCGGGTCAACGACAACGCCCATGCCGGCGGCGGGCCGTTTGATGACGGCCGGCGCCAGCACGCATGGCGCATCCGAGTTCTCTTACAGAGCGACATCCAACATGAACCATAGAAAGTCCTACCTTGCGCGGAGAGCGGCCGCATGACCCATCCACGCCTTTCCTCCCGCACGGGTAAAAAGCCGGTCTTCCCGCGCACGGCTTTGCTGGCCGCGGGACTCGCCACGGCGACGGCCTGCGCCTTGTTTCTTCTGCCCCCCAAAAAGTCGTTGGCAGTCAGCGCGGTCGCGCTTCCCACGGTCTCCGTCGCATTGCCGGTACAGCGCACCGTCATCGAATGGGACGACTATGTCGGCCGTTTCGAGGCCAGTCGCCGGGTGGAAGTCCGGCCCCGGGTGTCTGGCCAGATCGTGGGGGTGCATTTCAAGGACGGCGAAATCGTCCAGCAGGGCCAATTGCTCTTTTCCATCGACCCGCGCCCCTACAAGGCGGCCTGCGCGGAAGCGCAGGCCGGCCTCGCCAGCGCGACCAGCGAACTCGAGCTCGCGCGCGCCGACCTCGCTCGAGCGCAGCGGCTGGTGGGCGACAGCGCGATTTCAAAGAGCGACATCGATCAGTTGCAGGCGCGGGTGCGGGCCGGCACGGCAGACGTTGCCGGCGCGCAAGCTCGCGTTGCGCTGAAGTCGCTCGAGTTGGAATTCACGGAGGTGCGCTCGCCGATAACGGGCAGGGTTTCCGACCGCCGTGTCGACCCCGGCAACCTGGTCATGAGTGGAGAAGCGGGAAACGGCACCCGCCTGACCACCATCAATGCGCTGGACCCGATCTATTTCACATTCGACGCATCCGAAGCCTTGTACCTGAAAGCCATGCGTGCCGGGGAACCGAGCGCGGCGCAAACCCAGGTCGAGGTGCGGCTTCAGGATGAACCCGACTACACCTGGCGCGGAAAGCTCGACTTCACGGATAACGGGATCGACCCTCGCTCGGGGACCATACGAATGCGCGCCGTGGTCGCGAATCCGAAATTGTTCCTGACGCCGGGGTTGTTCGGAAACATGAGGCTGGCAAGCGGATCCGGCGCGCCTGCCTTGCTGATTCCCGACTCCGCGGTCCAGATCGATCAGACGCGCAAGACGGTTCTCACCGTTTCCGCCGAGGACACGGTACTTGTCAGGACCGTCGAACTCGGCCCGCTCGTCGACGGGCTCCGGATCGTGCGTGCCGGCCTGGCCGCCGACGACAGAGTGATCGTCGGCGGACTGCAACACGCCATTCCGGGCGCGAAGGTGCAGACGAAACCGGAACCATCGGCGTTCGCGTCGTAACGAGGCCCCGGCGGCTGCCATAAAGGAAAAAATCTCATGCGCCTGTCGCGCTTCTTCATTACGCGCCCGATATTCGCCGCGGTGCTGGCGATCGTCATCACGATTGTGGGTGCGATCTCCTATTTCGCGCTTCCCGTTGCGCAACACCCGGACATCATTCCGCCCACCGTCGTCGTTTCCGCCACCTACCCCGGCGCTTCGGCGGAAACCGTCGCGGAAACCGTTGCCGCGCCCATCGAGCAGGAAATCAATGGCGTGGAGAACATGCTTTACCAGTCCAGCCAGTCCACGGCGGACGGAAAGGTGGCCATATCGATTACGTTCAAGGTCGGGACCGATCTCGACGCCGCCCAGATGCTCGTGCAGAACCGGGTTGCGGCGGCCGTGCCGCGCCTGCCGCAAGAGGTGCAGCGGCTGGGAGTCACCACCCGCAAGACCTCGCCAAGCGCCCTGATGGCGATCAACCTGGTCTCTCCGGATGGCTCGCTGGATCAAGCCTATCTGTCGAACTACGCGCTCACCCAGCTGCGCGACAAGCTGAGCCGCATCGACGGTGTCGGCGAGGCCCGAATTTTCGGTAGCCGCGAAGTGGCCATGCGGGTCTGGATCGATCCGCGGCGCGCCGCCGCGCTTGAGCTGACGGCCGGGGAGATTGTCGCCGCCATGCGCGCCCAGAACGTGCAGGTCGCCTCCGGGGCGCTGGGCCAGCCGCCCAACCCGGGCGCCCAGGCCTTCCAGCTGAACGTCCGAACGCAGGGGAGGCTGAGCGAGCCGGAGCAGTTCGCCAACATTGTGATCCGCACGGATTCCGCTGGCCGCCAGACGCGCGTTCGCGACGTCGCGCGCGTCGAACTGGGCGCCGACGACTACGGAACCAATTCCTATCTTTCGGGCAAGCCATCGGTCATGATCGCCATTTTCCAGCGGCCTGGCACGAACGCGCTTGAGACCGGCATCACCCTCGAACGCGAGATGCAGGAGGCGGCAAAGGCGTTTCCACCTGGTCTTGAGTACCGGATCATGTGGAACTCGACGCGCTTCATTGCGCAATCCACCGAAGCGGTCCGGGAGACGCTTTTCGAAGCCGCGGCGCTCGTTGTTCTGGTCATCTTCGTTTTCCTTCAGAACTGGCGCGCCGCAATCATCCCCGTCGTGGCGATTCCCATCTCGCTGGTGGGCACCTTCGCCTTGCTGGCCGTGTTTGGCTACAGCTTGAACAGTCTGTCGCTGTTCGGCCTGGTCCTGGCGATCGGCATCGTCGTGGACGACGCCATCGTCGTCGTGGAAAACGTGGAACGAAACCTGGCGCGGGGCCTGAGCCCGCTGGAAGCCGCGCGCGTCTCGATGGACGAAGTGTCGGCGGCCCTGGTGGCCATCGTGCTGGTGCTTTGCGCGGTATTCATTCCCACGTTCTTTCTGACCGGCCTTTCCGGGGCGTTCTACAAGCAGTTCGCGCTCACCATTTCCGGCGCCACCGTCATTTCCCTCGTCTTGTCGCTGACGCTGTCGCCTGCCTTGGCCGCGGTGCTGCTGCGGCCACACAAAAAGGAGAAAAGCCGGCATCCTCTCGTCCGTCGCCTGCAGCTTGCCGGCGACGGGTTCAATGAGCGATTCGACCGGTTCAGCGCCCGCTATGGCCGATTGACGCAGTGGCTGGTGGCGCGTCCGAAGCGCGCCCTGGTCAGCTATGGCGGACTCGTGCTGGCAACCATAGGCATATTCTGGGTCACGCCCACCGGTTTCATTCCCGCGCAGGACCAGAGCTATCTGATATCGATCACGCAACTGCCGCCGGGCGCCTCGCTGGCGCGCACCGATGCCGTCGTGCAGGAGGTATCCAAGCGGCTGCTGAAGATCGACGGGATTCGCGGCACGATCATGCTGCCCGGCTACGACGCCGCGTCGAATACGAATTCGCCGAACACCGCCACCGCCTTCATCCCGCTCAAGCCATTCGAAGAACGGTCCCGCCCCGCCAGCGCCATCCTGGATGAAGCCCGCAAGGCCGTCGCGGACATTGATCAGGCGCGGGTGCTCATCATTCCCCCTCCGCTGATCGACGGCATCGGCTCGGCGGGCGGCTACCGGATGATGGTGCAGGATCGTGGCGGCCACGGCTACAAGCCGCTCGGTTCGGCTGCCGATCAGCTCATGGCCAAGGCGAACGGCACCGAGGGGCTATCGCAGGTCTACTCGTTCTTCAACACAGCCACGCCCCGCATCTTCGCCGACATCGACCGGCGCAAGGCCGAGGCGCTGGGCGTCCCGCCGGATCGCGTCTTCGAAGCGCTGCAAGTCTATCTGGGATCGGCCTATGTGAATGACTTCAACCTGCTGGGACGCACGTTCCGGGTGATCGCGCAGGCCGAACAAGGCCAGCGCAACAGCGAATCCGACATCGCCAATCTGAAGACGCGCTCCGACAGCGGGGCAATGGTGCCCATCGGCTCGGTGGCCACGTTCAAGAGCGAAACCGGGCCGTTCCGGGTGGTGCGCTACAACCTGTTCCCCGCGGTCGAGGTGGACGGAGACACCGCGCCGGGCACCTCCACGGGCAGGTCGCTCGCCACGATGGAAAGGCTCGCCGGTGAGACGCTGCCCTCGGGATACGGCTACGAATGGACGGGCATCGCGTTCCAGCAGAAGATCGCGGGCAACACCGCCGGCCTCGTCTTCGCGCTGGCGGTGGTGTTCGTGTTCCTGGTGTTGGCCGCCCAATATGAAAGCCTCACCCTGCCCCTGGCCATCATCCTCATCGTCCCCATGTGCCTGCTTGCGGCCATGGTCGGCGTCAATCTGCGCGGGATGGACAACAACGTCCTGACGCAGATCGGTCTCGTGGTGCTGATCGCCCTTGCCGCCAAGAACGCGATCCTGGTGGTCGAGTTCGCGAAACAGGCGGAAGAGGAAGACGGCCTGAGCCCGGCCGCCGCGGCGGTGCGCGCCGCGCAGACCCGCTTGCGCCCGATCCTGATGACGAGCTTTGCCTTCATTCTGGGCGCCGTGCCCATGCTCGTGGCCTCGGGCGCGGGCGCCGAGCTGAGGCAGGCGTTGGGCACCTCCGTTTTCTTTGGCATGGTCGGCGTCACCGTCTTCGGCCTGCTCTATACCCCCACGTTCTACGTCGTTTGCCGCACGCTCGGAGATCGGCTGTCCCGACGGGCGGGCGCCCGCTCGCTGGAACCGCGACACGACCAACCAGGAGCCCTCACGTGACTCGATTGCACATCCTATCCATGTTGGTTGCACCGCTGCTCCTGAGCGCGTGCGCGGTCGGCCCGGACTACGAAAAGCCGCCGATCCCGGTTTCGGCGGCGGGGCCGTTCCTGTCCCGAAGCGATGCGACCGCGCCCGACGCCGTTCCCGTTTCCCCGGACTGGTGGAGGCTATACGAGGACCCGGTGCTGGACAGGCTGGTGCAGGATGCCCTGGCCTCGAACACCGACGTGCGCGTGGCGATCGCGCGGCTGGCCCGCGCGCGCGCCCAACTTCGCCAAACCTCCGCCGATCGGCTGCCGGGCACCGAACTTGGCGCAAGCGCGAACCGGCAGCGGCAATCCGCCATCCAGGCCGCGCCCGGCGTCGATCGCGAGAATACCGTTGTCGATGCGGGTCTATCCGTGGCGTATGAGGTCGACCTGTTCGGCCGCGTGAGACGGAACATCGAAGCGTCACGGGGCGATTACCAGGCGGCGCAGGCCGAGCTGGACGCCGTGCGGGTATCGACCGTGGCGGCGACGACCCGCGCCTACCTGGGCGCCGCCAGCGCCGCGCATCGCCTGGCCGTGGCAAGACAGATCGTGGAACTGCTGGACCGCTCGGTCAGCGCGACGACCAGCAGGGAGGACGCGGGCCTGACGACTTCCCTGGACACCGCGCGTATCGCGGCGCTTCGGGACCAGCGACGAGCTGACATCCCCAGGATCGTCGCCGAGCGCCAGGCCGAGCTGTTCCGGCTCTCGCTGCTGACCGGCCGATCGCCCAGGGACCTCCCGCCCGAAGCCGCCGCGCTCGCGGCGCCGCCCACGGTCCTGCAGCCCATCCCTGTCGGCAACGGCATGGCTCTGCTCGCCCGGCGTCCCGACGTGCGCGCCGCGGAGCGACGACTGGCGGCGGAAACGGCCCGGATCGGCGTGGCGACGGCAGCGCTTTACCCGCGCGTCTCCATCGGCGCGTCGGTCGGCTCCGCCGGGCTGGGCCTGAACGACTTCTTCGGCAGCGGCCCGCTACGCTGGCTGGCCGGTCCGCTCCTGTCCTGGTCGTTCCCGAACCAGGAAGCGATCCGCGCCCGTATCGATGGCGCCACCGCCGACGCCCAAGCCGCGCTGGCGGCGTTCGACGGGACGGTGATACAGGCCTTGAGCGAGACGGAAACCGCGCTCTCGAACTACGCCCGGAGCCTGGACCGGCGCGTGTCCCTGGCCGCGGCCCGGGACCAGGCGGAGAAGGTGGCGCGCATCGTCCGGGCGCAGGCGCGGGAGGGGCGCGCCGACAGCCTGGCCTTGCTGGACGCGGAGCGCACCTACGCCGACGCGCAGGCGCAGCTTGCCGAGGGTGAAGCGCGGGTCGTAAATGCTCAGGTGGACCTGTTCAAGGCGCTCGGCGGGGGCTGGGAGTCTGTCAGCGCCGACCGTGTGGTTGCCAGGTAGCCCGCGGTCTTCCGGATGGGTTCGAGGCGGCTTGTTTCTGGACGGAGGGCGTAAGGCATGAAAACAGAACGCCGGGCCGCGAAACCCGCCGTGGCCCGCGCATCGGCCGATGCGCCCCGGGCGACCATACAGCTGAACGACATCGCCCTGTTCGTCGAGGTCGCGCGGCGAGGCAGCTTCAGCCTGTCCGCCGCCGCGCTCGGCGTGCCTCCCTCGACGCTGTCGCGGCGAGTGAGCGGACTGGAGCGCGATCTGGGGATGCCGCTGCTCAAGCGCAGCACCCGGAAAATCGGCTTGACCGAGGCCGGCGCGCTCTACTTCGAGCGTTGCCGGGACCTCATCGATGAAGCGCGCGTCGCGCATGAGCAGTTGCAGGCCGGCATCGCCTGTCCCGGCGGGCAACTGAGCGTGTCGCTGCCGGCCTCGCTGGCCCAGGTATTCATGCCGACGGTGATCGACGCCTTCCACCGCCGGTATCCGGACATCCATTGCCATTTCGAACTGGGCAATCAGCGCGTCGACCCGATCAGCAGCACTTGCGACATCGCGCTGCGCTTCGGCCCGCAGCCGAGTTCCAGCCTGATCGCCCACGTCATCAGCGCAATGACGCCGCGCCTGTATGCATCCGCCGCCTATCTCGACAGACACGGCGCGCCGCGGACGCCGGCCGACCTGGCCCGGCATCAATGCCTGGTCGGCGCGCCGACAGGCGAGTTCCAATGGGTATTGCGCTCAGACACGCGGGAAGAGAGGGTCCAGGTATCGGGCAAGGTGGCGGCCAGCGATTCCGGCATGATCCGATCCCTGGTCCGCGCGGGAGTCGGAGTCGGGCCCCTCTTGAAGTTCGAGGCCGGAGAAGCCAGCGGCGACAGGATTGTCCATGTCCTGGAGCGATGGTCACTGCCCCAGGTTCCCCTGGTCGCCCTGCTCCCCACGCGCCAGGCGCCGGCGAGAGTCAGGGCGTTTCTGGATTTCATTCGTCCCAATCTTCAGGAATGCTGAATTCCTCGAGCCGCATCGATGGACATGGCAACGCTGATCAGTACCACCGCCGCGATGGAAGCCGCGAACACCCGCCGCGCCCAGCGCGCATCATCGCTGGCCGAGAACCCCGCGAGCGCGGTTTTCAGCCAGTAGACGCCGCTCAGGAGAACCGTTGAGAGGTAGAGATTTCCCACGTATCCCAACGCAGGAAGCGCAAGCGCGGCCACGAGAAAGGCGGTGATGTACAGGACGATACGCCGCTTCGCATGATGTCGCCCCTTCACCAGGGGCAGGACGGGGATGGACGCCGCTTCGTAGTCCTTCCACCTGAACATGGCGATGGCATACGAATGAGGCATCTGCCATATCCCGAAGATCACGAAGAGCGCGACAGCCGCGGTGTCGAGGGTTCCACGCACCGAGCAATAGCCCACCACGGGAGGGATCGCCCCCGATATGCTGCCGACCAGCGTGGCGTGGACCGATCTGCGCTTCAGGATAAGCGAGTACAGGCCGACATAGACAACGTATCCGATGAGCATCAGGAACAGCGGCGCAATTCGATGCGTCGCGGCATACAACAGCGAGAGCCCGATGAGAGCCAGAATACAGGTGAAGACGAGCGCCGACCTGATCGAAATGCTCCCGGTAGCCATCGGACGCGCATAGGTGCGTTCCATGAGCCGATCGATATCACGGTCAATCACGTTGTTGGCGGCGCAGCCGGAGCCGATCACGAGCGCTGCGCCGGATATCACCAGTGCAAGGTGACTTGCATCCACGACGCCCTGCGATGCGAGCAAGTAGCCTCCGGCGAGAGATATCAGATTACCGGCCACAATGCCTGGCTTGACCAATTCGAGATAGGTTCGATACATGAAATTGCGCCGCACCGATGTGGGCGCGAACAGGAAGCAGCCGAACAGGCTTGATGACAGGAATAACCGTGATCGCGCCGCTCGTGGGCTAACGCGTGGGCCTGTCGGATCTATGAATGGCCACGGCGATACGGTCGAATGCGACGCGAGGAATTATCTGGACCACGGAGTTTTCCTTCGCGCCGCAAGCTTTATAGCCTCTGTGCAACGGTGCACGAAAGTGAAGTTTCGGACATGGATCCCGCAGATCCCGACGTCACGAAAAACCGATGACCATGGCGCGGCCCGCGATCATGTCTTCGAACAGGGCCGTGATGCTCGGGGCGACGTCGCGCGTGTCCTCGAATTCCGGCTCGATGCCGTGCACGATGCGGCCCGAGTCGCGTTCTATCGCCAGGAATTCGTAGTCGCCGGCAACGCTCATGTAGATCGGCGTGTGCTGGCTCCAGAAGTCCAGGACCGCCTGCCGGCCGCCATCGTCCAGCGCCGCCTCCAGGCTGATATCGCGCAGGGCGTGCCAAGGAAAAGCGCTGTCCCCCGTGCCGTCATGGTCGGCCGCGCTCAGGAACCAGCGTGTCTGGGTCGCGTTGTGCAATTCGGTGAAGGTCGCCAGGAATGCGCCATAGCCGTGCGCGTCGCCCGGCGCGGCCGCGGCGGTCGGGTCGGGCGTCGTCCGCCGCACCGTCCAGCCGCGAGCGGCAAGATGATCCAGGAAGCGTTGTTGCAGCGATGTCATGTCGGTTTTCTCGGATCGGCTATCTGAATCGGGTATCCACGGGACCCTTGTAACGCCATCCGTCAATAAAGACGAACTTTATTCCCGCCACGGTTCGTCGGTTCCAATTAATAGTATTTCTTATTCGCATTCGCTACACTAGCGGCCATCTTGCAATCTCCCGACCCCCTTTCCCTCCCCGCGGTCGAGCAGCTTTATCGCCATCACCATGGCTGGCTGCAAGGCTGGCTCCATCGCAAGCTGGGTGACAGCGGCGACGCGGCCGATCTGGCGCACGACACGTTCGTGCGGCTGATGGCCGCGCGCCGGCCGCCGGTCTTGCGCGAGGAGCCGCGCGCGCTGATCACGCATATCGCCAAGGGGCTGCTGATCGACCATTGGCGCCGCCGCGCGGTGCAACAGGCCTATCTGGAAACGATCGCGCACCTGCCCGAGCCGCAGGTGCCGTCGCCGGAAGCCGGTCTCATGATCGTGCAGACGCTGGTGGCGATCGACGCCATGCTGCAACGCCTGCCGGCCGCGACGCGCGACATGTTCCTGCTGGCCCAGCTCGACGGGCTCACGCTGCGGGAGATTGCCGAGCGGACCGGCAAGCCCGTCATCACGGTACGGCGCCATCTGCACAAGGCCCTGATGGCCTGCATGAGCGCCGCCGCATGAACGAGGCGCTGCTCGAGGAAGCGGCCAGCTGGGTGATCCGGCTGCGCTACGAGCCCGCCGATGCGAACACGCGCCGGGCGTTCGAGCGCTGGCTGGCGCAGGGCGAGGCCCATGCGCAGGCCTGGGGCCGCGCCGAACAGGTGCTGGGCGCGTTCGACGGGCTGCCGGCGCGGATCGGGCATGACGTGCTGCGCGCCACCGGCAAGCGGCGGGGCCGCCGCGCCGTGCTGCGCGCGATGCTGGGGCTGGGCGTGGCGGCGCCGTCCGGCTGGCTGGCATGGCGTGAGGCGCCCGCCTGGCGCGCGGACCTGCGCACCGCCGCGGGGGAACAGCTGACCCGCAGCCTCGACGATGGCACGCGATTGGTCTTGAACAGCGGCAGCGCCGTCGACCTGCGCTACGGCGCCGCCGAGCGCCGCCTGGTGCTGGTGGCGGGCGAGGTGCTGGTGACCACCGGCCAGGAGACGCAGCGCGCCTACCGGCCATTCGTGGTGCAGACGCCGCAGGGCGAGGCGCAGGCCTTGGGCACGCGCTTCTCGGTGCGGTTGATCGACGATCGCACCGAGGTCATGGTATTCGAGCACGCGGTGCTGGCGCGGCCGGCGCATGGCGCGCCGGTGCGCATCGACGCCGGCCAGCGTGGCAGCTTCACGCGCGGCCAGGCCGGCGCGCTCGCGCCCGTGGACGACAGCGCGGCGCTCTGGGAGCAAGGCATGCTGGTCGTGCGCGACCAGCGCCTGGCCGATGTCGTGGCCGAGCTCGCGCGGCATCGTCCGGGCGTGCTGCGCTGCTCGGCCGAGGTCGCCGGGCTGCGCGTGTCGGGCGCGCTGTCGCTGCGCGATACCGATGCGGCCCTGCGCGCCCTGGCCGACCGCCTGCCGATCGCGGTGCGGCGCCTGACGCGCTACTGGGTGTCGGTCGGGCCGGCGGACGCCTGATCGGCCGCCAAGGCAGGCCGCGCAGAAAAAATTCGTATCGAGGTGATCACTTTTTCGTTGTCGTGCGGAGTAGGAAGTGAGACCGCATCGAGGGGATGCGGGCGCTTCCAGCTTGACAATGAAAGGATGAAAGAGTGATGGCACGTGTACGCGCAGCGCGGGGCAAGCGATCCCGCAAGGCAATGATCTGGTCGGCGCTGTGGTGCACGGCCATGGCGAGCGCGACGGCGGGTGCGCAGTCCGCGGCGCAGGCCGGCGCGGCGCCGGCCTCGCAGATGCGAGCCGTGGCGATCGGCGCGGGCCCGCTCGATACGGTGCTGGCGCGCTACGCCGCCGCGGCGGGCGTACAGATCGTCTATGACCCCGCGTGGCTGGCGGGCCGCCAGAGTCCGGGCCTCTCGGGCGAGATGAGCGTGCAGCAGGGCTTTGACCGCCTGCTGGCGGGCACCGGCTATCGCGCCGCGCCCAGCGGGGCGGGCACCTATGCCTTGCAGGCCGCGTCGCCAGGCGGGGTCACGCAGCTGGAGGCCGTGACCGTCATGGGCGCGGCCGAGCGCGCCACCAGCGAGGGAACGGGTTCGTACGCCAGCCACGCGGTCACGCTCGGCAAGGGCGCGCAGACGCTCAGGGAGATCCCGCAGTCGGTGTCGGTCGTGACCCGCCAGCAGCTCGATGACCAGAACCTCAACAGCCTGTCGGACGCGATGCGCAACGTGACCGGCATCACCGTCGAGACGCTGGCGAGCGGCGGCAATATCTCGGGATTCATCTCCCGCGGCTATACGCTCGACTCGATCCAGGTCGATGGCATGCGCTCGCCCGCGGGCGCGGGCAACCTGTCGGCGGGCTTCGACCTCGCCATCTACGATCGCATCGAAGTGCTGCGCGGCCCGTCCGGCCTGTATCAAGGCACCGGCGAGCCGGGCGGCAGCGTGAACCTCGTGCGCAAGCGCCCCCTGCAGGAATTCGCCTTTGGCGCGCAGGCCAGCGCGGGATCGTGGGACTACTACCGGGCAGTGGCCGACCTGAGCACGCCTTTCGACAGCCAGGGCAAGGTGCGCGGGCGCTTCATCGCCGCCTACGAAGATCGCGGCTCGTTCGTGGACCGGGTGAATTCGACGCGGCCGACGCTCTACGGCATCGTCGAGGCCGATCTCACGCCGCACACCACGCTGGCGGCCGGCGTGGCGTATCAACGCGCCCGCACCACCCCCGCGTTCGGCCTGCCGGCCTATGCCGACGGCTCGCTGCTCGACGTGCGCCGCGGCACCAACCTCAGCGCGGCCTGGAACCAGATCGAAGAGGACACCACCGAGATCTTCGCGGACCTGGAGCACCGGCTCGCGGGCGGCGGCGTCGTCAAGGCGAGCGTGTTCCACCGCGATACCGATACGCCCACGCGCCTGACCACCTGGCCCAACCGGGCCGTCAATCCGCTCAACGGCGATTCCAACCTCATCGCCTGGTCGTACCGCAACCACTGGAAGACCACGGGCGCGGACGCCAACCTGAACCTGCCGATCGAGGCCTTCGGCCGCGAGCACAGCCTGCTGCTGGGCGCCGACTACAGCTACACGCGCAAGCGCTTCACCTATGGCGGCGGCACGGTGTTCCCGACCAACGTGTACGAGCCGGTCACCGACATGGCGCGGCCCGACATGGAGCAGGTCAACGGCAACGACGGGCGCACCAGCGAGTTCGGCCTGTATACCCGCGCCAATTTCCAGGCGACCGACCATCTGAAGATCATCGCGGGCGCCCGCCTGGCCTGGTGGAAGAACGACGCGCGCAACGCCAACCAGTACTTCGGCGACTTCAGCCAGGCCGAGACGCGCATCGCCGCGCGCACCACGCCGTATGCCGGCGTGGTGTATGACCTCACCCCGCAGCTGTCGGCCTATGCGAGCTACACCAGCATCTTCCAGCCGCAGACCGATATCGACGCGCAGGGCAACACGCTGGCGCCGCGCGTCGGACGCCAGATCGAGACCGGCCTGAAGGGCGCGTTCATGGACGGCAGGCTCAACGCGCATGCCGCGCTGTTCCAGATCCTGGACCGCAACCGGGCGATGAGCGACCTGAACAATCCGATGTATTCGGTGGCGGCGGGCAAGGTGCGCAGCCAGGGCTTCGAGACCGAGGTCAGCGGTTCGCTGCTGTCGAACTGGGACATCGTGGCGGGCTACGCCTACACGCAGACCAAGTACCTGGAGGCGGCCCCGGGCACCGAAGGGCTCTCGTACAGCACCATCACGCCGCGCCACGCCATCAACCTCTGGACGCGCTACCGCTTCACCCAGCCGGCGCTGGAAGGGTTCAGCGTCGGCACGGGCGTGCGCTGGAACAGCGGCAACTACCTGCAGAGCGGCAAGGTGCGTTGGGACCAGGGCAGCTATGCCCTCGTCTCGGCCCAGATCGGCTATCGCTACAACCGCCACCTCGAGGGCACGCTCACGGTCGACAACCTGTTCGATCGCAAGTACTACGAGAAACTCGGCGGCGCCGCGCGGCAGAACTATTACGGCCAGCCGCGTAGCGTGATGCTGACGCTGCGCTATCAGTACTGAGGCGGGTCGGCCATCGGCTTGCGCAACAATGTGTCGTTACGTAATAAACATCGACGCCGCCGCGAACTGCGCGCAAGCTGATGGCTCACTCTAACGTTGGGGAGACTCAATGTATGACGACATCAGGAGGCAAGGTTCTAGCGCCGCGGAACAGGGCGCCGTGAAACTGGACTGCCCCTATTTCAGGCTTGAGCTGATGCCGACCTGGACCCGCGAACCGCTGACCCAATGGCTGACGAAGGTGCGAGCCTGGGAGGCCGGCTGGCAGGACCAGCAGCATTCACGAGCGCGGATATAGTCCCGCCCGCGCCACCCCGGGGGCCATGCCCCCCTTTTTCACGCCCTGCGCCCGCCAGCCCCGCCTGCCGGCGGCAG
>NZ_CYTY01000028.1:0-16252 GCF_001298995.1 Achromobacter sp. 2789STDY5608615
CGGCGCCGGCCGCGGCGTATCGTCCGCCGATGGCGGCAGCAGCGGATACTGGATCGCCGGCTGGTCGCCCGCCAGCGTCTTCAGGAACGCCACGATCTGCGCGTTCTCGTCCGGCGTGAAGGTGCGGCCCAGCTGCAACCGGCCCATCACGTCCACCGCCTGCGTCAGCGTGGCGGCCTCGCCGTCATGGAAGTACGGATAGGTCAGCGCCACGTTGCGCAGCGTCGGCACCTTGAAGTTGAAGCGGTCGGCATCCTTGCCGGTGACGGCGGCGCGGCCCTCGGCCTTGTTGTCGGTCTGGTACGGCGCCACCAGCCCCATCTTCTGGAACGAGTTGCCGCCCACCGCCACGCCGTTGTGGCACGCCACGCAGCCGCTGTTCTTGAACAGCGTGTAGCCGGCCAGCTCCTTCACCGTCAGCGCCTTGTCGTCGCCCTTGAGCCACTGGTCAAAGCGCGAGTTCGGCGTCACCAGCGTTTCCTCGAAGGCGGCCAGCGCGCCGGTCACCTCGTCGATGGTGATGTCGTCCTTGCCGAACACCTGCTTGAATTCGGCGCGGTAGCCCGGAATGGAATTGAGCACCTGCACCGCCAGTTCATGGGTGGAGGCCATTTCCATCGGATTGGCGATCGGGCCGCCGGCCTGCTCGCGCAGGTCCTTGGCGCGGCCGTCCCAGAACTGGGCGATGTTCAGGCTGGAATTGAGCACCGTCGGCGAATTGATCGAACCCTGCTGCCACTTGTGGCCGATCGACGCCTTCAGGTTGTCGGAGCCGCCCATGCCCAGGTTGTGGCAGGAATTACAGGAGATCGCGCCGGAGCGCGACAGGCGCGGGTCGAAGAACAGCTTCTTGCCCAGCTCCACCTTGGCCGGGTCCTTGATCACCGCCGCCTCGATCGGCTGGATCGGTTCCTGCCGCGGCGCGCCCGACGCCTGGCCCGCCCACAGCGCAATGACGACACCCGCCGCGAGCATCGCGTGCTTCTTTCTCATGGCTTTCTCCTGTTGAATAACCTTGTCGTTCTCAAGGTCATTACAGCGGAGCGGGCCGCCAGGCGGCTTGCGATGCGTCAAGCGCGCCGGCGCCCTGCCGCGCCCCGCCATGGAGGCTTGACCTGACGCAAACCGGGCAGGCCGGCCTGTCGCCGCGCGGTGTCCGGCGCGGGGTTCAATTGTCAGACGCCAGCATCCAGCTGGCGCAGATGCGCCTCCAGGAAATCCACGCACACCCGCACCTTGGCCGAGGCGTTCAGCCGCGCCGGGTACACCGCCCAGATGTTGGCCTCCTGGCGGTACTGCGGCAGCACCGGCACCAGCTTGCCGGCGGCGATCAGCGGGCCCACGTCCCAGGCCGACCGCAGGATGATGCCGCGCCCGTCCACCGCCCACTGCACCACCATCTCGCCATTGTTGGCCGACAGCGGCCCGCGCACCTTGACGGTGTGCTCGCGCTCGCCGCGCCGCATGCGCCAGACGCCGAAGGGATGGTCGCGCTCCTTGATCACCAGGCAATCGTGCGCCGCCAGATCGTCCAGCTTGCGCGGCGCGCCGCGCTCGGCCAGGTACGACGGCGCCGCGCACAGCAACCGGTGATTGGCCGCGAGCTTGCGCGCGATCACGTGCGGCGCGATGTCGTCGCCGACCCGCACGTCCAGGTCATAGCCCTCGGCCGCCACGTCGACCAGCCGGTCGAACACCTCGAAGCGCACCTGCACCGCGGGATGGCGCGACACGAACGCCGACAGCGCGGGCGCCACCACCCGCCGCCCGAAGCCGAAACTGCTGCAGATGCGCAGCAGCCCGCGCGGCTCGCGGCGCGTGACGCCGACCTCCTCGACCAGGTGATCGACATCGTCGAGGATGCGCTGGGCCCAGTGGTAGACGCGCTCGCCCGCCTCGCTCACCACCACGCGGCGCGTGGTGCGGTGGAACAGCGGCGTGCCAAGGCTGGCTTCGAGCAGCCGGATGCGCTTGGTGACGTAGGCGGCCGACATGCCCAGGTCTTCGGCGGCCCGGGAAAAGCTGGAGGCGCGCACCACCGCGTTGAAGACGCGCAGGTCGGCGGGCAGCAGGTCATTATTCATGATTCGTGCATATTCATTTCACGCGACGGGTCATTGTAGATGGACTGTAGGCACGCCTACCATGGCTGCCATCCACCGCAACGCGCCCGATGGCGCGGCGCGGGACGCCCTTTCCCCTTCCCTTTTCAGGTCCCTCTCCATGTCCCACGTCCACAAAATCGCAGCCATCGCCGGCGACGGCATCGGCAATGAAGTCCTGCCCGAAGGCCTGCGCGCCGTCGAGGCCGCCGCCCGCCGCTTCGGCCTGACGCTGCAGATCGACACCTTCCCCTGGGCCAACTGCGAGTACTACGCGCAGCACGGCGAGATGATGCCGGCGGACTGGAAGGAACAGTTGCAGGGCTACGACGCCATCTTCTTCGGCGCGGTCGGCTGGCCCGCCACGGTGCCGGACCACGTCTCGCTGTGGGGCTCGCTGCTGAAATTCCGCCGCGAATTCGACCAGTACATCAACCTGCGTCCGGTCCGATTGTTCGAGGGCGTGCCCTGCCCGCTGGCCGGCCAGCGCCCGGGCGACATCGACTTCTTCATCGTGCGCGAGAACACCGAGGGCGAATACACCAACCTGGGCGGCCGCCTGTTCTCCGGCACCGAGCGCGAGATCGTGATCCAGGAATCGGTCTTCACCCGCCACGGCACCGACCGCGTCATGCGCTACGCCTTCGAGCTGGCCAACCGCCGCCAGCGCAAGCAGCTCACCATCGCCACCAAGAGCAACGGCATCGCCATCAGCATGCCGTGGTGGGACGAGCGCGCCGACGCCGTCGGCCAGCAGTATCCGGACGTCAAGACCGACAAGCAGCACATCGACATCCTGGCCGCGCGCTTCGTGCTGCAGCCGCAGCGCTTCGACGTGGTGGTGGCGTCCAATCTGTTCGGCGACATCCTGTCGGACCTGGGTCCGGCCTGCACCGGCACCATCGGCATCGCGCCGTCGGCCAACCTGAACCCGGAACGCGCCTTCCCCTCGCTGTTCGAGCCGGTGCACGGCTCGGCCCCGGACATCTACGGCAAGGGCATCGCCAACCCCATCGCCATGATCTGGTCGGGCGCGCTGATGCTGCAGTTCCTGGGCAGCCAGGACGCGCACGACGCCATCCTGGCGGCCATCGAGCACTGCCTGAAGGACGGCCCGCGCACGCCCGACCTGGGCGGCCAGGCCCGCACCGAGGACATCGGCCGCGCGATCGCCGCCCATATCGAGGCGCGCGGCTGATCCGGCCGCGACCAGCGCCCCTTTCCGGGCGATGGCGGATCCGCCGCGCCCAAGAAAAAACGCCGCCCGAGGGCGGCGTTCTGCTTGATGCGACGACGCTCGGCGTCAGGAACGCGCCGGCACCGCGGCGGCGGGATCCGCCCGGCGCGCCTGCACCGCGATCCACTGCGCCAGCAGCGCGGCGGCGGTGAACGCCACGCCCGCGCCGATCCACGGGCCCTGGCGCAGGCCGGCGTCCAGCAGCAGGCCGAAGGCCAGCGGCCCCAGCGCCGAGCCGACGTCCATGCCGGAATACACCAGGCCATAGACCGAGCCGGTCGAGCCCTTCGGCGTCACCCGCCGGATCAGCATGTCGCGCGAGGGCGCGGCCACGCCCGAGCAGAAACCGGCCAGCGCCACCACCGGCGCGGCGAACAGCGCCGGCACCAGGCCCAGCGCCAGCACCACCAGCGTCAGGCCGGCCAGGATCAGCGCCACCATCACCGTGCGTTCGGTGCGCGGATTGGCCGACACCAGGAAGCCGCCGGCCGCCATGCCCACCGCCGACGCCACCATGTAGCCGGACAGCGCCGAGCTGGCCGCCACCTTGGACAGGTCGTACAGCTGGCCCAGCAGCGGAATGGTGTAGTTCTGCACCGACGACAGCGCGATCGAGGTGCAGGCGAAAAACAGGAACGCGCCCCACAGCGCCGGCTTGGACAGCAGCGTGGCCAGGGTCGTCAGCACGCCCTCCTGCGGCTTGGGCACGGCGCGCGCGCCAGCCTTGGCGTCGTCCGCCTGGGCCGGCTCCGCGCCGCCCAGCAGGTGGCGGCCCAGCACGGTCAGCAGCAGCACGAAGGCCACCAGCGCGGCGGCGCTGTAGGCCGCCACGCGCCAGTTGGCCAGCAGCGTGATCGAGGTCATGAACACGGGCGTGAGGGCCCAGCCCAGGTTGCCGGTCAGGCCGTGGGCGGAAAAAGCGTGGCCCAGGCGCGGCGCCGTGATGCGGTGGTTGATGATGGAATAGTCGGCCGGGTGGAATACCGAATTGCCGATGCCGCCGACCACGGCGGCCGCCATCAGCATGGTGTAGCCGGTGGCCGAGCCGATCAGCAGGCCCGACAGCACGAAGCACGACAGGCCGAACCACAGCACCGGCCGCGCGCCGATGCGGTCCACCACGAAGCCGGACGAGGCCTGGCCGATGCCCGAGACCACGTAGAAGGTCGACACCAGCAGGCCGAGACGGGCGAAATCCAGCCCGAACTCGTTGCCGAGCGACACGTACAGCGACGGCAGGACCAGTTGGAAGAAGTGCGACGAGGCGTGGGCCACGCCGATCAGCAGGATGATCTGCCAGTCGCGGCGGCGGACGGCGGCGTCCGAGGCCAGGTTGGATGCAGCGGTAGTCATTGCGCAAGGCCGCGGGCAGCGGCGAAAGGCGGCCGCCCCGGGGCGGCTCGCGGGTTGTCTCCAGCAACGTCCGGCCTGGCCGGCGTTGTCCCTGTGGCGAATGCGGCGCATGGCCGGGCCGGTCGCGGTCTTCGCCCCGCCGGCATCGCTCTTGGTCTGTCCCGACGGCCCCGGGCGCGAGCCGGGCCGCCGTGGTTTACTGCGCTTTCTCGCGGATCGCGGGCCAGGCGCGCTGCAGGTAATACAGCATCGACCAGACCGTCAGCACCGCGGCCACGATGATCAGCACGTCGCCCAGCATCTTGGTGGAAATGCCGTGGATCGGCTGGTTGTACAGCAGGCACGGAATCGCCACCATCTGCGCGGCGGTCTTGAACTTGCCCAGCCGGTGCGCCGCCACGCTGGCGCTGGCGCCGATCTTGGCCATCCACTCGCGCAGCGCCGAAATGGTGATTTCGCGGCCGATGATGATGAGCGAAATGAAGGCATCGACGCGGCTCAGGTCCAGCAGCATGATCAGCGCGGCGCAAACCATCAGCTTGTCCGCCACCGGATCCAGGAACGCCCCGAACGCCGACGTCTGGTTCCAGCGGCGCGCCAGCCAGCCATCGAACCAGTCGGTCAGCGCGGCGATGATGAACGCCCAGGCGGCGAAGGTATCGCGCACCGGCACGGACAACCAGCTTTCAGGCAGGTAGAACAGCCCTACCACCAGCGGAATCATGGCTATCCGCAGCCACGTCAGAATTATGGGTACGTTAATTGGCATAGTGTCCGTATGCTACATCAGCCGGGTTGCACTGGCTGTCTCGCGGCCGCCGGACGGCCGTGAAACGGGCGTTCCGGGCCTTATCCGCGCAGCGCCTCATAGATCCGTTCGGCCAGGTCCTCGGAAATCCCGTCCACCGACGCCAGATCCTCGATACTGGCCGACGCCACCCCCGAAAAACCGCCGAAACGGGCCAGCAGGCGCTGCCGCCGGCGCGCCCCGACCCCTTCGATCTCCTCCAGCCGCGACACGTTGCGGGTCTTGGCGCGGCGCGCCCGCATGCCGGTGATGGCGAAACGGTGGGCCTCGTCGCGCACCTGGGCGATCAGCATCAGCGCGGCCGATTCGCCGCCCAGCGCCACCGGCGGGCGGCCGTCGGCGAATACCAGGGTTTCCAGGCCGACCTTGCGCCCTTCGCCCTTGGCCACGCCCACCAGCGCCTGGATGTCCAGGCCCAGCTCGGCGAACACCTGGCGCGCCACCTCGACCTGGCCCTTGCCGCCGTCGATCAGCACCAGCCCGGGCATCTGGGCCTCGCCGTCGGCCACCTTGGCGAAGCGCCGCGTCAGCACCTGGCGCATGGCGGCGTAGTCGTCGCCCGGCGTGATGCCGGCAATGTTGTAACGGCGGTACAGCGACGGCTGCATGTCGTGGTGCTCGAACACCACGCAGGAGGCCTGGGTGGCCTCGCCGGCGGTATGGCTGATGTCGAAGCACTCGATGCGCAGCGCGTCCAGCGCCGCCTCGTCGGTATCCAGGTCCAGCGTCTCGGCCAGCGCCAGGGTGCGGGCGGCGCGGGCGCCGGATTCAGTCAGGGCGCGGGCCAGCGCCATCTCGGCGTTCTTGACCGCCTGCTCCAGCCAGGCGCGGCGGGCGCCCTGCGGCCGGGTCAGCACGCGCGACGGACGGCCGCCAGCCTGCTCCACCAGCAGGTCGATCAGGCCGGCGTCGGGCAGCGCGTGCGAACAGACCAGCACCGGCGGCAGCGCGTTGTCGGTGTAGTGCTGCGCCACGAAGGCTTCCAGCACCTGCGGCGCGGCCTCGCCCTCGGCATGGGTCGGGAAGAACGGCTTGTCGCCCAGGTGGCGTCCGCCCCGCACCATGGCGAGGTTGACGCAGACCTTGCCGCCGGCGATGGCGACCGCGACGATATCGGTGTCCTCGCCGCTGACGTTTTCCATGGTCTGCTGATGCAGCACCCGCGCCAGCGAGCCCATCTGGTCGCGCAGCGCGGCGGCTTCCTCGAAGCGCAACGCCTCGGCGGCCTCCAGCATGCGGGCCTCGATCTCGCCCATCACGTCCTTGGCCTCGCCGTTCAAAAAGCGCACCGCGCGCTGCACGTCCGAGGCGTAGTCCTGCGCCGCGATGGCGCCGACACAGGGCGCCGAGCAGCGCCCGATCTGGTGCAGCAGACAGGGCCGCGAGCGGTTGGCGAAGACGGTGTCCTCACAGGTCCGCAGGCGGAACACCTTCTGCAGGATCTGGATGGTCTCGCGCACCGCCCAGGCGTTCGGGAACGGGCCGAAATACTGGCCGCGCTTGTTGGTGGCGCCGCGGTAATAGGCGATGCGCGGCCAGTCGTGGCCAGTGATCAGCAGGTACGGGTAGGACTTGTCGTCGCGGAACAGGATGTTGTACCGCGGCTTCAGGCTCTTGATGAGGTTGTTTTCCAGGATCAGCGCTTCGGCTTCGGAGCGCGTCACCGTGACCTCCAGCCGCGCCACCTTCGCCACCATCTGGGCGATGCGCGGGCTGGCCAGGTTCTTCTGGAAATACGACGAGACGCGCTTTTTCAGGTCGCGCGCCTTGCCGACATACATGACCTCGCCGGCCGCATCCAGGTGCCGGTAGACACCCGGAAGATGCGGCAGGTCAGCCAGGAACGATTTGAGATTGAAGTCGTCGGGCATTCTGGTAACGGCTTTCGGCCTGCAGGGAGTCCCAGTCGAGCGCGTCGAAACGCGGCATCAACCGGCGGATGCGGGCCACGGACTCGGGCGCATGGTCGAACTCGAGCCGCGCCAGCAACTCGTCGGCCAGGTCGGGCCGGTTGCACACCAGCACCATGTCGCAGCCGGCGCCGAGCGCGGCCTGGGCGCGCGCCAGGATGTCGCCGGCGACGGACGCGCCTTCCATGGTCAGGTCATCCGAGAACACCACGCCATCGTAGCCCAGGCGGGTGCGCAGGATGTCCTGCACCCAGCGCCTGGAGAAGCCGGCCGGATGCTTGTCGACCTTGGGGTAGATCACGTGCGCCGGCATCACCGACGGCAGCACCGCGTCGCCCAGCCAGGCGTAGGGCGCGGCGTCGTCCTTCAGGATGCGTTCGAGCGGGCGCGGATCGACCGGGATCTCGTGGTGCGAATCCGCGCCGACGAAACCGTGCCCCGGGAAATGCTTGCCGCAGGCCGACATGCCGGCCAGCGCCAGGCCCTGGATCAGCGCGCGCGACAGCATCGTCACCACCCGCGCGTCATGGTGGAAGGCGCGGTTGCCGATCACCTTGCTGACGCCGTAGTCCAGGTCCAGCACCGGCGTGAAGCTCATGTCCACGCCGCAGGCGCGCAGTTCGGCGGCCAGCACGTAGCCGGCCTCGGTCGCCAGGCGCATGGCGGTCAGCGGATCGCGGTCCCACAGCACGCCCAGGTCGCGCATCGCCGGCAGCGGCGTGAAGCCGTCCTCGCGGAAGCGCTGCACCCGGCCGCCCTCGTGGTCGACCAGGATCAGCAGGCGCTCCTTGCGCGCTTTGTGGATCTGGCGGGTCAGCTCGGTCAGCTGGCGGCGGTTCTCGAAATTGCGCGCGAACAGGATCACGCCGCCCACCAGCGGGTGGCGCAGGCGCTTCTTTTCTTCCTTGGTCAGCACGGTGCCGGCCACATCGACCATCACGGGACCGGGCGGCAGCGCCCGGGATTTCTTCTTGGCCATCGGCGTGTCCTTCTGTCTGTGTCTTGCAGGCCGGCCCGCGGGCTCAGGGCTTGCGTTCGACCACCACATAGGCGGCGGCCATGTCGGATTCATCGGTGATGGAAACGTGCGCGGCGCCGAAGCGCTGCACGTACCATTCCAGCAGTTCGGGCGCGATCACCAGCACCGGCCGGCCGCCGGGCGCGTTCAGGGTCTGCACCCGGCGCCAGGTCATGGGCATGCGCATGCCCAGCCCCACCGCCTTGGAGAAGGCTTCCTTGGCGGCAAAGCGCGTCGCCAGGAAGCGCACGCCGCGCACCGGGTCGCGGGCGCGGCGGGCGTGGAACTTGGCCAGTTCCTCGGGTCCCAGGATCTTCTCGGCGAAACGGTCGCCGTGGCGCGCCAGGGCGCGCTCGATGCGGTCGATGCGCAGCAGGTCCATGCCGATGCCGCCGATGGCGGCCGGCGCGGGGACGGCGGGAGGGGCTTCGGGCTGGGACATCGCTGCGGCGCCGTGGGAAGGGATCGGGCCCGGGCTCAACGGCCGCGCAGCGCTTCCAGGCGGGCCTGCACCATCAGCGCCTTCATGTCGCGCACCGCCTTTTCCCAGCCGTCGAACACCGCCTGCGCCACGATGGCGTGGCCGATGTTGAGCTCGGAAATGCCGTCCAGCGCCGCCACCGGCTTGACGTTGCCGTAGTGCAGGCCATGGCCGGCGTTGACGCGCAGGCCATGGCGCAGCCCTTCGGCCACCGCCACGCGGATGCGCTCCAGCTCGGCCAGGGCGGCTTCGCCCTCGGCTTCGGCGTAGGCGCCGGTGTGCAGCTCGATGACCGGCGCGCCCGCGCGGGCGGCGGCTTCGATCTGCGCGGGGTCCGGATCGATGAAGAGCGACACGCGGATGCCGGCCTCGGCCAGCAGGCCAACGGCGTCCGACACCGCCGACATGGCGCCCGCCACTTCCAGTCCGCCCTCGGTGGTCAGCTCGGTGCGCTTTTCCGGCACCAGGCAGACGTCATTGGGCTTGACCGCGCAGGCGATCTCCAGCATCTCGGGCGTGACCGCGCATTCCAGGTTCATGCGCGTGCGCAGCTGCGGCCGGATCGCGTAGACGTCGGCGTCCTGGATGTGGCGGCGGTCTTCGCGCAGATGCAGCGTGATCAGGTCGGCGCCGGCGTCCTCGGCGCGCAGCGCCGCCGCCACCGGGTCGGGATAGGTCGTGTGACGCTGCTGCCGCAGGGTCGCGACGTGATCGATGTTTACACCAAGTTCTATCATTGCACTTTCATTGTTTCTTCCCAGCCGCCGCCCAACGCCTTGTAGAGTTCCACACGGTTGATCAGCGCGGCCAGGCCGGTTTGCACCAGCGCCAGCTGGGCATTGAAAAAGTCCACTTGCGCGGTCTGCACCTGCAGGTAGCTGTCGACACCATTGGTATACCGCAGATTCGACAGTTCCAGGGTGCGCGCCGACGAATCCTGCAGCGCGCGCTGGGCGTCCAGCTGCGCGCCATAGGTGGCCTCGCCCGCCAGCGCGTCCGAGACTTCGCGGAACGCCTGCTGGATGGTCTGCTCGTACTGCGCCACCGCGATATTGTCGCGCGCCTTGGCGAGATTCAGGCCTTCGCGGATGCTGCCGCCCGCGAACAGCGGCGTGGTGATCGACGGCGAGAAGCTCCAGTACCCCTGCCCGCCCTTGAACAGCGTATCCAGCGACGGGCTCGACACGCCCAGCAGGCCGGTCAGCGAGATGGTCGGGAAGAACGCCGCGCGCGCCGCGCCGATGTTGGCATTGGCCGACTTCAGGTTGTTCTCGGCGGCCAGGATGTCCGGACGGCGTTCCAGCAGGTCGGACGGCAGGCCGGCCGGCACGCTCGCCAGCAGCTGGTCGCGGCCGAACGGCGCCGGTGCCGGCAGGTCATCGGGCAGCGGCGTGCCCAGCAGCACCACCAGCGCGTTGATCGCCTGCGCACGGGCGCGGGCCAGTTGCGCCAGGTCGGCCGAGGCCGTGTCCAGCAGCGACTTGGACTGGTTCAGGTCGAGCTCGGACGCCACGCCGCCGTCGAAGCGGCGCTTGACCAGGTTGTAGGATTCCTGGCGCGAGGACAGCGTGCGCTGCGTCAGTTCCAGCTGGACCTCGGCCGCGCGCAGGTTGAAATACGACTCGGCCACCGACCCGATCAGCGTGATGTGCGTGCTCTTCTGCGCCTGCTCGGTCGACAGGTACTGCTGGTATGCCGCTTCCGACAGGCTGCGCAGCCGGCCGAACAGGTCGATCTCGAACGTGGTCAGGCCCAGACCGGCCTGGTACGAGCTGCTGATCGAGGTCGAATCGGGACCGCCCGGGCGCATGTTGCGCGGCAGGTGCTGGCGCTGGCCCTGGATGCCGGCGCCGATGCTCGGCCACTGCGCGCCGCGCTGCACTCCGTACTGGGCGCGCGCCTCTTCGACGCGCTGCACCGCCACGCGCAGATCGCGGTTGTTGACCAGCGCCAGTTCGATCAGGCGCTGCAGGCGCGGATCGTGGAAGAACTCGCGCCAGCCCAGGTCGGCGGCGGCCGTGGCCGCCTGCGGCGCCACCGCGGACGCGGGCTGCGTGCCCAGCGTCATCGGATTGGCATACGCGCCGTACTGCACCTTGGGCTGGTCCGGCCAGTTGCCGGAGACCGGCGCGTCGGGACGCTTGTAGTCGGGCGCCAGCGAGCAGCCGGCCAACGCCACCGCCACGAAGGCGGACAAGGCGGTCTGTTTGAACATCAGGGCGCTCATTCCTTGCCCTCCTGGCCACCGTTGGGTTGTGCGGGAGCGTCCGGCGGGGTCTGCCCCGCGGCCGCCTTCTTGGCCGCCTGCTCTTCCTCGAAGGCGCGCAGCTCGGCGCCCAGCAGGCGCGGCTTGGTCTTGAACAGGCCCAGCACCACGACGAAGAAGGTCGGCACGAAAATCACCGCGAACGGCGTGGCGGCCAGCATGCCGCCCAACACGCCCAGGCCCACCGCGCGCTGGCTGGCGGCGCCGGCGCCGGTGGCCATGGCCAGCGGCACCACGCCCAGGATGAAGGCCAGCGAGGTCATCAGGATCGGCCGGAACCGCAGGCGCGCGGCTTCCACCGCCGCCTCGTAGAGACCCATGCCGCGCGCGTACTGGTCCTTGGCGAATTCCACGATCAGGATGGCGTTTTTGGCCGCCAGCCCGATCACGGTCACCATGCCCACCTGGAAGTACACGTCGTTGGACATGCCCAGCGCGCTGACCAGCGCCACCGCGCCCAGCATGCCCAGCGGCACCACCAGCATCACCGAGATCGGGATGGCCCAGCTTTCATACAGCGCGGCCAGCACCAGGAACACCACCAGCAGCGACAGGCCCATCAGGATCGGGGCCTGGTTGCCGGCCTGGCGCTCCTGGTAGGACAGCCCGGTCCACTCGTAGCCGAAGCCCTGCGGCAGCTGGCCCACCAGCTTCTGCATTTCCTCCATGGCCTGGCCGGTCGTGTAGCCGGCCGCGGCGCTGCCGCCGATCCGCATGGATTCGTAGCTGTTGTAGCGCACCACCTGCACCGGGCCTTGCGACCACTTGGCGGTGACGAACGTCGACAGCGGCACCATGCCGCCCTGCGCGTTGCGGGCGTTGAGCTTGAGCACGTCGGACAGCTGCATGCGGTACGGCGCATCCGCCTGCACCCAGATGTTCTGCATCCGGCCCAGGTTGGGGAACTTGCTCAGGTAGGCCGAACCGACCGCGGTGGAAATCAGCGAGGCGGCCTCGTCGAAGTTCACCCCCAGCGCGGCGGCCTTGTCGCGGTCGATATCCAGCGTCAGCTGCGCGCCGGCCGACAGGCCGGTGATGCGCACCTGCGACAGCACCGGGCTCTTCATCGCCATGCCCATCAGCTGGCCCGTGGCCGCGGCCAGCGCGTCGGTGCCGGCCGAGCCGCGATCCTGCAGGCGCAGGTCGAAACCGGTGGCGTTGCCGAGCGACGAGATCGCGGGCGGCACCAGCGTGAACACCATGGCGTCGTGCACCCCCATCAACTGCTTCTGGAAGGCATTGAACGCGATGGCGCCGGCGGAATCGCCCTTGCCCTTGCGGTCCTTGAAGTCCTTGAGCGTGGTGAAGGCGATGGCCGCGTTCAGGCCGTTGCCGTTGAAGCTGAAGCCCTGCACGGTAATGATGTTCTCGACCGCGGGGATCTGGCGGAAATAGGCCTCGACCTCCTCGATCACCTCCACCGTGCGGTTGGCGCTGGCGCCCGTGGGCAGCTCGATGTTGCTGATGACGTAGCCCTGGTCTTCTTCCGGCAGGAACGACGACGGCAGGCGCAGGTACAGCCAGCCCAGCAGGATCACCAGCACCAGGAACGCCAGCATCATGCGGCCGCCCTTGTGCAGGATGCGCGAAACCCAGTTCTGATAGCCGTGCGTGGTGGCGTCGAACTTGCGGTTGAACCAGCCGAAGAAGCCCTTCTTGTCGTTGTGGTGTCCCTTGGGCACCGGCTTCAGGATGGTCGCGCACAGCGCCGGCGTGAAGGTCAGCGCCAGCAGCGCCGAGAAGAAGATCGACACGGCCATGGCCACCGAGAACTGGCGGTAGATCACGCCCACCGACCCGCTCATGAAGGCCAGCGGCAGGAACACCGTCACCAGCACCAGCGTGATGCCGATGATGGCGCCGCTGATCTGCGGCATGGCCTTCTTGGTCGCTTCCTTGGGCGGCAAGCCTTCGGTCGCCATGATCCGCTCGACGTTCTCGACCACCACGATGGCGTCGTCCACCAGAATACCGATGGCCAGCACCATGGCGAACATGGTCAGCACGTTGATGGAGAAGCCCAGCCCCAGCATCACCGCGAACGAGCCCAGCATGGCCACCGGCACCACCAGCGCCGGGATCAGGGTGTAGCGCACGTTCTGCAGGAACAGGTACATCACCAGGAACACCAGCACCATGGCTTCGGCCAGGGTGTGCAGCACCTGCTCGATCGAGACCTTGACGTAGGGCGCGGTGTCGTAGGGGATGGCGTAGGTGATGTTGCCCGGGAAGTACTTGGACAGCTCATCCATCTGCTGGCGCACGCCCTGGGCGGTGGCCAGCGCGTTGGCGTCCGGCGACAGCACGATGGCGAAGGCCGCCGTCGGCTTGCCGTTCAGGCGGGCGCCGAACTGGTAGTTGTCGGCGCCGACCTCGATGCGGGCGACGTCGCGCAGCAGCACCTTGGAGCCATCGGTGTTGGCGCGCAGCACGATCTTGCCGAACCCTTCGACGGTGCTGAGCTGGCCGTTGGCCACCACGGTGGCGGTGATGCGCTGCGATTCGGGGTTGGGCGGCGCGCCGATGCTGCCGCCGGACACCAGCACGTTCTGCGCGGCGATGGCCTGGTTGACCTCGGCCATGCTCAGGCTGAAGCCCACCAGCTTGGCCGGATCGACCCAGATGCGCATGGCGCGCGGCGCCGCGAACAGCTGGAACTGGCCCACGCCGGACACCCGCGACACCGGGTTCTGGATGTTGCGGGTGATGTAGTCGGCCAGCGCCGTCTGGTCGAGCGAGCCGTCGGTGGACGACAGCGTCACGATCATCAGGAAGCCGGTACTGGTCTGCTCGTACTTCAGGCCCTGTTGCTGCACCGCGGAGGGCAGCTGGGCGATCACGTTGGACACGCGGTTCTGCACGTCCACCTGCGCCAGGTCGGGATCGCGGCCAGGCGCGAAGGTGGCGGTGATGGTCGAGGTGCCATAGGAATCGCTGACCGACTCGTAGTAGATCAGGCCCTTGGCGCCGTTGAGCTTGTCCTCGATGATACTGGTGACCGATTCGGCCACTTCCTTGGCCGACGCGCCGGGATAGGTCGCGGTGATGGTGATGGCCGGGGGCGCCACGTCGGGATACTGCGATACCGGCATGTTGGGGATGGCCAGCACCCCCGCCAGCAGGATGAACAGGGCGACTACCCAGGCGAAAATTGGTCGATCAATAAAAAATTGCGGCATGTGGGCTGACTCTGAAAGCGATGCTCACCAAAGAGGAACGCAGCGCGTTGCGCTGCGAGCCGCTTACGATTTCTGGCCGGCGGCCGGGGCCTGCTGCGCCGGCTTGGCGGGGTCCGCGGGGGCAGCCGCGGGAGCGCCCGCCGCGGGATCCGCCGGCTTGGCGCCAGGCTGTGCCGGCGGCTGGCCGCCCGCGGCGGGCGCCCCGCCCGCCTTGTCCTTGTTCCAGGGACTGGCCTGCACCGGGGCGCCGGGACGGATCTTCTGGAAGCCTTCGACCACGACCACGTCGCCGGCCTTCAGGCCGCTGGTGACGATCCAGCTGTTCTTGACGGCGCCGCCGGTGGTGACGGGCAACTGTTCGATCTTGTTGTCCTTGACCAGCATCAGGCTCTGCGAACCGTCGGCGGTGCGTTGCAGCGCCTGCTGCGGCACCACCAGGGCCTGGTCGTCCACGCCCTGCTCCAGCCGCACGCGCACGTACATGCCGGGCAACAGGATGCCGTCGGGGTTGGGCACCTCGGCGCGCAGGTTGACCTGGCCGGTGCTGGGATCGACCGTGATGCCGGTGAACAGCAGCTTGCCCGGCTTGTCGTATTCGGAACCGTCTTCCAGCACCACCGTGGCGCGGGCGGCGTCCTTGCCGACCTGCTGCAGCTTGCCGCTGGCGAAGGCGCGGCGCAGCGCGGCCAGGTCCGCGGTGGACTGGGTGAAGTCCACGTAGATCGGGTCGAGCTGCTGCACGGTCGCCATCTGCGTGGCCGAGGTCGCCTCGACCAGCGCGCCTTCGGTCACCAGCGGCTTGCCGATGCGGCCCGTGATGGGCGAGGTGACATCGGTGTAGCCGAGGTTGATGGAGGCGTTGTCCTGCGCCGCCTTGGCGGCGGCCACGGTGGCATCGGCCTGGCGGTAGGCCGCCACGGCGTTGTCGTATTCCTGCTTGCTGACGGCGTTGGCCTTGACCAGCGGCGCGTAGCGGTCGGCCAGCAGCTTGGCGCTGAACAGGTTGGCCTGCGCCTGCTTGAGCTGCGCGGTGGCCTGATCGTAGGCGGCCTTGTAGGGCGCCGGATCGATCTTGAACAGCAACTGGTTTTCCTTGACGTCGCCGCCCTGCTCGAAGGTGATCTTCTGGACGATGCCGGTGACCCGCGAGCGGATCTGGGCGTCGCGCACCGCGTCGACGCGGCCGGGCAGTTCGGAAACGATGGGGGTGCGCTGCGGCTGCACCGTGATGACGCTGACCTGCGGCATGCCGGGATTCATCTGCGGCTTTTCACCGCAACCCGCCAACAACAGCGCGAGGACGCCGCCGGAAAAAGCCAGACCTGAGACACGTTTAGGCGAAAACCGCATTGAAACCCCCGCGAAGTTAACCGCGTCAAGCGACCGCAACAATGTAACGGCGACGATGCCCGCCGTGTCCCGTTGCCGAAGGACGGTCGCGGGTTTGCGCGGCCGTGTCCGACCGCCGTATTTGACCGCAATCCGTGATTGCGATCAAAGCAAAATCCTGCGCCCCGCCACTGACACGTGAATAGCCCGTTAATGTAACTCAGTTATTGGGGAAATCACTGATTTTCACGACGGCGCGCAACATGGGAAGCGGCGAAAAACAAACGGATCCGGGGGAAATCCATTTGCCACGATCACACATCGGCAACCTCTTGCAGGTTGCCCAGGAATACATAGCCCACGCCATGCACCGTATGCAGCGGCAGGCGGCCGCCGGCCTGGCGCACCTTGCGCCGCAGGCGGCAGATCGCCACGTTCAGGGCGCGCAGGTTGGTGCTCTGGCGCGGCAGCATCAATTCCTCGCGCAGCAGCGCGAGTTCTTCGCGCAACAGCTCCTTGCGCGGATTGCGCAGCAGGCACTGGAAGCAGGCGCGTTCGACCTCGGTCAG
>NZ_CYTY01000028.1:16318-19598 GCF_001298995.1 Achromobacter sp. 2789STDY5608615
CGTGGAAGACGGCGGCCCGGACCCGGAACAAGGTTTCAAGTCTTGCCGAAAGACTACCGTTGCTGACGCCATTGTGCGGCGGGTTTCCCTTGGAATCAGACGGATCCCAGCCTGGCCCGTGGCGGCTCAGGCCGTGTGCTTGCCATTGCGATGGATGTCGTGGGCCACGAAGCAGCTGTCCTGCGTCGGGCGCGCCAGGATGCCCGGCTTGGCCAGCGTCTGGCGGATGTCGGCCAGGCCCGACTCCCAGTGCTCGCGCATGGCCTCGGTGCCGAACTCGTAGTCCTTGGAGAAGCGCTCGCGGTGCTTGGACTCGTAGATCAGGTTGATGATGTTGGTGGCCGGGGTCTTGGCCAGGCGGCGGATCTCGGCCAGTTCAGGCGCGGCGCGCTCCTTGTCGGGCAGGCGTTCCAGAAGCTGCTGCAGGCCATGGCGCAGCTTGAGCACGCGCCGCAGCTGGTCGGTGACCATGCGGGTCCGGCTGGAGTACTGGATGTCCTTCTGGCGCTCGGCCACTTCCTCGAGCGTGGTCGGCAGCCCGCCACGCGCCGGCCACAGGTCGACCTGGAAGGCCAGCGTGTCGCGCATCGTCTCGCTGGTCAGCACCTGCGCCAGCGGCGTATTGGACACCACGCCGCCATCCCAGTAGTGCTCGCCGTCGATCTCCACCGACGGGAAGCCGGGCGGCAAGGCGCCGGACGCCATGATGTGCTCGGGCCGCAGGGTGTCCTTGAGACTGTCGAAATAGGCGAAATTGCCGCTGCGCACGTTGACCACGCCGAAACTGGCGCGCACCGCGCCGGAATTGAGCAGGTCGAAATCCACGTACTCGCGCAAGGTCGCGGCCAGCGGCGTGGTGTCGTAGAAACTGGTGGACGCCGCGCCCTTGCCGTGCACCCAGTACGGCGGCGGGAAGCGCGGCTTGAAAAAGCCCGGCTGCCCCGAGAACAGCGCCTGGAACGCCGACAGCTGGCCGTTCATGGCGGGCGAGCCGAAGCCGAACGGGATGCCCTCGAACATGCCCGCCAGCGTGTCGCCCCAGGGCACCGAGGCGAAGCCCGCGGGCCGGCAGATGCTTTCCCAGAAACCGCGCAGCCGTTCGATGCGCTCGTCCTCGCGGGAGCCGGCGATGATGGCCGCGTTGATCGAGCCGATGGAGATGCCGGAGATCCAGTTGGGGCGGATGCCGGCCTCGTGCAGGCCCTGGTACACCCCCGCCTGGTACGAGCCGAGGGCGCCGCCGCCCTGCAGCACCAGCGCCACGGTGTCATAGGCCGGCGTCGCGCCGGTGTCGGGGGAAGCGGCCTTGCGGCGAGTACTCATGCGGGTTTCCTTGCGAAAGCTAGGGTTTGGTCTTGTCCGGCAATTGCGGCGCCGCGACGCCGGCGCGGAACGGATACCTGGCGAAGATCTCCGCCACGGCCTTGTCGACGTTCTCGGCCGAGGTCGCCATCTCGGGGTTGCGCACCTCGCCGACCGCGACGCCCTCCCACACCAGCTGCTTGCGGCGCGGATCGACCAGATCGATGTTGAGCGTGCCCTCGGTGTACTGATAGACGGTGTCGCCCCAGCCGTAGCCGGGCCAGCCGCCATAGAAGCCCGAGCGATAGCCGTAATACGGCCCCATCGGCGGCGGCGCCTCGGTCACCTGGGTCTTTTGCTGCAGCTTGCCATTGAAATTGACCAGCAGGTCGGGGGTGGCGGCGCTGTAGACATAGCCGCGCATTTCCATCTGGCCGCGGGTGGCGTCCTTGAGCCGCTCGGTCAGCAAGGTGCTGTAGCCGGCCTTGTCGGTGCCCAGCGGCGACATGTAGCCGAAGGTCCGGTAGCGGGAGAAATCCGCCTGGTGGTCGTAATCGCTCTTGACGGTGGGGCCGGAGGCGCAGGCCGCCAACAGCGCCGCCATGGAACCCGATGCCAGCATTTTCAGCGCTTTCATGTCGATCTCCAAGAAGCGGGGCCGCGAGCCGGCCCCCTGGTGCCTACGTACATCAACACACCCTGAGCGCGTCCATAGTGCCGCGAAGCGGATAAAGTTTCAACAGCATCTCATTCTCATCCGATATATCTCAAACGGCGGCGGGGCGGGCTCCATTACACTCGGGGTTACTTCCAGACCCTGACCACACCTGATACCGATGTTGGAACTCGACGGCTCGATTTGGTTTCGTTCCGGCGCCCAGAACTGGGGCGGCAAGAACCGCATAGACCTGCTGGCGCAGATCGACGCCACCGGCTCGATCACGGCCGCCGCGCGCGCGGTCGGCATGAGCTACAAGGGCGCCTGGGACGCCATCGACGCCATGAACAACCTGGCGGGCGAACCGCTGGTGCTGCGCGCGGCCGGCGGCAAGGGCGGCGGCGGCACGCGCCTGACCGACCGGGCGCGCGGCCTGATCGCGACATTCCGGGCGCTCGAGTCCGAGCACCACAAATTCATGGACAACCTGACGCGCGCCGGCCTCGATGCCAGCGGCGACATCGACTTGATGAGGCGATTTATGTTGAAAACCAGCGCACGCAACAAACTCATGGGCACCGTGATGGAAGTCCGCACCGGGGCCGTCAACGACGAGATCCTGCTGCGCATCGCTGGCGGCCAGGTCATCACGGCCACCATCACCCGCGAAAGCACCCAGGAACTGGAACTGGCGCCCGGCAAGGAAGCGCTGGCGCTGGTCAAGGCCTCGTCGGTGATCGTCGGCGCGCCCGGCCCCGGCCTGCGGCTGTCGGCCCGCAACCAGCTGCCCGGCACCATCACGGCGGTGCGCACCGGCGCGGTCAACAGCGAGATCCTGATCGGACTGGAAGGCGGCACCACGCTGGTGGCCATCGTCACCAACGAAAGCGCGCAGGACCTTGGACTGGGCGAAGGCGCCGAAGCGGTGGCCGTGTTCAAGGCCTCGAGCGTGATCCTGGGCGTGCTCGACTGATCGTGGCCCGCCGCGGCCAGGCGCCCGCCCGGCGCGGCATACGCCCTCGAGCGGCTGCGGCATTCAAGATCTGAACGCCGCCCTGGCCTTCAAACGCCCACGTCCTCGTCGCGGCGGCGCACCTTGCCGTCCCGAACTTCGAAGACCTCGTCGGCCAGCGCCTCGACGTCGGCCGGATCGTGGGTGATCAACAGCATCGGCACGTCCAGCTGGCGTTGCAGCGTGTTCAATTCCTGGCGCATCTTGCCGCGCAGTTGCGAGTCCAGCGCCGAGAACGGCTCGTCCAGCAGCAGGATTTCCGGCTTGAGCATCAGCGCGCGCGCCAGCGCCACGCGCTGCTTCTGGCC
>NZ_CYTY01000028.1:19856-23676 GCF_001298995.1 Achromobacter sp. 2789STDY5608615
ATGCGGCCGGCATCGGGCCGCAACAGGCCGGCCACCGCGCGCAGCGTCAGGCTCTTGCCGGCGCCCGACGGCCCGAACAGCGCGATGCGCTTGGAGGCCGACGAGAACGCCACGTCGAGCGAGAAGTGCCGGTCGCCGGACACCATGCTCTTGCGGATGCGCAGATCGACGCTCATTGCCCGTCTCCGCTGCGCCGGCCGCGGATCGGCACCAGCTTGCCGGCCGCCAGCAGCACCGCAACGCAGGTGATGGAGGTGACCATCACCAGGAAATTGGCGGTGGCGTCATCGCCCGCCTGCACCGCCTCGTAGATGGCGACCGACAGCGTCTGGGTGCGGCCCGGCAGGTTGCCGGCGATCATCAGGGTGGCGCCAAACTCGCCCAGCGCGCGGGCAAAGGCCAGCAGCACGCCGGCCACGATGCCGCGCGCCGCCAGCGGCAGCGTCACGCGGAAGAACACCCCGGCCTCGCACACGCCCAATACCCGAGCCGCGCTTTCCAATTGGGGATCGACGTTTTCGAAGGCGGCGCGGGCCGACTTGAAGACCAGCGGGAAGGCCACCACCGACGCGGCGATGACCGCCCCCTGCCAGGTGAACACCAGCTCGATGCCGATTTCAGCCAGCTTTTCGCCGAGCACGCCGCGCCGGCCCAGCAGCACCAGCAGGTAGTAGCCCAGCACCGTGGGCGGCAGCACCAGCGGCAGGGTCAGGATCGCATCCAGCAGGTCCCGCCCCGGCCAGCGCCAGCGGGACAAGCCATAAGCGGCCCCGGCGCCGGCCACGGTCGCCAACAACGTTGCCCAGCCTGCCACTTTCAGGGTAAGCAGCAGGGGCACCCATACTGGATCGCTCATCACTGACCGCGATTGAATACCGGCCGCGGCCTCAGGGCTTCTGGAAACCGTAGCGCGACAGGATTTCCTGTCCGGCGGGCGACATCACGTAGGCCACGAAGCTCTTGGCTTCCTTGGCGGCGGTATCGCGCGCCGTCACGGCGATCGGATAGGTGACGGGCGTCTGCGACGGCACGCGCACCGCGACCTTGACCTTGTCCGGCATCACGGCGGCGTCGGTGGCGAACACGAAGCCCGCGTCCACTTCGCCGCGCGACACGTAGTCCAGGCTCTGGCGCACGTTCTGCGCCAGCACGCTCTTGGCCTGCACCGCGTCCCACAGGCCGGCGGCCTGCAGCGCGCCCTGCGTGTAGCGGCCCACCGGCACCGAGGCCGGGTTGCCGTAGGCGATGCGCTTGACGTCGTCGCGCGTCAGGTCCTTGAGCGCGGTGATGTTGGCCTTGCTGTCCGTCGGCACGATCAGCACGATCTGGTTGGCGGCGAAATCCACGCGCGATTCGGGCTTGACGGCCTTTTCCTCGACGGCCTTGTCCATCGCCTTCTGGTCGGCGGACGCGAACACGTCGGCGGGCGCGCCCTTGACGATCTGCTGCAGCAGCACGTCTGAGGCGCCGAAGTTCAGGATGACCTTGGTGCCGGCATGCTCCTTCTCGTATGCCTGGGCCACGTCCTTGAACGCGTTGGTCAGGCTGGCGGCGGCGGACACGACCAGGTCGCCGGCGTGGGCGCTGGGGCCCCAGACGGCGGCCAGGGCCAGCGATACCGCCAGGATCGGGTGTTTGCGGAACATGACTCTCTCCTCGGACAAGATCAATCTCGGTAACGAAATATATATAGGTATATAACGCCCGTCAATTTGCGGCAGACGGCCCGCTTGCGCCAGATCAACGCCGAAAGGGAAAGCGGCGTTCAGCCGCGGTCGACCGTGGTGACGCGGACGGTCTCCGGCCCCAGCGCGGCCCGCAGCCGCTCGAGCGCCAGTTCGGGCCGGGCGGCCCCGCACATGAAGATGTCCAGCGCGGCGAACCGATGTTCGGGCCAGGAATGGATGCTGATGTGCGATTCGCTCAGCATGACCACCCCGGTCACGCCGGCGCCCTCTCCGAAATGATGGAAGTGGGCGCCCAGCACCCGCGCCCCCGCCGCCTCGGCGGCCAGGACCAGCTCGCGTTCGAGCGCCTGGGCGTCGGCCAGCAGGCGGGCGGACACGCCGCGGAAATCGGCCAGGATGTGGCGGCCGGGCGTGGCGTGCGGCGTCACTTGTGCGAACCGCCCGATGACCAGCCCGAGCTGCCCGACGAGCCGCCGCCCCAGCTGCTGCTGCTGCCGCCGCTGCCGCCGCCGCTGGTGAAGCGGGCGCCGGGCGAGCTGGCGCCGGTGGCGGCCATGACCACGATCAGGGCGTAGATGGCGTAGATGAACTTGCCCATGCCTCAGTCGTCCTTTGCGGACATCTTGTCCGCGAGGCTGGCCGGCAGCCACAGGAAGGCCAGGCCGATCACGAGCGGCAAAACGCGGCCGCTGAAGATGTTGCCCATGTTGAGAAACCCCATGGCGATGGTGGCGAACCAGGCCCACTTGCGGTAGCCGCCGCCCGAGGCCGCCGACGCCATCGCCTTCTGCTTGGCCAGCTCGGGATTACCGAACCATTCCGCCAGCTGCGCCGGCGCCACCGGCGCGGACGCCGACCAGCCCAGTTCGGCCGGCCCCTGCTCGCGGGTCAGCTTGAGGTTGCCGGCCTTGAAGTCGGTGATCTTGGTGCTGTCGCCAACCTTGACGCGCCAGTTGAAGGCGCCCAGCGCCAGCTCGACGCGCGAGGTGTAGTCGTACAGCTTCTGGTACAGCTTGGAACGCCAGCGCACGCTGGTGGCGTTGTTGTAGCTGGGCCAGGTGTCGCAGACCTGCACCCGTTCCCAGCCCTCGTCCGTCTCCACCAGCCAGATGAAACCCTTGGCCGGGTTGAACAGCAGGTATTCGATCCAGTCCGAGGGCTCCTCGGGATCCGGGTCGGCGCATTTCATCAGGCCGATCAGGGTGAAGGCGGCGCCATCGATCTTGGCGGTGGCGCCCAGCGCCAGCGTGGTCTTGATGGCCTTGACCTTGCGCGCCTTCTCGATGACCTCGGCGGTGTCGCCGGCGCAGTCGACCGTGGCGGCGCACGAGGGGCACACCACCTGGGTCGCCATGGCCGCGACGAAGCTGATCGGCGCGCCGCAGTTGGGGCAGTCCAGCGCCTTGATCTGGCCGCGGAAGCGTCCGGCGGTCTCCTCGACCTGGTCGTTCGGGCGCAGCGAGGCCGCCTGCATGCCCGCCAGGTCGAAGGCCTTGCCGATATAGAGTTCGGGCTCGGGACCGTCGGAGAAGTCCAGCGTCAGGAACGCGTCCAGGCTGCGGAAGTCGGCGACCTTGGCCTCCCAGCCGTCGCCCGGCACGAACGGCAGTTCGCCCTGCGCGCCCCCGGCGCGGCAGCGGCGCACGTCCGAGGCGGTGAAACGCTGGCCGTCCAGCTTCATGTCGTCGCCGGGCGCGATGTCGGCGAAGGCCGGCAGGCCCTGCACCGTCTTGGCCTTGCGGCGGCGGGTGATGGCGTACTGGCCGGAGGCGTCCGACAGCCAGCCGTCCGAGCCGTCGTCGAACCACAGGTACCACTCGTTCCAGAAGCCGTCCTCGTAGCGCAGCTGGATGCGGCCGATCAGGTCGAAGCGCTTGCCTTCGAACTGGCCGGCGGCGCCCAGGCACAGCGGCGAATAGTCTTCCAGCACGTCGGCGGTCTCGCCGATGCGCCTGACCGAGTCGGCGTCCTTGAGCAGCGTGCTGCGGCAGGCGCCGCAGACCGCCATGACCGATGCCGTGGAGGTGAACTTGACGGGCGCTCCGCACTGCGGACACAGGACCTGCTGCATGGGCGTTCGGCGCTCAGCTGGTGAGTTTCTTCAGGACTTCCGCCTTGGCCGTGTCGTAATC
>NZ_CYTY01000028.1:23948-28836 GCF_001298995.1 Achromobacter sp. 2789STDY5608615
GGTCGCCGGCCATGCCCATCGAGATCCGCGTGTCCAGCGCCTTCTGCAGTTCTTCCGGCAGCGACACGTTCTCGACCGTGAAGTTGTCGAGCTTGACGCCATAGCGGTCGAACACCGGGCCGAGCTGCTCGCCGATGCTCTGCGACATCAGACCCTGGTTGCCGGCGATGTCCAGGAACGGCACCTTTGAGCCGCCGAGCGCGGTGGTCATGGCCGCGACCACCATGTTGCGCAGCTGCGCTTCCAGGTCGTCGACGGTGTAGACGTCGCGCGTGCCGCTGATCTCGCGGTAGAACTTGGCCGGATCGGTGATCTGGTACGAATACACGCCGAAGGCGCGCAGCCGCACCATGCCGAATTCGCTGTCGCGCAGCGTCACCGGCTGGGCCGTGCCCCAGCGCCGGCCCAGCTGCAGGCGGGTGCTGAAGAAGATCACGTCCGACTTGAAGGGCGATTCGAACAGCTTGTCCCAGTTCTTCAGGTACGTCAGCACCGGCAGGGTCTGGGTGGTCAGCTTGTACATGCCGGGGCCGAACACGTCGGCCACCTTGCCTTCGTTGACGAACACCGCCATCTGCGACTCGCGCACGGTCAGGCTGGCGCCGTACTGGATTTCGAAATCCTGCATCGGATGACGCCAGGCCAGCACGCCGTCGCCGTCCTCGTTCCATTGCAGGATGTCGATAAACTGCTTGCGGATAAATGAACCGAGACTCATGGCTAGTTCTCCTGTGTCAGATACGAATCAACGCGCCCGTCGGCTCAGGTGAGGCAGGCGGCGTTGACCACGCCGGCGGCCAGCGAGATCGATCCGATCAGGCCGCCCATGGCGATGTTGTTTTCCTCGATGGCTTCGTTCAGGCCGCGGATGGCGCGCGCCACCACGGCATAGACCACCAGTTGCACCACCATGGCGGCCACGCCCCAGACCAGGAACATGACGAAGCTGGCATGGATGGCGATGCTGGAGCAGAGGGTGAAGGAAAAGCCCACCAGCGCGCCGCCGTACGACAGCACCGCGGCGATATTGCCCTGGCGGATCAGCTCGAATTCCTTGTAGCGCGTCACCGTGGTGTAGACCGCGGTGAAAATGCCCAGCATCACCAACGCCGAGACGATGTAGATCAGATAGGTCACGGCCGGATGCATTGCTTCTCCCATATTCGCCCCCTTCAGGCCCCTAATTGCGCGCAGTATATACGGCGCTTTCGATATACTGCGAACGCATTTTCAGCGTCGGAACCCCCATGCGCGACCGCGTCCTCATCCTGTCGGTATTGATCGTCGCGTCCTGCGGCCTGGGCTATGAGCTCATCAGCAGCGCGCTCGCCAGCTATCTGCTGGGCGATTCCATTCTCCAGTTCTCGTCCGTCATCGGCTGCTATCTGTTCGCGATGGGCATCGGATCGTGGTTGTCAAAATATGTAAAAGACGACGACGTTTTGAATCGGTTCATCGATGTCGAGCTGGCCGTCGCATTATTGGGCGGGGTTTCCGCCGCCGTCCTGTTCCTGGTTTTCGCCTGGCTGTCGGCGCCCTTCCGCGCGGCGCTGTATGTCGGCGTATTCATCATCGGATTGATGGTGGGCATGGAGATCCCGCTGGTGATGCGGGTGTTCAACCAGCGCAAGGCCGAGTTCCGCGAGATCGTCAGCCGCGTGCTGACCTTCGATTACCTCGGCGCGCTGGCCGTGTCGCTGATCTTTCCGCTGCTGCTGGCGCCCAAGCTGGGCCTGCTGCGCACCGGCTTCCTGTTCGGCATGCTCAACGCCAGCGTGGCGCTGTGGACCACCTGGCTGTTCCGCCACGAGATCCGGCGGCCGGCGGAACGGGCCGTGCGCGGCGGCGTGGTGCTGGGCCTGCTGGCGCTGGGCTTCCTGTTTTCCGGCCAGATGACGGCCTGGGCCGAGAAAGGCCTGTACGGCGACGACGTGGTGCACGCCGAGACCACGCCCTACCAGCGCCTGATCGTGACGCGCTGGCATGACGACCTGCGGCTGTACATCAACGGCAACCTGCAATTCTCGTCGCGCGACGAACACCGCTATCACGAGTCGCTGGTGATCCCGGGCCTGCAGGCCCTGCCGTGGGCCCGCAACGTATTGGTGCTGGGCGGCGGCGACGGCCTGGCGGTGCGCGAGATCCTCAAGTACAAGCAGGTCGAGCACGTCACGCTGGTCGACCTGGATCCGGCCATGACCGGCCTGTTCTCGCGCTCCGAACCGCTGACGAAACTGAACCAGGGCTCGCTGACCGATCCGCGCGTCACCGTCATCAACGACGACGCCGGGCGCTGGCTCGAAAGCCACGCCGAGGTCTACGACTTCATCGTGGTCGACTTTCCGGATCCGTCCAACTTCGGTCTGGGCCGGCTGTACTCGGTGCCGGTCTACCACCTGATGGCGCGGCACCTGGCCGAGAACGGCTACATGGTGATCCAGTCGACCTCGCCCTACTTCGCGCCGCGCTCGTTCTGGAGCGTGGACGCCACGCTCAAGGAAGCCGGCCTGAACACCTGGCCGTACCACGCCTACGTGCCCTCGTTCGGCGACTGGGGCTTCATCCTGGCCGGCAAGCGCCGCGACTACACGCCGCCGGATGCCGTCACCGTGCCCACCCGCTACCTCGACCCGGCCACGCTACGCGAGCTGTTCCACTTTCCCGCCGACATGCCGGCGCTGGCCATGCCGCCGAACCGCCTGAACGAACAGTCGCTCGTGCGCTACTTCGACGAGGACTGGCGCAGGGTCATCCGCTGATGCGCCGCCGCACCTTCCTGCTGGGCGCGGCCACCGCCGCCGTCGCGGGCACGGCGGGCTACTACCGTTCGCGCGTGATCGAGACCACGCCGGAGGTGCGCTATCCCGGCATGCAGGCCGGCCACGCGCTGCGCGACGGCGCGGCCTTGCCGCCGTCCTCGAGCAGCCGCCGCTGCCAGGTGGCGATCCTGGGGTCCGGCGTGGCCGGGCTGTCGTGCGCCTGGAAACTGGCGCGCGAGGGCTTTACCGATTTCGTCGTGGTCGAGGGCCCCGAGTACGGCGGCAACGCCGCCGCCGGCGCGCGCGACGGCCTGGACTATCCGCTCGGCGCGCACTACCTGCCGCTGCCGTCGATGCAGTCCACCCATGTGCGCGAGATGCTGGGCGACTTCGGCATCGCCGAACGCGACGCCTTCGGCGAGCGGCCCTATTACGACGAAGCCCTCCTGGCGCACTCGCCGCAGGAACGCCTGCTGCGCGACGGCCGCTGGGAAGACGGCCTCTTGCCGATGCACGGGCTGCCCGAGGCCGATATCGAACAGCATCGCCAGTTCCTGGCGCTGGTCGACCGGCTGCACGGCGCGACCGGCAACGACGGCCGCAAGGTCTTCTGCATCCCGATCGCGCTGTCCTCGCGCGACCCGGCCTGGCGCGCGCTGGACGCGCTGACCTTCAAGCAATGGCTGGAGCGCGAGGGCTACACCTCGCCCGCGCTGCACTGGTACCTGAACTACTGCTGCCGCGACGACTACGGCGCACCGTACGACCGGGTCTCGGCCTGGGCCGGCCTGCACTACTTCGCCAGCCGCGACGGCCATGCCGCCAACGCCAACGAAGGCGCGGTGCTGACCTGGCCGGGCGGCCTGGCGCCGCTGGCGCAGCGCTTGCGCGACGCCATCAGCACGCGCCTGGGCCACGGCGGCTGGCTGCTGCCCGGCATCGCCGCGCGGCTGCGCGAAAGCGCCGCCGGCCCGCGCATCGATTGCCTCGCCCCGGGCGCGGCCGCCAGCGTCTACACACTGGAGGCGCAACGCGCGGTCTGCGCCATGCCCTTGTTCGTGGCGCAGCGCATCCTGCCGGACATCCGCGCCTACGGCTACGATCCGGCCACGCACGCCTCGCCGCACGCGCCGTGGCTGGTGTCGAACTTCGTCATGGATGGCTATCCGCGCGAGGCGCCGGGCGAGCCGCTGTCGTGGGACAACGTGGTCTACCAGGGCCAGGCCCTGGGCTACGTGGTCTCGACCCACCAGCTGCTGCGCGTGGCGCGCTCGCCGCGCACGGTGTTCACCGCCTACCACGCGCTCAGCAGCCAGACGCCGCAGGCCGCGCGCCAATGGCTGGCCGACGCCCGCCCCGAGGCGCTGCGCGACGAGGCCGCCGCCGACCTGGTCGCCGCCTATGGCGACGAGCTCTGGCGCCGCGCCCGCCAGCTGGAGATCACGGTGCGCGGCCATGCCATGGCCTCGCCCTATTGCGGCTACCTGTCGAACGCCGGCCTGGCGGCGTTGCGCGAAGTCGACGGACCGGTGCTGTTCGCCCATGCCGACCTGTCCGGCTACTCGGTGTTCGAAGAGGCCGCATGGTGGGGCGTGGTGGCGGCCGGCCGCATCCTGGGGCAGCGGCCGCCGGCCTGACCGGCGACGGCACACCCGCCTGGCGGCCGCCCGGCGCGGTGCCGCAATCATGGATTGCCCGCTCTCGCTGGCGCCTGCCCGCTGCCCTACAATCGGCCGCTTACCCCCCCCTTGATTCCGTACCGACTCAAGCAGCGACAGCGACGATGGGAAAGCAAGTCATAGTGCTCGGCGCCGGCATCGTCGGCGTCTGCTGCGCGCTGGAACTGCAGCGGCGCGGCATGGACGTCACCCTGGTCGACCGCCAGGATCCCGGCCAGGAAACCTCATCCGGCAATGCCGGCGTCCTGGCCCGCAGCTCCCTCATGCCCTTCAACCATCCCGGCCTGTGGCGCCAGCTGCCCCGGCTGCTGCGCAATGACGCCGTCCAATTCCGCTACCGCGCCGCGTACCTGGCCCGCAACCTGGGCTGGGCGGCGGGCTTCCTGGCGCGCGCCCGGCCATCGGTGTTCCGCGAGACCACGGCGGCGCTCGACGGCCTGATCCGGCGCT
>NZ_CYTY01000028.1:29135-62183 GCF_001298995.1 Achromobacter sp. 2789STDY5608615
TTCGGTGGACGATCCCGGCGCCGTGACCGCGGCCTACGCCGACCTGTTCCAGCGCTCGGGCGGCGTCTTGCGCACGCTGCGGGCCGCCGCCATCCGCCGCGACGGCGGGCGCGGCTGGATCGTGCAGGGCGACGCCGGCACGCAAACGCTGGCCGCGCCCGACCTGGTGGTGGCGCTGGGCCCGTGGTCCAAGGCCCTGCTCAAAACCACCGGCATCGACCTGCCGCTGGCGTTCGAGCGCGGTTATCACATGCATTACGGCGCCGCCGACGGCCCGGCGCTGGGCCGTCCCATCTACGACACCGGCGGCGGCTACGTGCTGTCGCCGATGGCGCGCGGCCTGCGGCTGACCACCGGCGTCGAGCTGGACGACTGCGACGCGCCCGCCCGCCCCGCGCAGCTGGACCTGGCCGAGGCGCGGGCGCGCGAGGCGATCGGCCTGGGCGAGCGGCTGGACCCGCAGGCCTGGCTGGGCCGGCGCCCGACGCTGCCGGACAGCCGCCCGATGATCGGCCAGGCGCCGCGCCATCCGGGCCTGTGGCTGGCGCTGGGCCACCAGCACATCGGTTTCAGCACGGCGCCAGGAACCGCGCAGATACTGGGTGAACTGATGACCGACGGCGGCGCGGCCAGCCGCCATGGCGCATTCCGTCCGGAACGCTTCATCTAGGGCGTATCGACATTCACAGGAGCCTTGCGTGGCCACGAACGATGCAACCGTCCCCGCCGCGCCCACGGCCCCCGCCGCCTTTCTCGGCCTGCTGATGCTGGACACGCGCTTCCCGCGCCCGCCCGGCGACGTCGGCAACCCCGAGACCTACGCCCGCGCCGGCATCCCGGCGCGCTTCGTCACGGTGCCGGGCGCCTCGCCGCGCAAGATCGTGCAGGAGGCCGACCCAGCCTTCCTGCAACCGTTCATCGATGCCGCGGTGGGTCTGGCGCGCGACGGCGCCGCGCTGATCTCCACCAGTTGCGGGTTCCTGGCGCGCTACCAGGACGCCCTGCAGGCCGCCGTGCCGGTGCCGGTGGTGTCGTCCAGCCTGCTGCAATGCCGCGGCCTGGCGCGGGTGGGCATCGTCACCTTCGACGCCGCCTCGCTCGACCGCGCCTTGCTGGATGCGGCCGGCGTGCCCGCCAACGCCGTGGTCGAAGGCCTGGCGCCCGGTTGCGAGATGCAGGCGCGCATCCTGGAGAACGCGCCGGACATGGATCTGGCGCGGGTCGAGCGCGACGTGGTCGAGGCCGCCGAACGGCTGGCGCGGCGCGCCCCGGACCTGACCGACATCGTGCTCGAATGCACCAACATGCCGCCGTATCGCGAGGCCGTGGCGCGCGCCACCGGCCTGCCGGTGCACGACATCGAGACGCTGCTGCTGCGCGCCTGGCGCGCGCGGGCGGCCTGACCGCGCCACGCGCCGCCATGAAAAAACCCGGCGCGATCCAGGGGATCCGCGCCGGGTCTTGCGCCAGCCGCCCGTGGCGGCCGGATCATCCGGTCAGCCCAGCAGCAAGGCGTCGTCCGACAGCTTTTCGCCGCGCACGCGCTCGAACATGGCCAGCAGGTCCGGCACGTCCATGCCGCGGCGTTCGTCGCCCGACACGTCCAGCACCACCTGGCCCTGGTGCAGCATCACGGTGCGGTCGCCCACGTCGAGCGCCTGGCGCATGCTGTGCGTGACCATCATGGTGGTCAGCTTGCTTTCGGCCACGATGCGCGCCGTCAGCTGCAGCACGAAGTCGGCGGTGCGCGGGTCGAGCGCGGCGGTGTGCTCGTCCAGCAGCAGGATGCGCGACGGCTGCAGCGCCGCCATCAGCAGGCTCACGGCCTGGCGCTGGCCGCCCGAGAGCAGGCCGATGCGGTCGGTGAGGCGGTTTTCCAGGCCCAGGCCCAGCGTGGCCAGGCGTTCGCGGAAACCTTCCTTCATCGAGGCCTTGACCGCGCGGCCATAGCCGCGGCGCGCGCCGCGCAACTGCGCCAGCGCCATGTTCTCTTCGATGGTCAGGTCTTCGCAGGTGCCGGCCATCGGATCCTGGAACACGCGCGCCACGCGCGAGGCGCGGCCCCACACCGGCTGGCGCGTGACATCGGCGCCGTCGATCTCGATGCGGCCCGAATCGACCGGCAGGTCGCCCGAGACGGCGTTCAGGAAGGTCGACTTGCCGGCGCCGTTGGAACCGATGACGGTGACGAACTGGCCCGAGGGGATGTCCAGCGACAGCCCGCGCAGCGCGCGCGTTTCGATCGGCGTGCCGGCGTTGAAAGTGATCTTGAGGTCTTTTGCGGACAACATATCAGCGCCCCTTCTTGCCGAACAGCCGGCGCTTGAGCATGGGAATGACCAGGGCGACCGTGACCAGCACCGCGGTGACGAGGTTCAGGTCCTGCGCCTTCAGGCCGATGAAATCGCTGTTCAGCGCCAGCGCGATGAAGAAGCGGTAGACGATGGCGCCGATGATGACGGCCAGCGTGGCCAGCACCAGCTTGCGCGACGGCAGGATGCTTTCGCCGACGATCACCGCGGCCAGGCCGATGACGATGGTGCCGATGCCCATGGAGATGTCGGAACCGCCCTGGGTCTGCGCGAACAGCGCGCCGGCCATCGCGACCAGCGCGTTCGACAGCGCCATGCCGCCCAGGATCATGCGGCCGGTGTTGACGCCCTGCGCGCGGGCCATGCGGCCGTTCGAGCCGGTGGCGCGCACCGCCAGGCCGGTCTGGGTGGCGAAGAACCAGTCCAGCGCCAGCTTGGCCAGGATCACGATGACCACCAGGATCAGCGGCCGCGCCACGTAGTCCGACAGCCAGCCCGGCTGCAGGATGGTGAACACGGTGGGTTCGGTGATCAGCGGCACGTTGGGCTTGCCCATGATGCGCAGGTTCACGGAATACAGCGCGATCATCATCAGGATGCTGGCCAGCAGATCCATGATCTTGAGCTTGACGTTGAGCCAGCCGGTGACCAGGCCCGCGGCGGCGCCGGCGAAGGTGGCGGCGATGGTGGCCACGAACGGGTCGGTGCCCGAGGCGATCAGCGTGGCACAGACGGCGCCGCCCAGCGGGAAACTGCCGTCAACGGTCAGGTCCGGAAAGCGCAGCAGGCGAAAGGAGATATATACGCCCAAGGCCACCAGGCTGAAGATCAGGCCGATCTCCAGTGCGCCTAACAACGAGAACAATGACATGGGTCAAATCCAATCAGGTAGGGAACGAGCATATTAGAGATTAGGAACGTCCGAATTCTTGCGTTTCGGGGTCAGTTTTACCCGAGCTTTCGCAATAAACGTTTCCTGCCGTGCGATTTTCTCTCGATTCCTGCCAAGGCGTTGCCGGGCTTGGCGGCCAGGGCCGCAAGCGGGCTGCTTGAGGGGCGCTCCGGGGAGCAAAACGCGGCATGCGGTCCGTGACCAACCTGCCGTTCAAGGCCAACGCCATCGCGCCGGGCCGCGCGCATCTTGTGAATGCTGCCGCCCTGTGGACCCCGCGTACCGGCACGGGGCAAACACAAGAAAACAAGATAAAACAAAACCCCGCCATGCCGGGTGGGCACGGGCGGGGCCGAACGACTTGCGCTTTACTTTACCACCACCGCGGCCGACTTGATGATCGCGTCGGACAGCGTCACGCCTTGCTTGGCGGCGGCGCCCGGGTTCACGTAGAGCTCCAGCTTGGAGATGGTTTCGGACGGGATCGCGCCGGGCTTCTCGCCCTTGAGGATGCGCACCACGACCTTGCCGGTCTGCACGCCCAGGTCACGATAGTTGATGCCCAGGGCGGCGATGCCGCCGCGCTTGACGCTGTCGGTGTCCGAGGCGATCAGCGGGATCTTGGCGTCGTTGCCGACCTTCACCAGCGACTCGTAGGCCGAGACCACGTTGTTGTCGGTGTTGGTGTAGATGACGTCGACCTTGCCGATCAGGCTGCGGGCGGCGGACGCCACGTCGACCGAACGCGGGGCGGCGGCTTCGACCAGGCTCATGCCCGACTTGGGCAGGATTTCCTGCAGCTTCTTGACCACCACGACCGAGTTGGCCTCGCCCGGGTTGTAGACGATGCCGACGCGCTTGGCGTTGGGCACGATCTTCTTGATCAGCTCGACCTGCTTGTCCAGCGCCAGCAGGTCCGACACGCCGGTGACGTTGGTGCCGGAGGCATCCATGCTGGGCACCAGCTGGGCGGCGACCGGGTCGGTCACGGCGGAATACACCACCGGCACGTCCTTGGTGGCGGCCACGACGGCCTGGGCCGACGGGGTGGCGATGGCGACGATGGCGTCGGGCTTGTCGCCGACGAACTTGCGCGCGATCTGGGCGGCGGTGCCGGTGTTGCCCTGCGCGCTCTGGTATTGCCACTTCAGGTTCTTGCCCGGCTCGTAGCCGGCTTGCTTGAGGGCGTCCTGCACCCCGTCACGCACGGCGTCCAGCGCCGGATGCTCGACGATGGCGGTGATCGCCACCGACTTCTGCTGCGCCGCCACCGGCGCGGCGATCGCCATCGCCAGCGCCATCGCGCCAACCGTCAGAAAATGTTTTTTTCCGATCAGCATAGGTAAGCTCCTTGAACCCTTGGTATTTGTTCATTATTACGGCTGTTCCGCGGGCTTCCCCGCGGTCCGGACAGCCGTAAAGCCGTATAGTCTAACGTGTCGCAACACAAATTCACTTGGGGGGAATCCCTGAAATGGTGCATGCGCGGCACGCCTGCCCCATGCCGGGGCGCGCGGCGCCAATATACTAAAAGCGCCGCGCCCGCGCGACACGACATCCGCGACATCCAAAGGGCCATATCATGATCAAACGCGCATTGGGCCGTTCCGGCCTGCAGATCCCTCCCCTCACCTTCGGCGGCAACGTCTTCGGCTGGACCGTCGACGAAGCCGGCACGTTCTCGCTGCTGGACGCGCTGGTCGATGCCGGCCTGAACTTCATCGACACGGCCGACGTCTACTCCCGCTGGGTGCCCGGCAACCAGGGCGGCGAATCCGAAGCCCTGATCGGCAAGTGGCTCAAGCGCTCGGGCAAGCGCGACCAGGTGCTCATCGCCACCAAGGTCGGCATGGAAATGGGCCCGGACGCCAAGGGCCTGGCGCCGGCCTACATCCGGCGCTCGCTGGACGCCTCGCTGGCGCGGCTGCAGACCGACCACGTCGACCTGTACCAGTCGCACAAGGACGACCCCGACACCCCGATGACCGACACGCTGGGCGAGTACGCCAAGCTGATCGAGGCCGGCAAGGTGCGCGCCATCGGCGCCTCCAACTACACCGCGGTGCGCTTGTCCGAGGCGCTGATCGCCAGCGAACGGCACAACCTGCCGCGCTACGAGAGCATCCAGCCGGAATACAACCTGTACAGCCGCGAGCCGTTCGAGGGGCACCTGCAGGCGCTGGTCAAGGCGCAGGACCTGGGCACCATCAACTACTACGCGCTGGCCAGCGGCTTTCTCAGCGGCAAATACCGCAGCCCGGCCGACGTCGGCAAGAGCGCGCGCGGCAAGAAGATCGTCGACACCTACCTGAACGATCGCGGCTACCGCATCCTGAAGGCACTGGATGAAGTCGCCGAGGATGCCAACTGTACGCCCGCGCAGGCCGCGCTGGCCTGGCAGATCGCCCAGCCGGGCATCACCTCGCCGATCGTCAGCGCCACCTCGCTGGCGCAGCTGGACGAACTGGTCAAGGCTGCCAGCCTGACGCTGACGCGCGATCAGCTGGCCAGACTCAGCCTGGCCAGCGACTGGCGCTGAAGAGGCCGGGCAGCCGCGGCGAAGGCCCTAGAAGCGCTGGGTCAGCGTGACCAGCGCGCTGCGGCCTTCGCCGTAGAAGACCGAGTTGTAAAAGCCCATCGAGCGGTAGTACTTCTTGTCGGCCAGGTTGCGCACATTGAGTTGCAGCTGGGTCTTGTCGCTGAAGTTGTACTGCGCCATCAGGTCGAACAACGCGTAGGGCTTCTGCACGATCGCGCCGGACTGCAGGCCGTAATAGGTCTGCGCGCTGGTCTGGCTCTGCCAGCGCACGCCGCCGCCCACGGTCAGCTTGTTCAGGGCGCCGGGCAGGCGATAAGCCGTGCTCAGCTTGAGCAATTGCTCCGGTTGCGTGGTCAGCACCTTCTTGCCATTGTTGTCCTTGGACTGGCGATAGGTGTATCCCAGGAACACGTTCCAGCCCGGCGTCACCTCGCCCGCCAATTCGACCTCGAAGCCGCGCGTGCGGGTGCCGTCCAGGATGTAGTACCAGCCGTCGTCGTGCGCGTAGTCGTAACCGCCATACTCGGCGACGTCCTTCTGGTCGGTCTGGAACACCGCCACCGAAGCGTTCAGGCGCCCATCCAGGTACGAGGCCTTCAGACCCGCCTCGTAGTTGTGGCCGTAGGCCGGGCCCGCCATGCTCCAGTCCCGCGTCTTCACCATCTGCGGCTGGAAGATGTTGGTATAGCTGGCGTAGGCGGTATAGGTGTCGTCCAGGTCGTAGGTCATTCCCACGTAGGGCGTGACTTCCGAATAGGTGTGCGAATAGCCCGCGATGCCGCCGCTGGTCTCGGAGGACTGCCAGCGCGTCCAGCGCGCGCCGGTGAGCAGGTGCAGGCTGTCGGTCAGCCCCAGGCGCAGCGTGCCGTAGATGCCGGTCTGTTTGTCGCGGTGAGTTTGCGACAGCGACAGGATGTCCCAATTAGGCGTGGGCCAGTCGCCCGTCCAGTGCCTGATGTCCGGGATCGGATAGCCCGCCTGGTCACTGGTGTCCCAACTCTGGTTCCAGGCCTTGATGACCGAATGCGAGAAACCGAGGTTGAACTGGTGACGCCGGCCGAAGGCATCGAAGCCGCCGTCGAGCGATCCGCCGTACACGTCCTGGTCGCTGCCGCCCTTGAACTTGCGCAGCAGCGGCGGTTCGGAAAAGCCGTCGATGGTCAGCGGCACGTCGGAGGTGAACAGCAGCGGCGCGTTGAAGGTGTTCTCCAGCCGCGTGTATGACAGGCGCGCGTTCCAGCCGTTGGCGAAACCGTGCTCGACCTGGGCGAAATACTCGTGCGAGTCGGTATCCCAACGCGACCACTTGGCGCCCATGGCCTGGCCCTTGGGCCAGTCTATCGGCTTGCCGTTGGCATCCAGCGCCGGCAGGCCGCCCCAGCTGATGCCGCTGGGCCGGGTGCGCTGCACCGATCCGCCGACGCTGACGGTGGTGGCCTCGGCCACGTCGGCCTCGATAATGCCATACAGCACGTCGCGCTTCTTCTTGTACAGGTCCATGGTGTCGCCACGGCGCTCCTTGGCGCCGACCAGCCGGCCGCGCACCGAACCCGACGCGTTGAACGGCGTCGACAGGTCGATCTCGCCGCGATAGGTATCCTCGGTGCCGGCGGCCGCCTTCACGCTGCCCTGGAAATCCCGCGTCGGCCGCTTGCGGATGAAATTGACCGAGCCGCCCGGATTGCCGGTGCCGCTCATCAGGCCGGTCGCGCCGCGAATGATCTCGACGTGGTCGTAGATCACCGGATCGAGATTGCCGTCGCCGAACTGGTACAGGCTGTTCAAGGGCTTGACCACGCCGTCGAACTGGAAGGTGTCCAGCGAGAAGCCGCGCGAGTAGTAGCTCAGGCGTTCCGATTCGGCCTGCTGCACATTCATGCCGGTGGCGTTTTCCATCACGTCGCGCACGCTGCTGATGGAGCGATCGTCCAGCTGCTGGCGGGTCAGCACGCTGGTGGACTGCGGCGTTTCGCGCTGCGACAGCACCAGTCCGTTGGCCGAACGCATCCAGTCGGCGGTGTAGAGGCCGGAGCCTTCCGTGGTGGCGCCAGCCCCCAGCACCAGCACCGGCGCCAGCTGGGTGGTCTGGCCGGTCCGCTGCAACAGATAGTCGCCGTCACCGCGGCGCAAAACCTCGAGCGAAGTGCCCGCGAGCAACGCGGCAAAGCCTTGCTCCGCGCTGTAATCGCCTTGCAGGCCATGGCTCTGCATGCCCTCGGTCAAGGCCGGGTCGAACGACAGCAGCACCTGTTTCTGTTGCGCAAACCCCGCCAATGCCGCGCCCAGCGGACCGGCCGGCACATTGACACCGCGGCCGGCGGTGGCAGCCGGCGCGGCCTGCGCGCGCACCGGCTGCGGCGCCAAGGCGGCGCCTGCCATGGCGGCCAGCACCAGCGCAGCGAACGCCTTCATGCGCAGGCTGGCCGGCGCGTCAGGGTGGGTAGGAGAAAAAGGCAGAGACATATCGTGGGTTTCCAGGCAATGAAAGTCGGGGCTACACCCGTATGCCAATCGAGACCACGAAAGTGACAGGCCCTGCCTGGCTTTTTTTCGGACGGCTGGCGCGCGGCCCGCCGCAAGCGGCTCAAGACCTGGCCCGCAGCGTCACCCAATAGCGCGTGTAGCGCTCGACCCGCACCGGCAGGGCGCGCTCGACCGCGGCCAGGATGCGGTCGCTGTCGCCCAGCGGGTAAGAACCGGAAATGCGCAACGCGGCCACAGAGGGATCACAGGCGATGCGACCGGACCGGTGCCGCCCCAGCTCGGCAATGAAGTCGTCCAGCCGCATGTTGTCGGCATAGAGCGCGCCTTGGACCCAGGCGGCGGCATGCGGCGCCGGCCGCGCCGGCTGCACCAGCACGCGGTCGAAGTACGCCGAGAAGCCGGCCTCGATGGTGCGCGCCGCGTCGGCGGCGCCATTCGCGGGCTCGATCCGTACCGCGCCTTGGCTCACGGCGGTCCAGGCCTGCCCGTCCAGCAGCCGCACCGTGTAGCGCGTGCCCAGCGCCGTGACCTGGCCCATGGGTGTGACCACCCGCAGCGGCCGCGGCGGCTGACGCGCGTCGGGATGAGACGCCACGTGCAATTCACCGCGCCGCAGGATGACCAGGCGCTGGCCGGCATCGAAGCGCACGTCAGCGGCGCTGTCGGTATTCAAGGTAAGGATGCTGCCATCGTCCAGCGTGACGCTGCGGCGCTCACCGACACGCGTACTCAGCGCCGCCGTCCAGGTCTGCCATTGCAGGCCCGCGGCCGTCAAGCCGCCGGCGCCCAATACCAGCGACAGCGCCTTCAAGGCCTGACGCCGGCCCCGCGAGCGAGGCTGGTCAAGCGCGGCTATCCCGGCCTGCGGGTCGACCTGGCCGAACTGGCGGCCCAGGCATTCCACCCGATCCCAGGCGGCCTGGTGCGCCGGACTGGCCTGCAGCCAATGGCGCCACGCCGCGGTATCGGCGGCGCCCGCCTCTTCCGCCCCGAGCCGCACGAACCACAGACTGGCTTCGCGGATCACGGCCTCGGGCAACTTGTCGGCCCGGACATTCACCATGCCGACAGGCAATGCTGCATGGCGCGCGCCAGATACTGGCGCACGGAACTGACGGAGACCTGCAGGCATTCAGCGATCTCGCCGTGGCGCAACCCTTCCAGTTGCGACAACAGGAACGCCTTGCGCACCTTGGGCGGCAGGCCGTCGAGCAGCCGGTCGATCTCGATCAGCGCCTCCAGCGCCAACGCGCGGCGTTCCGGCGACGGGGCCAGCCCATCTTCGTGGGCCGCCAGCGTGTCGAGATAGGCGCGCTCGATGTCGCGCCGCCGGAACAGGTTGACCATCAGGCCGTGGGCGATGGTCACCAGGTAGGCGCGCGGCTCGCGGTAGCTGCGCGCCTCTCCGGCGCGCAGCAGCACCTTGAGGAAGGTGTCCTGCGTCAGGTCGGCCGCGTCGAATGGGCAGCCGGTCTTGCGCCGCAACCAATCGCGCAGCCAGGACTGGTGTTGCTGGTAAAGCCCTTCGACAGGCGCGTGAGCGCCGCTGTGATTGATGGCCATGCGACGGACCGGAAGGTGGATGGAATAATGATAATGGTTATCAATTGTAATCCACTCCGGCCCGACCACGCATCAATCCAGCTTCACCCCCGAGTCCGACACCACCTTGGCCCAGCGCGACACTTCGCTGTCGACGAACTTGCCGAAGGCCGGACCGGTCAGCGTCGGCACCGCCGTGCCGTTGCTCTCCCAGGTCTCCTTGATCTTGGGCGTGTTCAGGGCCTTGGTGATCTCGGCGGTCATGCGGTCCACCGCCTCCTGCGGCGTGCCGGCGGGCGCCCAGATCGCATACCAGGTCGACACCACGTAGTTCGGCACGCCGGCCTCGGCCGCGGTCGGCACCTCCGGCAGCGACGGCGAGCGCTGGTCGGCGGCCACCGCCAGCGGCTTGATCGCGCCCGAACGGATGTGACCCGACGACGACCCCAGGCCATCGAAGGCCAGGTCCACCTGCCCGCCGATCAGCGCGGTCAGCATCGGCCCCGCGCCCTGGTACGGCACATCGACCAGCTTGATGCCGGTCTGCATGGCGAACAGCTCCCCGGCCAGGTGATGGGTGCTGCCCTTGCCGGCGGTGCCGAAGTTGATCTCGCCGGGATGCTTCTTGGCGTAGGCGATGAATTCCTGCACCGTCTTGACCGGCAGCTTGCTGGCGTTGATGACCACCACCTGCGGCGGCTGCGCCACCAGCGCCACCGGCACGAAGTCCTTCTGGATGTTGTAGTTCAGGCTCTTGTACAGCGACGGCGCCAGCGCGTGGTGCGCGCCGCCCATGAAGAAGGTGTAACCATCGGGCCGGGCCTTGGCGGCCACGCCGGCGCCGACGGTGCCGCCCGCGCCGCCCTTGTTGTCGATCACGACCGACTGGCCCATTTGCATCGTCAACTGCTGGGCCAGGGGCCGGGCGAAGGTATCGGTGCCGCCCCCGGCGGGAAAGGGCACGATGAGCGTGATGGGCCGTTCCGGCCAGGACGCGGCGCCGGCGCTGCCGGCAAAGCCCGCGGCCAGCGTGGCCAGCAGGGCCGCGGCGAGTGTGCGGTATTTCATATTGTCTCCTCTTGCTGCAGCGTGGGGACGGCGCGTTTCCCGCGTCTCGTCTCTTGTGTTCTTGGGTTGGGATGCTGCCTGGTTCGGGAATCTTTCTGGAAGGGATCGGGCTCCTTGAAAAAAATGGCCGGCCCCGATGGACCGGCCTGGCATGGCGACGCTACAGCGCCTGATAGGTTTCGCGCAGCACGTTCTTCTGCACCTTGCCCATGGTGTTGCGCGGCAGCTGGTCGACGATGTGCACGCGCTTGGGCACCTTGAAGTTGGCGATGCGCGCCTTCAGCTCGGCCTGCATGGCGGCGGCGTCCAGCGACACGCCGTCCTTGGGCACCACCACCGCCACCACGGCCTCGCCGAAGTCGGCGTGCGGCACGCCGATGACGGCCGATTCGGCCACGCCCGGCATGTCGTCGATGAGCGTCTCGATCTCCTTCGGATAGACGTTGAAGCCGCCGGAGATGATCAGGTCCTTGCTGCGGCCGACGATCGACAAATAGTCGGCGGGCACGTCGCGGCCGGCGGATTCGCCGCCCCAGCGGCCCACGTCGCCGGTCTTGAACCAGCCGTCCTGGGTGAATTCCTCGCGGGTCTTTTCCGGCATGCGCCAGTAGCCCGAGAACACGTTGGGCCCGCGCACCTGCACGTTGCCGATCTCGCCCGGCGCCAGCGCGATGCCGGCGTCGTCCACCACCCGCACCAGCACGCCCGGCAAGGCCCGGCCCACCGTGCCGGCCAGGCGCTCTCCATCGGCCGCGCCATACGGATTGGAGGTCAGCATGACGGTCTCGCTCATGCCGTAGCGTTCCAGGATGGCATGGCCGCTGCGCTCGCGGAAATCGTTGAAGGTCTCGGACAGCAGCGGCGCCGAGCCCGAGATGAACAGGCGCATGTTGGCGCACACGTCGCGGTTGAAGCGCTTGTCGGCCAGCAGCCGCACGTAGTAGGTCGGCACGCCCATCATCACCGTGCTTTGCGGCAGGTAGCGCAGCGCCTGGTCGGCGTCCAGCTTGGGCAGCCAGATCATCTTCGCACCCGCCAGCAGCGCGCCGTGCGAGGCCACAAACAGGCCGTGCACGTGGAAGATCGGCAGCATGTGCAGCAGCACGTCGTCCGAACGCCAGCCCCAGTACTGGTGCAGCACCTGCGCGTTCGACGCCAGGTTGCCGTGCGACAGCATCGCGCCCTTGCTGCGGCCGGTGGTGCCCGACGTGTAGAGGATCGCGGCCAGGTCGTCCGGCTTGCGCTTGACGGTCTTGAAGGTCTGCGACAGGCCGCCGGCGGCGTCCAGCAAGGTGCCGGTGCGGTCTTCGTCGAGCGTGTAGACATGGGCGCAGCCGGCCTTGTCGGCGGCGCGCTGGACCCAGTCGCGGTTCTTGCCGGCGCAGACCACCACGGCCGGTTCGGCGTTGCCCAGGAAGTACTCGATCTCGGCTTCGCGGTAGGCGGTGTTCAGCGGCAGGTACACCAGGCCGGCGCGCAGCGTGGCCAGGTACAGCAGCAGGGCTTCAGGCGATTTCTCGACCTGCACCGCGACCCGCGCGCCCTCGGGCAGCCTGAGCGAGGTCAGCAGGTTGGCCAGGCAGGCCGTGGCGCGGTCGATGTCGTCCCAGGTGTAGGCCAGCTCCGGGGTTTCGAGCGCGACCCGTTTGCGATCGGCGGGGAATCCGCCCTCCAGCACAGCATATAGATTGGCGTTGCTCACCGTCTTCAGTCTCCGGAAAAGTGGGGGTCTACGCCGGCCAGGAAGGCACGCACGCCCTCCTTGTGGTCGCGGCTGTCGGCGTAGGAGAAATAATCCTGGTATTCGGCCTCGGTCAAGGCCCCGCCCTGCGCCAGGCGGGCGGACAGGCGCTTGTTGATGCGCGCGGCCAGCGGCGCGCCCTGACTGATGCGCTCGGCGCTGCGCCGCGCCTGCTCGCCGACCTCGGCGTCGGCCACGATGCGCGTCAGGAGGCCCAGGTCGCGCGCCTCGGCGGCGCCGAACACGCGGCCTTCGAGCAGGATGGCCAGCGTCGCGGCGCGGCCGGCCAGCGCCAGCAGGCCGCGCATTTCGTCGGGCGCCATGGGAAAGCCGAGCCGGTTGATCGGCACGCCGAAACGGGCCGATTCGCCGGCGATGCGCAAGTCGCACTGGCAGGCGATCTCCAGCCCGCCGCCGACGCACACCCCTTCGATCTGCGCCACCACCGGGTGCGGGCATTGCGCCACGGCCATCAAGGCGGGCGCGAGGATCTCGCGGTGGTAGCGCTGCACGCCCGCGGCGTCGGCGCGCTCGGCCGGAAACTCGCGGATGTCCGCGCCCGCGGCGAAATTGCCGCCCTCGCCGCGCACGATCACGCAGCGCAGCGTGTCGTCCGCCGCGATGCGCGTGAACACGTCGCGCAGTTCGCGCCACATGCCCACGGTGATGGCGTTCAGGCGCCCCGGGTGCGACAGCGTCACCCAGGCCAGTTGCCCGTCGCGGTGCAGCCGTACACGGCCTGCCGTGTCGTCCGTCATGTCCCCTCGCTGGTTATCGTTCTTGATCTCGTGGCGCGCCGCCGTTCAGGCCGCGCGCCCCACGCTGCGGCTGACCTGGGGCTTGCCGTCATGCAGGCGCGCCAGGTTGCCGTCCAGTTCATCCAGGTCGTACAGGTAATTGACCATCAGGCCGCAGGACTGCTTGAGTCCCTTGGCCGAGGTGTCCGCCGCCCAGTTCAGGCGCTCGATGCGCGCGCCGTTGCCCAGGTGAAAGCGCGCCACCGCATCCAGCGGCAGGCCGTTCTTCATGGCTTGCAGATAGTGCGCGGTGAGCCGGAAGCCGGCGCGCTTGACCACGTCGGGCGTGGCCTTGCCCTGCGCGGCGCGCGCCAGCCGCGCCACCCAGCGCTGGCCGTCCGGCACGCCGGCGCGCTGGCGCGTCTTGGCGCGCGACTTGTCCTCGCGCACGATGGCCTCGACCGCGTCGGCGTCGAGCTTGCCGAGCCAGTCGGCGAAGCCCGGGATCGGCGACAGGGTCGCGAACGACTTGAGCTGCGGCAGTTCTTCCAGCAATTGCTCGACCACGCGCTTGAGCAGGAAGTTGCCGAAGCTGATGCCCTTCAGGCCGGCCTGCGTGTTCGAGATCGAATAGAAGATCGCCCAGCGCGCCTTGCCCAGGTCCTGCCGCGGCGCGGCGCTGTCCAGCACCGCCTGCACGTTGTCGGCCATGCTGCCGGCGAACGCCACCTCGACGAAGATCAGCGGCACATCCGGCATCTGCGGATGGAAATAGGCATAGCAGCGGCGGTCCGGCGCCACGCGGTGGCGCAGGTCGTCCCACGACTGGATCTCGTGCACGGCCTCGTAGATGATCAGCTTCTCCAGCAGCGAGGCCGGCGAGTCCCAGGTCAGCGGCCGCAGTTCCAGCAGGCCGACGTCGAACCACGCCGACAGCAGGCCTTCCAGGTCCTTGTCGAGCGCCTGGACGCCGGCCACCTGCTTGCGCCAGCGCAGCATGTCGGCGCGCAGCTCCACCAGGAAGCGCAGGCCCGCCGGCTGCGCGTTCAGGCGCTTGAAGAACCGCACGCCTTCGCCGCCGTCGCCGCCGAACGTGCCGCGCACCTGCGTCAGCGCGGCCAGCATCAGGCGGCGGTCCTTGCCATCGGCCGCCACATACAGCTCGCGCCAGCGCCGCGCCAGCTTGTTGGCCGCCACGTCGGTCAGGCGCGCCTCGAACAGCCGCCGCACTTCGGATTCGCTCGGCAGGCGGCCGCGCTCCCACAGGCGCCCGAGGCGCGTGATCAGGCTGTCGCCGGCATCCGCGGCGGTCTCGCCCGACTCGGCGTCGGTGTCAGGCGTGCGTGCGACGCGCGCGGACTCGAGATGGACGGGTGCGTTCATGGACGGACTCCTCTGCAACGGGAAGATCGGAAAGCGGCGGCGCCTCGTCGTCGGCGGCCAGGGCGCGCAGCACTTCGAGCTGGCGCATCAGGTGATGGCGCGCCAGCGCTTCGGCGCGTTCGGGATCGCGGGCCTTCAGGGCCTCGAAGATGGCCAGGTGCTCGGCGCAGGATTCCTCGATGCGGCCGGGCCAGGCCAGGCTGCGGTGGCGCGACAGGCTCAGCACCTTGCGCAGGTTGCCCACCATGTCGACCAGCCACTGGTTGCCTGCGAGCGCCTGCACCGCTTCGTGGATCAGGTAGTTGGTCTGGTAGTACGCGTCGATGCGGCCGGCGGCGGCGTGGCCGGCGAGCGCCTCGTGCAGCGGCGCCAGCGCTTCCAGCTGCGCATCCGAGGCCTTGCACGCGGCCTCGTGGGCGCAGCGCCCTTCCAGCATGGCCATCAGCGGGAAGATGTCTTCCAGGTCCTGCGCCGACAGTTCATTGACGAAGCAGCCGCGGCGCGGCTCCAGCCGCACCAGGCCTTCGGTGGCGAGCACCTTCAGCGCCTCGCGCAGCGGCGTGCGCGAGATGCCCAGTTCGCCGGCCAGCCGCAGTTCGTCGATCCATTCGCCGTTGCGCAGCGCGCGCGCATGGATCATGCCGCGAAGACGATCCGCGACTTCCAGGTACAGGGCTTGCCGGACGATGGGTGAGGTCATGGGCAGACGGCCTGACAGCGCCGTAATTCATAATTATGAATAAGCCCATCATATCCCCGTCCCAGCGAAACGGACCAGTCTGATGTTGTAAGGACTTGCCCTAGGGTCTCGCCAACGGGCGCCGGACGCCCCTGACGCACAACAGGGCGCCCGCGGCCGCCGGGCCGCGGGAAACCGGGGACGGCTCAGAAATGCAGGATGCCGTCGACCGCGTGGCGGGTCAGCGAACGCGCCCAGCGACGCGCCGGCAAGCCGTATTGGGATTCGACCACCTCGGCCCGCGCCAGCAGGTCGGCCGGCGTCACCGCCAGGCGCGGACCCGAAAACGCCAGCACGATCTGGTTGCCGGCGTCGATCTCGGGCAGCAGCACGATGCGGTCGTCGAAGGCCTTGGACAGATTGTCGATGTTCTTGCCAAAGCTCTCGTGACGGCCGAACAGGTTCACCGCCACCACCCCGACCTCGCCCAGCACGCGGCGGCAATCGCGGTAGAACTTGACGCTGTCGCGCACCGGCCCCTGGGCCGAGGCGTCGTACAGATCGACCATCAGCACCGGGCAGCGGCCGGCGTTGAGCGGATCGGCGGCCCATTCGGCGGCGTCGGCGTGCTCGACCCGCAACCGGTTCTCGCCCGGCAGGCGGAAGAACATGTGGCAGGCGGCGGTGACGCGCGGGTTCCATTCCACCGCCAGCAGCGGCGCGCGCGTGTGTTTGGCGCAGAACCGCGCCAGCGAGCCGGCGCCCAGGCCGAACATGCCGATGGCCTCATCCTTGGGCGGTTCCAGGAACAGCAGCCAGGCCATCATCTGGCTGGTGTATTCCAGCACCAGTTCCGCCGGAGTCTTGATGCGCATGGCGCCCTGGACCCATTCGGTGTTGAAGTGCAGATAGCGCACGCCGTCCACTTCCGACAGGGTCGACTGGTCGAGTTCGGAGGGGAATTTGGATTTGTACATGGCGCGATTGTAGGGCCGGCGCCAGTCACGACAAGGGCGGGCCATCGCGGCCCGCCCTGGATGCGGGATGCGCCGTCAAGGGCGCATCGATGTCGCGGCGCTCAGATACGCTCGAAGATCGCCGCGATGCCCTGCCCGCCGCCGATGCACATGGTGACCAGCGCGTAGCGGCCCTGCACGCGCTGCAGTTCATGCAGCGCCTTGACGGTGATGATGGCGCCGGTGGCGCCGATCGGGTGGCCCAGGCCGATGCCGCTGCCGTTGGGGTTGACCTTGGCCGGATCCAGCTTCAGTTCGCGGGTCACCGCGCAAGCCTGCGCGGCGAAGGCCTCGTTGGCCTCGATCACGTCGAGCTGGTCCACCGTCAGGCCGGCGCGCTTGAGCGCGGCCTGCGTGGCCGGCACCGGGCCGATGCCCATGATGGTCGGATCGACGCCCGCGTGGGCATACGCCACCAGCCGCGCCAGCGGCTTGACGCCGCGCTTGGCCGCAACCGAGGCGTTCATCAGCACCAACGCGCCGGCGCCGTCGTTCAGGCCCGAAGCGTTGCCGGCGGTGACGGTGCCGTTTTCTTTCTGGAACACCGGCTTGAGCGTGGCCAGGCTGTCCGCCGTGACGTCGCGGCGCACGTGTTCGTCGGTGTCGAACACGACCTCGCCCTTGCGCGTCTTCTGCACGATCGGCACGATCTGGTCGCGGAAATAACCGGCCTCGATGGCGCTGGCGGCGCGGCGATGCGATTCGGCGGCGAGCGCGTCCTGGTCCTGGCGGCTGATGCCGAACTGGGCCGCGACGTTCTCGGCGGTCACGCCCATGTGCATGCGCCCGAACGGATCCGACAGCGCGCCGGTCATCATGTCCTGCATGACGCTGTCGCCCATGCGCGCGCCCCAGCGCTGCGCCGGCGCGATGTAGGGCGCGCGGCTCATGCTCTCGGCGCCCGCGCCGATGGCGATCTCGGCGTCGCCCAGCAGAATGGTCTGGGCCGCCGAGACGATGGCCTGCAGGCCCGAGCCGCACAGGCGGTTGACGTTGAAGGCCGGCGTTTCCTTGGCGATGCCGGCGTTCATGGCGGCGACGCGCGACAGGTACATGTCGCGCGGCTCGGTATTGATGACGTGGCCCACGGCGACATGGCCGACCTCGTCGCCCTTGACGCCCGCGCGCTCCAGCGCGGCCTTGATGACCGTGGCGCCCAGATCGCAGGGCGGCACGTCTTTCAGGGCGCCGCCGAAATCGCCGATGGCGGTACGGACGGCGGACGCGACGATGACTTCGTTCATGGTGTTTCCTCCTGGTTATCCGCCCATCATACTCGCGCGCCCCGCCCCTCCCGGCGGCCCTCGGCGCCCCGCTCTCGCCAGGCGAAAGTGCCTCTGCACAACCACTGAAAAAGCACCGCCCTCCCCGGGCAATCCCTAACCTCCACCGCAATTGACAGCGCTGTCAATTTTGCAGACACTAGCTTCGCCGGTACCTGCCGGTCAACAAAAAACAAGCCGCGACGGCCCACGGCACGGGCGGCATCAGGAGACAAAGTCATGGCAATACCTCCCTGCTTCCCGGCAGCGGCAGGGACCGGCGTGCACCTCCGGCCCCTCCGCTTGCCGTCCCAACCCGCCCGCCCGGGCCGCTGGCTGTCCTGGCTGCTGATGGCGGGCCTGCTGTCGACCGCCGGCGCGGCCCGGGCCTACGACCTGCAGACCAGCCCCTACCTGCTGGGCGACTGGGGCGGCCTGCGCACCCGCCTGGCCGAAAGCGGCGTGACCCTGAACCTGGGCTACACCGGCGAGGCCGCGCACAACTTCAGCGGCGGCCAGGACAAGCTGACGCGCTACACCGACCAGTGGGTCATCGGCGCCACGATGGACCTGGACAAGCTGCTCGGCTGGCATGGCGGCACGTTCCAGATGACCATCACCGACCGCAACGGCCGCAACCTGGGCGCCGACGCCGGCATCGGCAACAACATGCTGATCCAGGAGGTCTACGGCCGCGGCCAGACCTGGCACATGACGCAGTTCTGGTTGAACCAGGCCTTCCTGGACAACCGGGTGCAGTGGAAGATCGGCCGCCTCACCGTGGGCGAGGACTTCGCCAGCTTTTCCTGCGACTTCCAGAACCTGACCTTCTGCGGCTCGCAGCCCGGCAACCTGGTGGGCAGCTACTGGGTCAACTGGCCGACCAGCCAGTGGGCCACGCGCCTGAAGGTCAACACGTCCGAGCAGACCTACGTGCAGGCGGGCGTCTATCAGGTCAATCCCAACTACGTGGACGACGGCTACGCGCGCCGCCACGGCCTGTCGCTGGACAATCCCAACGGCACCACCGGCGCGCTGATCCCGGTGGAAGTCGGCTGGCTGCCGGCCTGGAACGGCCTGCCTGGCTCGTACAAGTTCGGCGCCTGGTACAACACCTCCGACGGCAAGGACCTGTACCAGGACATCAACCACGCGCCGCGCGGCGAAACCGGGCTGGCGCCGCGCGAGCGCAACGGCCAGTATGGTTTCTATCTCAACTTCGAGCAGCAGGTCAGCGGCACCGCCGGCGGCCGCGGCGCCTCGGTGTTCCTGAACGTGTCGCAGGCCGACCGCGCCACCGCCGCGCAGGATCACCAGATCGCGCTCGGGCTGCAGTACAAAGGACCGTTCGGCCTGGCGCGCGACGTCATCGGCGTGGCGATCGGCGCGACCCACAACAACGGCCGCTATGCCGACTACGTGCGCCAGCAGGACCAGCGCCTGGGCACCAGCACCAAGGTGGGCGATGGCTATGAATACGTGGCCGAGGCGTACTACAGCTGGTCGCCGGTCCCCTCCATCTACCTGCGCCCCAATCTGCAGTACATCAGGCATCCTGGCGGCACCAGCGCCAACCACGACGCCTTCATCGTAGGCTTGAAGACCGGTATCACTTTCTGAGCGCGAAGCGCCACTAGGAGACTGACATGACCCCATTCTTGCGCCGCCTGCTGGCCTGCGCGCTGGCCCTGCCCGCGGTCCTGCTCGCCAGCCCCGCCGCCCACGCCAGCAAGGACGCGCCCGTGATCGGCTTTTCCATCGACGACCTGCGGGTCGAGCGCTGGACCCGCGACCGCAACTATTTCGTCGAGGCCGCGACCGCCCTGGGCGCCAAGGTCAACGTGCAATCGGCCAACGCCAGCGAATCGCGCCAGATCGCCCAGGTCGAGAACCTGATCGCCGAAGGCGTCGATGCCCTGGTCATCGTGCCGTTCAATTCCAAGGTGCTGGGCAGCGCCATCGCCAAGGCGCACCGCAACGGCATCAAGGTCATCGCCTACGACCGGCTGATCCTCGGCGCGCCGCTGGACGGCTACGTGTCGTTCGACAACATCAAGGTGGGCGAAATGCAGGCCCAGGGCATGGTCGACGCCGTGCCCAAGGGCCGCTACTACCTGCTGGGCGGCGCCTCCACCGACAACAACTCGCGCATGTTCCGCGAGGGCCAGATGAACGTGCTCAAGCCGCTGGTCGCCAAGGGCGACATCACCATCGTCGGCGAGCAGTGGACGCCCGAATGGGATCCGTCCAAGGCCCAGACCATCATCGAGAACGCGCTGAACGCCAACGACAACAACATCCAGGCCATCGTCGCCTCCAACGACGGCACCGCCGGCGGCGCGATCCAGGCGCTGGCGGGACAGAAACTGGCGGGCAAGGTCGCGGTCTCCGGCCAGGACGCCGACCTGGCCGGCGTGCGCCGCGTGGCGGCGGGCACGCAGACCATGACGGTCTACAAGCCGATCAAGACCATCGCCGAGGCGGCCGCGCAGATGGCGGTCAACCTGGTGCAGGGCAAGACGCCCGCTTTCAACGCCAAGCTCGACAACGGCAAGGGCGAGGTCAACTCCCTCCTCATCAAGCCCACGCTGGTCACGCGCGACAATCTGGATATCCTGGTCAAGGACGGGTTCTATACGGCAGACCAGATCGCGGGCAAGTAGCCGGGAGACGCACCATGGAGCAGCAGCAACCGCTGTTTGAAATGCGCGGCATCGTCAAGGAATTCGCGGGCGTGCGCGCGCTGTCGGGCGTCAGCCTGGCCGTGCGGCCCGGCGAATGCCTGGGATTGTGCGGCGAGAACGGCGCCGGCAAATCGACCCTGATGAAGGTGCTGTCGGGGGTCTACCCCCATGGCAGCTACCAGGGCCAGATCGTGTGGCAAGGGCGCGAGCTGCGCGCGCGCTCGATCCGCGACAGCGAAGCCGCCGGCATCGTCATCCTGCACCAGGAGCTGATGCTGGTGCAGCAGCTGAGCGTCACCGAGAACATCTTCCTGGGCAACGAAATGCGCCTGCCCGGCGGCCGCATGGACTACCCGTCCATGCACCGGCGCGCCGCCGAGCTGCTGGCGCGGCTCAAGCTCACCGATGTCAACGTGGCCGCCCCCGTCATGAACTACGGCAACGGCCACCAGCAGTTGTTCGAGATCGCCAAGGCGCTGGCCAAGGAGGCGCGCCTGCTGATCTTCGACGAGCCGACCTCCTCGCTCAGCGCCAAGGAAATCGGCGTGCTGCTGGCCATCATCGAAGACCTCAAGCGCGCCGGCGTGGCCTGCATCTACATCTCGCACAAGCTCGACGAGGTCAAGCGCGTCTGCGACACCATCACCGTGATCCGCGACGGCCAGCACATCGCCACCCAGCCGGCGGACGCGCTCGACGAGGACGGCATCATCGGCCTGATGGTCGGGCGCGCGCTCGAATCGCGCTTTCCGCGCACCGAACGCCAACCGGGCGCGGTGGTGCTGGAAGCGCGCGGCGTGACCTGCTGGGACGTCACCAATCCGCGGCGCAAGCGGGTCGACGACGCCGCGCTGCAGGTGCGCGCCGGCGAGATCCTCGGCATCGCCGGCCTGGTGGGCGCGGGCCGCACCGAGCTGGTGTCGGCGATCTACGGCGCCTACGCCGGCCGCTATCACGCGCAGGTGCGGGTGTCCGGCCAGCCGGTGCGCATCACGTCCCCGGCCGATGCCATCGCGCACGGCCTGTGCCTGGTGCCCGAGGACCGCAAGCGCCACGGCATCGTGCCCTTGATGAGCGTGGCCGAGAACATCACCCTGGCCAGTCTGGCCGACCACGCCCGCGCCGCGCGTGTCGACGGCGATTCGGAGCTGGCCACGGTCGAGCGCGAGATCGCGCGCCTGCGCATCAAGACGGCCAGCCCCGGCCTGCCGGTGGCCAGCCTGTCCGGCGGCAACCAGCAGAAAGTGGTGCTGGCCAAGATGGCGCTCAAGCAGCCCAAGGTGCTGATCCTGGACGAACCCACCCGCGGCGTGGACATCGGCGCCAAGTACGACATCTACAAGATGATCTTCGACCTCGCCGACCGCGGCGTGGCCATCGTCATGGTGTCGTCCGAACTGCCCGAGATCCTCGGCATGAGCGATCGCGTGCTGGTCATGAACGCCGGCCGCATCGCGGGAGACTTTCCCATCCAGGGCCTGACGCCGGAACGCGTGCTCGCCGCCGCCCTCAACACCGACCCGCTGCGGCACGCCGCCTGAACGCCATGACCCAGATGCTTGCTTCCTCCTCTTCCGAACCGCGCCCGCGCGGCGGCCATCCGCCGCTGCGGCAACTGTTCGCGCGCCACAAGCTGCTGGCCATGGTGCTGGCCCTGGCGCTGATCTGGCTGTTCTTCTGGCACCAGACCAACGGCAGCTTCCTGCGGCCCAACAGCATCTCCAACCTGCTGCTGCAGATGTCGGTCACCGGCATGCTGGCCTGCGGCATGGTGCTGGTCATCATCGCCGGCGAGATCGACCTGTCGGTCGGCTCGCTGCTCGGCCTGCTGGGCGGCCTGGTCGCCATCCTGACGGTGAACCTGGGCTGGAACACCTGGCTGTCGGTGGCGGTGGTGCTGGCCGCCGGCGCCGCGCTCGGCCTGGTCAACGGCTGTCTCACGACCCGCCTGCGGGTGCCCTCCTTCATCGTCGGCCTGGGCGGCATGCTGGCCTACCGCGGCCTGCTGCAGTTGAGCACCGACAGCGTCACCATCGCCCCGGTGCCCGACGACCTCGGCGCCATCGCCCAGGCCTTCGTGCCGCCGGCCCTGTCCTGGCTGCTGGCAGCGCTGATCATCGCGCTGGCCTGCGGCCTGACGCTGGCGCGGCGTCGCCGCCACCTCCGGCTGGGGCTGGCCGTGACGCCGCGCTGGCTCGATGCCCTGCGCATCGGCGCCATCGCCGCCACCGCCGCCGGCTTCGTGCTGGTGCTGAACCGGGCCAACGGCGTGCCGCTGCCGGTGCTGATCCTGCTGGCGCTGCTGGGCGTGTTCTCATGGATCGCCACCCAGACGGTGTTCGGCCGCCACGTCTACGCGGTCGGCGGCAACGTCGAGGCCAGCCGCCTGTCCGGCGTCAACGTCCAGCGCGTCAAGCTGATGGTGTTCATGCTGATGGGGCTGATGTGCGCCTTCGCCGGCATCGTCAGCACCGCGCGCTCGGCGGCCGGCTCGCCATCCGCCGGCGTGGGCGGCGAACTCGACGCCATCGCCGCCTGCTTCATCGGCGGCACCTCGATGCGTGGCGGCTCCGGCACCGTGTATGGCGCGCTGATCGGCGCGCTGGTCATGGCCAGCCTGGACAACGGCATGCAGCAGATGAACGTGGACACTTCCTGGCAGATGATCGTCAAGGGCGCCGTGCTGGTGCTGGCGGTGTGGATCGACGTCGCGACGAGGCCCGAACGTGCATAACGACACCCCATCCCCCGCCCCCGGCGATTGCGTGCTCGCGGTGGGCACCTACACGCAGGCCATGCCGCATGTGCAGGGCCGCGGCCTGGGCATCCACCTGCTGGCGTTCGAAGCCGCGACGGCCTCGTTCCGGTCCTTGCAAGTCGTGTCCGGCCCGATCAATCCGTCATACCTGTGCGCGGCCGCCGGGCGCCTCTACAGCGTCAGCGAGCAGGAGCGCGACGCGACGCTCGATATCTACGCGATCGAGGCCGGCGCGACGGTCCTGCGCCCCATCGGCCAGATCGCAACGCCCGGCGCCGCCCCCCTGCCACGTCAGCGTCAACCTGGTGGCGCGGCAGTTGTACGTGTCGAACTACGGCTCCGGCGAACTGCTGTGCTACGCGCTCGACGCCGAGGGCCTGCCGCGCGGCGCGCCCCAGGTCATCGCGCGGCGCGGCGCCGGCCCGCGCGCGGACCGCCAGGAAGGACCGCACGTGCACTACGCCGCGCCCAGCGACGACGGCGCGCGGGTCTACCTGTGCGACCTGGGCACCGACACCATCGCCTGCCACCGCGTGCTGCCCGACGGCCTCGACCCGGCGCCGGCGCGGGAACTGCGCACGCGGCCCGGCGCCGGACCGCGCCACCTGGCCCTGACGGCCGATGGCGCGCACGCGGCGGCGGTCGAGGAGCTCTCGAACACCGTGGCCATCCATGCGCTCGACGAGCCGGCCGGCGAACTGGCGCGCGCCAGCACGCTGCCGCGCGGCTGGCGCGGCGCCAACACCGCCTCCGCCGTGCGCCTGCATCCCGATGGTGAATGGCTCTACGCCGCCAACCGCGGCCACGACAGCGTGGCCGTCTACCGCCTGCACCGCGTCGCCCCCCTGGCTCGACCTCGTCGGTTTCATCGACATCGGCGGCCGCGCGCCCCGCGACATCGCGCTCACGCCCGACGGCGCCTTCCTGCTGGCGGCGTCCCAGGACGACCACTTCATCCGCGCGCTGCGCATCGACCCGTCCACGGGCCTGGCGCAGGCGCAGGGCGATCCCCACCCCCTGGCCTCGCCCGCCTGCCTTTGCCCCCTGCCCTGAACCGGAAGCTTTCACCGTGACCTCTCCCCTGCCCCCCCGCCCGCATCGTCGTCACCGGCGCCACCGGCCAGCTCGGCCGCAAGGCCCTCGCCATCCTGGCGCGCCAGCCCTGGTGCGATCACCTGGTCGGCATCGACCTGCACGCGGACGCCAGCGTCTTCAGCCCGGAACTGCGCGACCGCCTGACCCTGGTGGCCGCCGACCTGCAACGGCCCGATCCCGGCTGGACCCGCCACTTCGCCGGCGCCGACGCCGTGCTGCACCTGGCGGCGCGCCACTCGACGCCCGACGCCAGCTGGGAGGAAGCCCTGGGTTCCTACGACATGACGCTGAACGTGCTGACCGCCGCCGCCACGCAAGGCGTGCGCCGGCTGGTGTTCTCGTCATCCAACCACGCCATGGGCGGCTACAAGGACCTGCCGCTGGCCGCCGCCATCGGACCCGGCAAGCTCACCGCCGAGACCGAGCCCGCGCCCGGCACGCGCTGGTTCGACGGCGAACGCGAGGTGCACTCGCTGGCCTACGGCACGTCCAAGGTGATGGGCGAACGCCTGTGCCGCGCCTACTCGGCGGTCACGCAGGGCCGGCTGTCCACCGTGATCGCGCGCATCGGCTGGATCCTGCCGGGCGACAACGACCCGCGCGACATGACCTACTCCGGCGTGGCGCATCCGCGCGCGCCAGTCCCTGACGCCCACGACGAACCCGCCCGCCGCGCGCTGGCCTGGTTCCACGACATGTGGCTGTCGAATGAGGATCTCGAACGCCTGCTGATCGCGGCGCTGACGGCGGACGCGTCGCGCTGGTCCGACGGCAGCGTCACGGTCAACGGCGTCTCGGCCAACCAGGGCAGCGCCTGGAACGTGGCCGACGCCCGCGACAGCATCGGCTATGCGCCGCAGGATGACGTGCGAAAGCGCCTGCGCTGAGGGCCGGCGCGCGCGCCGCGCTCAGCCGGGCGGGCGGGTCGAATCCCGCACCACCAGCTCGTAGCCAAGCGTGCGCACCCGCGCCTGCGGTTCGCGCGAGGCCAACTGCTCGACCGCCGCGTAGGCCATCTCGCGGATGGGCTGGCGCAGCGTGGTCAGCTTGGGCCAGGTCTGGCGCGACAGCGGCGTGTCGTCGTAGCCCGCCACCGACAATTCCTGCGGCACACTGAGGCCGCGCACATGCGCGACATACAGCACGCCGGCCGCCATGTCGTCGTTGGCCGCGAAGATCGCGGTCGGACGCTGCGCGCGCTCAAGCAGCCGCTGGCCGCACTGCACCCCGGAATCGAACGAATGCAGGCCCTGCTCGACCAGCGTCGGGTCGTAGGCGACGCCCTGTTCCGCCAGCGCGTCGCGGTAGCCGTGCAGGCGCTCGCCCACCGCGCCGTGGTCGGGATGGCCGGCCACGAAGCCGATGCGGCGATGGCCCAGGTCCAGCAGGTAACGGGTCATGTCGCGCGCCGCGGCGCGATCGTCGGTGCTGACTTCCAGTCCGCGCGCGCTGGGCGATCCCGGCGCCAGCCGCACATAGGGCACGTCGCCATCGTCCAGCGCCGCGATCAGCGCGCGCACGTCGGACAACGGCGGCGTCAGCACCAGCCCGGCGCAGGCATGCTGCCGCGCCGCCTGAACGATCTGCGCGGCCAGGTCGGGCGCGCGGTAGTCGCAGGGATGCGGCAGCAGGCTGTAGAAATAGCGCTTGCAGGCGTCGAGCGCGCCGTGCTGGATGTTGATCAGGTAGTTGTCGCTGGGATTGTCGTAGACCAGCATGATCAGGTCCGAGCGCTTGCTGGCCAGCCGGCGCGCGGACGGATTGGGCTGGTACTTGAGCAAGGCGATCGCGGCCATGACCTTGGCGCGGGTCTTCTCGCTGGTGTTCGGCTCGTTGTTCAACACCCGCGAGACGGTCTTGATCGACACCCCCGCTTCGGCCGCCACGTCGTCGACGGTGACGGAGCCCTTGTCCTTGCCGATCGCCATGCCGGAGCCCCGCTCAGCGGCCCGCGGCCTTGGCGCTCAGGCCGTTGGCCACGCCCATGTCGGTCTTGGGCACGTCGCGGATCAGCACCCGCACGTCTTCGCCCGAAATGCCGATGCTGTCGCACACGGCCCGGTTCAGCGCCGCGATCAGCGCCGACTTCTTGGCTTCGTCGCGGCCCTCGATCAGCGCGGCGTCGACGCGCGCCATGGCCTTGCCGATCTCGCCCGCCACGATCACGTGTTCAGCGGGGATTTCCTGCAGCACGATGCGCACGCTGGACAGCGGCGCGGCGATGCTTTCCACGACCGCCTGCGAGGCCGCCTGCAGCAAGGCGGTCTTCTGGGCGGCCGAATGGCCCTGCATGATCTGGACATTCAAGATTGGCATGACGGATTCCGATATTCCGAATAGTGGCACGCCGGCAGTCGGCGCCGGCCAGCCATCATATCCGGACTGGCCCCGGGCGCAAGCCTGGCCGCGCCGGGACCGCATCGTCATGACGGGCGGCAGCCGCCGCCCGTCCGCCTGACGGCAACCTGGACGTCAGGCCGCCTCGCCCCGCTGCGCGGGTTGCGGCTGGCCCTGCAGTTCGGCCTCCTGCGCCGCCTGGCCGCCCTCGGCGGCGACCGTGGCGGACTCGTCCGTCGGCGCCGTCTCGGCCAGCACCGGCGTCACCAGTTCGACCACCTTCTTGCGCGACAGCATGCCGATGAACTCGTCGTTCTCGCCCGTCACCGCCACCGGCTGGTCGCTGTGCACCAGCTGCGCCAGCACCTCGCCCAGGCCGGCCGTGGCCGGCACCGAGGCCAGGTCCTCGACGAAGCGCGACACGTCGCGCCCGCCTTCACGCACCGCCTGCTCGGCCGCCACCAGCGTCAGCACGCCGGCCAGCCGCTTGCCGTCCAGCACCGGCGCGTACTCGTAGTTCAGCGCCCGCATGCGGTCGACCGAGTGGGCCGGCCGCGAACGCATGGTCAGCGTCAGGCGAGCCGGATTGACGGCGTGGGTCGCGTTCAGCACCTTGGTGCGGTTCACGTCCTGCAGGAACGACTGCACGTAATCGTTGGCGGGGTTCAGCAGGATGTCTTCCGGCGTGCCTTCCTGCACCAGCTCGCCGTCCTTCAGGATGGCGATGCGGTTGCCCAGGCGCAGCGCCTCGTCCAGGTCATGGGTGATGAAGACGATGGTCTTGTTGAGCTTGGACTGCAATTGCAGCAGCTGGTCCTGCATCTCGCGGCGGATCAGCGGATCGAGCGCCGAGAAGGCCTCGTCCATCAGCAGGATCTCGGCATCGGTGGCCAGCGCCCGCGCCAGGCCGACGCGCTGCTGCATGCCGCCCGACAACTGGTGCGGATACTGCTGCTCGAAGCCCGACAGGCCGACCTGCTCCAGCCATTCGCGGGCTCGCTGCTCGCGCTCGGCGCGGCCCACGCCCTGCACGGCCAGGCCGTAGGCGGCGTTGTCCAGCACGGTGCGGTGCGGGAACAGGCCGAAGCGCTGGAACACCATGCTCATCTTCTTCTGGCGGAAGGTCTCCAGGTCGCGCTTGTTCAGGCTGACCACGTCGACGCCGTCGACCAGGATGTGGCCGGCGCTGGGCTCGATCAGGCGGTTGAAGTGGCGGATCAGCGTCGACTTGCCGGACCCCGACAGGCCCATGATGACGTAGATGCTGCCCTCTTCGATCGACAGGCTGATGTCGCGCAGGCCCAGCGTGTGGCCGCTTTCGGCCAGCAGCGCTTCCTTGCTCATGCCGCCCTGCGCGGCTTCCAGCCACTTCTTCGGATGCGGCCCGAAAATCTTGTAGATGTTCTTGACTTCGATCTTGCTCATCGCTGGCCTCCCATGCGCATGCGCTGTCCATACGATTGCGTGATCCGGTCGAACAGCACGGCTAGCACCACGATGCCCAGGCCCGCCAGCAGGCCGCGGCCCACTTCCAGGCGGTTGATGCCGAGCAGCACTTCATACCCCAGGCCGCGCGCGCCGATCATGGAGGCGATCACCACCATCGACAGCGCCATCATCGTGGTCTGGTTGATGCCGGCCATGATGTTGGGCAGGGCCAGCGGCAATTGCACGCCGAACAGCTGCTGGCGCGGATTGGCGCCGAACGCGCGCGACGCTTCCAGCACCTCGCGGTCGACCAGGCGGATGCCCAGGTCGGTCAGGCGGATCAGCGGCGGCACGGCGTAGATCACGGTGGCGATGATGGCGGGGATCTTGCCCAGGCCGAACAGCATCACGACCGGAATCAGGTACACGAAGCTGGGCATGGTCTGCATCACGTCCAGCACCGGCAGCATGACCGAGCGCAGCCAGTTGACGCGCGCCATCAGCACGCCCAGCGGAATGCCGATGACCACCGACAGCCCGGCCGCCATGATCATCAGCGCCAGCGTCTGCATGCCGGCGTCCCACAGGCCGAGCACGCCGATGACGCACAGCAGCGCGCCCATGGCCAGGCTCAGGCCGATGCGGCGGCTGACCAGCCAGGCGATGGCGATGGTGACGCCGACCACGGCCCACCAGGGCGAGCTGCGCAGCACCTGCTCCAGCCACACCAGCGCATGCAGCACGGGCTGGGACAGCGTCTCCAGGGTATCGGCGTAGTTGGTGACCAGATGATCGACGAATCCGTCGATGGCCCCCCGCACCTGACGGGCGGGAATGATTTCAGGAAACATGTATTGACTCCATTTCAGCGCATTCGCCACGCGCCGCGCCCACGGCATCCGGCTCGGAGGCCGGGCCGGCTTCCCGCGCGGGAAGCCGGCGGCGGCGATGGCGAAATACGCTTACAGTCCGGCGCGGGAGCTAGGCATCCCGCGCATTGCCCGCGTGGCGGACAGTCCGCCTGCCGGAGGGCTTTTTCCCCTTGGGGTCATCCCAAGGGGAAAAAGTCCAACCCGGCGGTCCGTCCCGGCCAGCCGGAACGGACCGCCGCCGGAAAGGCGGCGGGGGTTACAGCGCGCTTTGCACGCGCCCGGCGACGTCGGCGGGGACCCACTTGGTCCAGACGTCGGGCTTGTTTTTCAGGAACCACTTGGCCACGGCGCCGGACTCGTCACCGGTTTCTTCCATGTGGGCCAGGGTTTCGTTCATCACGGGCAGCGGCACCGAGACCTTCGACAGGAATTCGGTCAGCACCGGCGCTTCCTGCGAGAACTTGGTGTTCACCGCGGTGAAGACGGGATTGTCGGGATAGGCGCTGGGCTCGGGCTTGGCGCACTTGGGCGACGTCAGGCACTTGTGCTTGTCGGCGTCGTAGGGCGGCATTTCCAGCTTGACCAGGTCCATGGCGCCGACCAGCGGCGTGGGCGACCAGTAGTAGAAGACCACGTTCTGCTTGCGCTTGTAGGCCGACATCAGGGCCGCCTTCTGCGCCGCGCCGGTGCCCGGCGAGTACAGCGTGTAGGAATCGTCCAGCTTGAGGGCGTGGAACAGGTTGGTGCTGGTGACTTCGCAGCCCCAGCCCGCCGGGCAGCCGTAGAAACGGCCCTTGCCGGGTTCCTCGGGGTCCTTGAACTTGTCCTTGAACTTCGGCAAGTCGGCCGCGGACTTCAGTTCGGGCAGGCGCTCGGCGGTGTAGCGCGGGATGTACCAGGCTTCGCCGCCCATGTAGAGATCGCCGATCCGCTTGACGCGGCCGGTCTTTTCGGCGCGTTCCCAGGGGTCGGCGACGCTGTTCAGCCAGATCTCGGTGTTGATGTCCAGGTCACCGCGCTCGAGCGCGGCCAGGGCCGGCAAGGTCTCGGTGGGCAGGGTTTCGGCCTTGCAACCATAGCCCTTTTCCATGATGAAACGTTCGACATCGACCAGGACCAGGTTGGATTCCCAGTTCATGGCGCCGAAATTGATCGGACGCTTGAGTTCGCATTGCGGCGCATCGGCGGCTTGGGCCGATCCGGCGAAGGCAAACAAGACGGCCGCGGCGGCCAGGGTCTTGACGGGGGTGAAACGCATTGGCTTTTGCCTCCATAGGTTCAGGGACACGGCGGCGCTGGTCCAGCCGTGCCATGGAGCTAAGGGGGTTGTGCGGAAGACGGGCAGAACCGCCAATACAAACCGACACTAGCAACAAGAGGATCCGCAGGGTGCGGAGTCTTGCAAGACAGGAGCCTCAAAAACAGAGTTTTCGAGAACCCACAGATAGTGAACAAACTGAAAGAAGAAGCCAGCATCTTAACCGAAATTAATGCATGACCCAAGCCCACCCCTGAACGAATCAGATACATTCACGCCGAAAACCGTGCGGAAAAACCCTTATTCCCAAGAGGCGATTCCCCGTTTTCCCCTGGGGAATCGCCTCCCGAAAATGTAGATACATTTAGTTAATATTTTGTTCGTATAAATACATTTAATGGTCCCGAAACCCGGTTTCAGGGCTTCGGATCGGGGTCCCGGTACATGTAATCGCGTCGCCACGGGTAGGCCAGGTCGGGCGGATTGTCGAGTTCATCCGGACGCCCCGTGGCCGGGTGTTGGCCCACGATCTGGTGCAGCGCGATCCAGCCGTGCTCGAAGCCCATGGCGCAACCCGCCAGGTAGAGCCGATAGGCGCGCAGCGAGCGCTCCCCCTGCTCGCCGCCCAGGATCCGCGCGGCCTCGGCCAGGTTGGCCTCGAGCGCGTCGCTCCAGGCCCACAGGGTCCGGGCGTAGTGCGGTCGCAGGTTTTCGACGTCCACCTCTTCCAGGCCGCCGTTGGTCATGGCCTCCATGACGACGCTGATGTGGGTCAGCTCGCCCCCAGGGAAGATGTACTTCTCGATGAATTCGCCCATGCCGCTGCCCAGCTCGGCGTTGTAAACGCCGGCCGCGGTGATGCCGTGGTTCATGATCAGCCCGCCCGGCTTGAGCAGCCGGCGCAGCTTGGCGAAATAGCCTTCCAGCTGGGCCCGGCCGACGTGCTCGAACATGCCGACCGAGGCGATCTTGTCGTAGGGCGCGGCCTCGTCGAGCTTGCGGTAGTCCAGCAGCTCCACGCGCACGCGCTCGCCCAGGCCCTTTTCCTGGATCAGCCTGCTGACGTGCGCATGCTGGTTGCGCGACAGCGTGATGCCGGTGGCGTCGACGCCATAGTGCTCGGCCGCCCACAGCAACAGCCCGCCCCAGCCCGCGCCCACGTCGAGAAAGCGCTCGCCCGGCCGCAGCCGCAGCTTGCGGCAGATGTGGTCGAGCTTGGCTTCCTGGGCCTGCGCCAGGTTCATGCCCGGCTCGCGGTAATAGGCGCAGGAATAGACCCGGCGCGGATCCAGCCACAGGGCATAGAAATCGTCGGACAGGTCGTAATGGAATTCGATCTGGCGGGCGTCGCGCTCCACCGAGTGACGCCACACCGACATCACCTTGCGCACCAGCTCGGTCAGCCAGCCGCCGCGCGCCGCGTCCACCGGTGAACCCGGCAGCAGCGCCGCGGCCGCCGCCATCACATCGCGCATCGACCCTTCGATGTCGATGCGGCCTTCGACGTAGTCCTGCCCCAGCACGCCGACGGCGCCCTCGGCCAGGTGGGCCAGCGCGGTCTTGTCATGCGTCACGAACCGCACCCGGGGATCCGGCGGCCCGACCACGGTGCCATCGGGCAACACCAGCTGGACAGTGACGGGCAAGGCCTGGAGCTTGCGTTCCACAACAGACAACAAAGGACTCACAGCATCTCCTCTGGAATACGTACGGACACGGACAGACTGTATCGGAAATCACTTGCAATTTGCGTGTAAGGCAGTGCGTGATACAGTCTTTGGCTTGGTGCAAAACGCGCAATGCAGCGCGACGCGCCCTGTCCCTTGCGCGAGCCCCCCTCGCGGTCCACATGCCCCCTACCCTTTCTTCCCGCGGCGCGCTGCCGGGCTGGCTCATTCTCATGGGCGCCCTGACGGCGATCGGTCCTTTCGCCATCGACATGTACCTGCCGGCGTTCCCGACGATCGCCGCCAACCTGGGCGTGCCGCGCGGCGATGTCGAGCGCACGCTGGCCGCTTACCTGATCGGCCTGGCGCTGGCGCAGGTGTTCTATGGCCCGATGGCCGACCGCTTCGGCCGCAAGCCGCCGCTGCTGGTGGGCCTGACGCTCTTCATGATCGCGTCGCTGGGCTGCGCCCTGGCCGGCTCGGTCGAGGCGCTGACCGGCTGGCGCGTGGTGCAGGCGATGGGCGGCGCGGCCGGCATCGTGATTCCGCGCGCCGTCATCCGCGACCATTACGAAACCCACGAAGCGGCGCGCGCCATGTCGCTGCTGATGCTGATCATGGGCCTGGCGCCGATCCTCGCGCCGCTGGCCGGCGGACAACTGCTGGGCATCGCCAGCTGGCGCAGCCTGTTCTGGGTGATGCTGGCCGGCGGCGCCATGCTGATGACGGCCGTCGTGCTCATCATGAAGGAATCGCTGACGCCCGAGCGGGTCGTGCCGCTGCGCTGGCAGACCATCGTGCAGAACTACCGCGCCCTGTTCGCGCACCGCGGCTTCATGGCGCACAGCCTGGCCGGCGGCTTCGGCCAGGCCGGCATGTTCGCCTACATCATCGGCTCGCCGCGGGTGTTCATCGAACTGTACGGCGTCGACCCCAAGTATTACGGGCTGCTGTTCGGCACCAACGCGCTGTCGCTCATCATCTGCTCGCAGATCAGCGCCCGCCTGCTGCGCACCCACACCCCGCGCCAGCTGCAACGCCGCGCCCTGACTGCGCTGGCCTGCGCCAGCCTGGCGGCGGTGGCGCTGACGCTCGTGGGCTGGATGACGCTGCCGCTGCTGATGGCCTGCCTGATCTGCTACATGGGCAGCCAGGGTTTCGTGAACCCCAACTCGGCGGCGCTGGCGCTGTCCGACCAGGGCAAGCGCCTGGGCGCGGCCTCGGCGCTATTGGGGACGCTTCAACTGTCGTGCGGCGCGCTGGCCGGTTTCGCCGTCAGCGCCTGGCAGACCGA
>NZ_CYTY01000028.1:62440-80795 GCF_001298995.1 Achromobacter sp. 2789STDY5608615
CCAAGCGCATTTTTGCGGATGGCAGGCAGCGGGTATAAGCACTGGGCGGGATCCCCGATTCCCCCTCATCCACTAAGACTGGGTGGCCGGCAAGATGGCAAGACCTCGTGGCAAGACCACGACGATCCACGCCTCTGATACAGCCCGGCGGCTGAAACCCTGTCTACCCCCCGGCGATGCGCAAGAATAAATGAGGTGCATCCATGGCACGCGTATGCCAAGTGACCGGCAAAGGCCCGATGGTGGGCAACAACGTTTCGCACGCGAACAACAAGACCAAGCGTCGCTTCCTGCCCAACCTGCAATCGCGCCGGTTCTGGGTTGAAAGCGAAAACCGCTGGGTGCGCCTGCGCGTCTCGGCCAAGGCCATCCGCACGATCGACAAGAACGGCATCGACGCCGTGCTGGCCGACATGCGTGCCCGCGGCGAACTGGCCTAATCGGCCCCCCGCCAATCTGACATACTAGGAGCACGACATGGCCAAAGGTATCCGCGAAAAGATCAAGCTCGAGTCGACTGCCGGCACGGGTCATTTCTACACGACCACCAAGAACAAGCGCAACATGCCCGAGAAGATGCTGATCAAGAAGTTTGATCCGGTCGCTCGCAAGCACGTTGACTACAAGGAAACCAAGCTGAAGTAATTCGGCCGGTCTCCGGAAAGTCGAAAAAGCCCTGCCCTCGCAGGGCTTTTTTCATTGCTGGGCCCTGCTTAGGCGGGGTCTTTCATTGAAGGGCCCTGCATCGCAGGGTCTTCTCACGTTGGCGGACGGACCCGTCCCCCGCCGTTTTCCTTGGCGCTCGGACGCCGCGCATGCTTCAATTGGGCCGCAACAGCAATCGTCCCCTACAAGGCCCGGCTCCGGTCGGACCTTCTTGCCTGCGATATCCGCCATGCTCCGTCCCTGCCTGACCCTGCTGCGCCGCGCGCTCGCTCCCGCGCTACTGGCCCTGGTGCTGACTCCCGTCGCGTCCGCCAAGGACGCCAAAGACAAGGAACCGCCGATCCGCATCGGCGAGATCAACAGCTACAAGGCGATTCCGGCCTTCCTCGGTCCGTACAAGAAAGGCTGGCAACTGGCGCAGGAAGAGATCAACGCCGCCGGCGGCGTACTCGGCCGCAAGCTCGAGGTGATCTCGCGCGACGACAACGGCAACCCCGGCGACTCGGTGCGCGCCGCCCAGGAACTGCTGGCGCGCGAAAAGGTCGACCTGCTGTTCGGCGGCTTCCTGTCCAACACCGGGCTGGCGCTGACCGACTTCGCCAAGCAGCAACAGGTGTTCTTCCTGGCCGCCGAGCCGCTGACCGACAAGATCACCTGGCAGGAAGGCAACCGCTATACCTGGCGCCTGCGCCCCTCCACCTGGATGCACGTGGCCGCGCTGGCGCCCAAGGCGCTGGCCCTGCGCAAGAAGCGCTGGGCCATCGTCTACCCCAATTACGAGTACGGACAATCGGCCGTGGCCACCTTCAAGGCCATGATGAAGTCGTTCCAGTCCGACGTCGAATTCGTCGCCGAGCAGGCCGTGCCGCTGGGCAAGGTCGACGCCGGCGCGGTGGTGCAGGCGCTGGCCGACGCCAAGCCGGACGCCATCTTCAACGTGCTGTTCGCCGCCGACCTGACCCGCTTCGTGCGCGAGGGCAACACCCGCGGCCTGTTCGAGAACCGCGCCGTGGTCTCGGTGCTGTCCGGCGAACCGGAATACCTGGAACCGCTGGGCGCCGACACGCCGTCGGGCTGGATCGTCACCGGCTACCCCTGGTACGCCATCGACACCCCGGCCAACAAGACCTTCGTCGAGGCCTACCGCAAGCGCTACAACGAGACGCCCAAGGTCGGCTCGGTGGTCGGCTACGCCTCGCTGATGTCGATCGCCCAGGGCCTGAAGGCTGCCGGCGAAGTCGACACCGAAAAGCTGGTCGACGCCTTCGCCGGGCTGAAAGTGGATACGCCCTACGGCCCGATCCAGTACCGCAAGATCGACCACCAGTCGACCATGGGCGTCTACATCGGCGTCACCGCGGTCGAGGACGGCAAGGGCATCATGAAGGACTTCGCCTACATCGACGGCGCGCGCCTGCAGCCGCCGGATGAACAAGTGCGCAAGATGCGTCCGCACTGATGAGCCTGTCGGGGCTGCTGTCGCAGCTGCTCAACGGCCTGGCGGACGCCAGCGCGCTGTTCCTGGTGGCCGCCGGCCTGTCGCTGATCTTCGGCGTCACGCGTGTCGTCAACTTCGCGCACGGCTCCTTCTACATGCTGGGGATCTACCTGGCCTGGAGCTTCACCCGCTATTTCGGCGACGGGCCGGGTTACTGGGCCGGCCTGCTGCTGGCGGCGCTGGCCACCGGCCTGATCGGCGCCGCCGCCGAACTGCTGGTGCTCAAGCGGCTGTATCGCGCGCCGGAACTGTTCCAGCTGCTGGCGACCTTCGCGCTGGTGCTCATCATCGGCGACGCCGCCTTGGCGATCTGGGGTCCGGAAGACCTGTTTGCGGCCCGCGCGCCCGGCCTGTCGGGCGCGGTCGAGATCCTGGGCCGGCGCTTTCCCCAATATGACCTGCTGCTGATCGTGGCCGGCCCGGTGGTGCTGGGCCTGCTGTGGCTGCTGCTGATGCGCACCCGCTGGGGCCGGCTGCTGCGCGCCGCCGCCGAAAACCGCGACATGCTGGCCGCGCTCGGCGTCAACCAGGCCTGGCTGTTCACCTCGGCCTTCACGCTGGGCGCGTTCCTGGCCGGGCTGGGCGGCGCGCTGGCCGCGCCGCGCGTGCCCGCCACGCTCGGGCTCGACCTGGAGATCATCGCCAGCGCCTTCGTGGTCGTCGTAGTAGGCGGCCTGGGCTCGATCCCCGGCGCCTTCCTGGCCGCGGTGCTGATCTGCTGCGTCAAGGCCGTCTTCGTCTTCCTGGGCCAGGTGCAAATCGGCCCCTGGCTGTTCAACCTGTCCAAGCTCACGCTGCTGGCCGAATTCGCCGTCATGGCGGTGGTGCTGGTGGCGCGGCCGTGGGGCCTGCTGGGCCGGGCGCCGGCGCCCTCCTCGCGCGCGCTGGCGGCCGAGGCGCCCATCGCCCCCGCCGGCCGCCGCCTGCGGCTGGCCTATGGTGCGTTGCTGGCGCTGCTGCTCCTGGCGCCGCTGGCGGCTGCGCAATGGCCCTATCTGGGCATCCTGCTGACCGAAGTGCTGATCGCCGCCCTGTTCGCCGCCAGCCTGCATTTCCTGACCGGCCTGGCGGGCATGACCAGCTTCGGCCACGCCGCCTGGTTCGGCCTGGGCGCCTATGGCGCCGCGCTGCTGCTGAAGCTGGCGGCGCTGCCGATGGAAGCCGCCTTGCTGCTCGGGCCGCTGGCCGCCGGACTCGGCGCCGTGGTGTTCGGCTGGTTCTGCGTGCGGCTGTCCGGCGTGTACCTGGCGATGCTGACCCTGGCGGTGGCGCAGATCCTGTGGGCGCTGGCCTATCAATGGGACGACGTCACCGGCGGCAGCAACGGCCTGATCGGCCTGTGGCCGTCGCGCTGGCTGACGCAGGGGCCCTGGTTCTACTACCTGACGCTGGCGCTGTGCGCGCTCGGCATCGCCTGGCTGCGGCGTCTGGCGTTCTCGCCGCTGGGCTACGCGCTGCGCGGCGCGCGCGATTCGGCCCTGCGGGCCGAGGCGCTGGGCATGGACACGCGGCGCATCCAGTGGGTCGGTTTCGTGGCCGCCTCGCTGGCCGCGGGCCTGGCCGGATCGCTGTACGCGTTCTCCAAAGGCAGCATCGCCCCCGACGTGCTCGGCGTGAGTCGGTCGGTGGACGGCCTGGTGATGGTGCTGCTGGGAGGCCTGCAGACGCTGGCCGGCCCGCTGGTCGGCGCGGCGGCCTACACCTGGCTGCAGGATGCCGCGGCGCGCAGCACCGACTACTGGCACGCGGTGCTGGGGCTCGCCATCCTGGCGCTGGTGATGGTGTTTCCCGCAGGCCTGGCGGGCGCCGCGGCGCGCGGGGCGCGGAGGCGCGCATGACCACGGCCGACGCCTTGCTGCGGGTCCAGGGGCTGCGCAAATCGTTCGGCGGCATCGACGCGCTGGCGGACGTCTCGTTCCAGCTCGAGGCCGGCCACATGCTGGCGCTGATCGGTCCGAACGGCGCCGGCAAGTCCACCTGCTTCAACGTGCTGGGCGGCCAGCTGCGGCCCGACGCCGGCTCCGTGCGCCTGGATGGACGCGAGCTGGTGGGCCTGCCGGCCGGCAAGATCTGCCGCCTGGGCGTCGGCCGCACCTTCCAGACCGCCGCCACCTTCCGCTCGATGACGGTGCTGGAAAACGTGCAGACCGCCCTGCTGTCGCGCGACCGCCTGCTGCTGCGCCCCTGGCGCCGCGCCGCCTCGCACCGCCCCGACGAAGCCATGGCGCTGCTGCAACAGGTACGGATGGCCACCCAGGCCGGCGCGCACTGCGGCGCGCTGGCCTACGGCGACGTCAAGCGGGTCGAGCTGGCCATGGCGCTGGCGCACCGGCCTAAGCTGCTGCTGATGGACGAACCCACCGCCGGCATGGCCACCAACGAACGCCATGCGCTCATGCGCCTGACGCGCGAGCTGGCCGATACGCAGCGCATGGCGGTGCTGTTCACCGAGCACAGCCTGGACGTGGTGTTCAAGCATGCCGACCGCATCGCCGTGCTGGTGCGCGGCAGCCTGCTGGCCGAAGGCCCGCCGGACCGGATCGCGGCCGACGCGCGCGTCCAGGCCGCCTACCTGGGCACCGACGCCCCGGGCTGAGACCGGCTCAGTGGCCGGCCTGCGGGCTCTCGGGCTGGCATTCCCAGAACACCCTGGCCTGGCAGCCGGCGCAGATGCCCGGGTCAAGCCGCGCGTAAATCGTGTGCAGCGCGGTCGCCTTGTCAGGGAACACGTGGTCCGCGCCCAGCCGCTCCAGGAAGCCGGTGCGGCGCCACATCGCCAGCACCTCGGGGCGCGGCCGGTGGAAATAGAGGTCGCCGCCCATGGCGCGGCGCGCCACCAGCTCGTCCTCCCAGACCTGGGCGCCGGCCAGGTCGATGAAATTCATGCTCTTGGCCATCACCAGCAAATGACGCGGCGCCGCCGCGCCCTCGCGCAGTTCCTGCAGGCGCTGCGCCACGTGCGCGGCGGCGCCGAAATACACCGACCCTTCCATGCGCAGCAGCTTGAGCTGGGGGCATTCCGGCAATGCCTCGGGCTGCTGCGCCAGCACCACGAAACGGCGGTCCAGCCCGCGCGAATCGAAGCCCATGGTGCGCATCGCCGGCCGCGAGGTGCGGTGCAGGTACGCCATCAGCGACAGCACCGTGCCCAGCAGGATCGCGACCTCCATGCGGATCGTCACGGTGGCCGCCAGCGTGGCCGCGGCGATCGCGCTTTCCCCGGGCTGGGTACGGATCAGCTGGCGCCAGCGCGGCACGTCCAGCAGGGTCCAGGCCACCAGCAGCAGCAGGCCCGCGATGGCCGCGTGCGGGATCCGCGCCAGCAAGGGGCCGCTCAGCGCCACCAGCGCCATCAGCAGCAACGCCGAGAACACCGCCGCCAGCGGCGTCTTCGCGCCCGCCTCGTAGTTGGGAATGGAGCGGTTGAGCGAACCGCAGGACAGATAACAGGAAAAGAAGCCGCCGACCACGTTGGACAGGCCCTGCCCGACGAATTCACGATTGGCGTCGATGCGCTGGCCCGAGCGCGTCGCCACCGCCTTGGCGATGGAAATGGACTGCGCCAGCGCCACGATGGTCAGCGCGAACGCCAGGCTGAGCAGATCGGGCAAGGCGCGCCAATCGACGCTGGGCACATGGAAGGGCGGCCACGGCTGCGCCAGGTCGCCCAGAAGCGGCACCGGCGTGGCGCCCAAGCGATCCGCCGCCGCGTTGAACGCCGCCGCGGCCAGCGCCCCCGCCGCCAGCCCGGCCAGCATATAGGGCTTGCGCTTGTCGAGCCGCTTGAGCAACAGGGCCGAAGCCAGGGTCACCGCCGTCACCAGCAGCGCGCCCGCCTGCAATTGGTCCCAATGGCCAGCCAGGCTGGCCAGCAAGGCGCCGGCGCCATGCGAGTCCGGCGCCGGCAGGCCCAGGGCATCCTTGAGCGCATGCACCGCGATCAGCAGGGCCGCGCCGCTGGTGAAGCCAAATAGCGCCGACGGCGAAATGAAGTGCGCCAGCGAGCCCAGCCGCAGCGCGCCCACCAGCCATTGCATCAGCCCGACCAGCACCGTCACCGCCAGCGCCAGCTCGATGTAGCCCGGGCTGCCCGCCACCGCCAGCGGCGTCAGCACGGCGAACAGCGCCAGCGAATTGGCATTGGTGGGGCCGGACATGACATGGCGGCTGGAGCCGAACAGCGCCGCCACGATACAGGGCACGATGGCCGAATACAGGCCGTACTGCGCCGGCAGCCCGGCCAGCGTGGCGAAGGCCACGCCCTGCGGCAGCACCAGCAGCGCGCCCAGCAGCCCGGCCGCCAGGTCCGCGCGCAGGGTCGCGGGGCCGACTTCCGGCACCCAATCGCCAAACACCCGCGCCAACCCCGCTTTCCGTCCCGCCGCCATCGCTCCCCTGCCCTTTTTTTCGGTATTCCCGCGCGCTCAGCGCAGGAACCTGCGTTCCAGCTCGCGCATGTCCGCATCGCCCTGCAGGCCGATGATATCGCGCACCGTCGGCAGGCCGGCATCGACGGCATGGATGCCGCCCTCGGCGCGGATGCGGGCGAAGATCTCGCGCATCGCGCCCACGGCCGCGCGGATCGCATGATTGCCGTAGATCACCAGGCCCACCTTGCCCAGCGCCTGGATGTCGCGCTCGCGCAGTTGCGGATAGGCGGTCGGCACCAGCACCAGCGGCACGCCGCCGGACCAGGCCGCGATGAAGGCCAGCACCTCGTCGGGCGTGGCCTGTTTGGAATGGATCAGGATGGCGTCGGCGCCGGCCGCTTCGTAGGCCGCGGCGCGGGCCAGGGCCTCGGCCTGCCCCAGGCCGGCGATCAGGGCCTCGGTGCGGGCGATGACGCAGAAATCGGGATCGCGGCGGGCGGCGCAAGCCGCCTCGATCTTGCCCTGGAATTCCTCGACGCGCACCAGTTCCTGGCGGCCGTCGGCGCGCAGGCTGGTGTCCTTGGGGAAGGTCTTGTCTTCCATCACGACCGCCGACACGCCCGCGGCCTCGTATTGCGGCACGACGTAGGAGACGTTGATGGCGTTGCCGAACCCGGTGTCGATATCGGCGATGACCGGCACGTCGACCGTGGCGGCGATGGCGCGCATCATGTCCAGGTGCAGGCCGGCAGACAGGATGTTGGCGTCCGGCACCGCATAACTGGCCGACAGTTCGAAGCCGCTGCCCCAGATCGCATCGAATCCGGCTTCGGCCGCCAGCCGGGCGGACAGCGGATTGTGCGCCGACATGGCGTGCATCAAGGCGGGATCCTGCAGTTTCCGGCGAAAGCGGGCGTTGCGGTGCATGGCGTGGCGGTTCGAGATCCGGCGCGGATTGCCCCGGCTGCGATCATTTAACACTAAAAGAAAGCGGCTGGCGGCCGCCCGGCGCGCGACGACATTCAGCCGGCCTCGCCGCCGCGCCGCGCCTTCATCGCCCGGCTGATCGCGGCCAGCGCATCATCATCGATCAGGCGCGCGGCCAGCGGCAGCAGCTCGTCCTCTTCGCGCTGGATATGCGCGGCATAGGCCGCCGCGAACGCCTCCACCTGCGCCGCCGGCAACACCGCGGGATGGCCCGCCGCGATCTCGTCCAGGATTTGCCGCAACGGCGCCCACAGCGCCGCCAGCCGCGCGTGATCGGCAATCAACCCATCGACCAGCGCATGCAGGCAGACGGCGTCGGAACCCGCCATGGACTCGATCAGGGCCGGGAACAGGTCCTCTTCCTCGTCCTCGTGGTGATGGATCGCGGCCGTCTGGAAATAGCGCGCGACGCCCGCCGCCGCGACCTGGGCGGCGGCGTCGCTGCCATGTGTCGGCAGATGCGCGGCCAGGCGCCGCAAGGTGGCGCATTGCCGCGCAATGCGCCCATGACAGGCCGACAGCAGCCCGAGGGGATCATCGGTGGTCGGCGCCGCGGCCGGCCCACCCGGAAAACTCACCGCCATGTCCCCTCCCGTCAGATCAGGAATGCCCGCGCCACCACAGGCGGATGGAATCCCAGGCGCGGCCGGCGAATCCGGCTTCGGCCACCGGCTCCAGCGCCACCACCGGGAACTGCATGGCCGGCTTGCCATCGACCATCACGCGCAGCGAACCGACCGTGGCCTGGGCCGCGATCGGCGCCACCAGCGGGTCCTGCGGCGCCCAGACAGGCTCGACCTTGGCGCCGGCCGGCACCGTGACGTAGGCGTCGCGCGCGAAGCCGGCCTTGAGCGTGTCGGCCTGGCCCTTCCAGACCTCGGGCGTGGCCACCGCCTGGCCCTTTGCATATAACTTGATGGTATTGAACCCCTGGAAGCCCCATTCCAGCAACTCGCGGCTTTCCTGGGTGCGCAGCTTGTCCGAGGCCGTGCCCACCACCACCGTGATCAGGCGCCGCTGGTCGCGGCCGTTGGGCCGGTGCGCGGTGGCCACGATGCAGTAGCCAGCCGCCTCCGTATGGCCGGTCTTCAGGCCATCGACGCTGGGATCGAGCCACAGCAGCCGGTTGCGGTTGGGCTGGGTAATGTTGTTGTAGGTGAAAGTCTTGGCCGAATCGTAGGTCTTGTACAGCTCGGGGTAGTCGCGGATGAAGCGCGTGGCCAGGATCGACAGGTCGCTGACGGTGGAATACGTGCCCGGGTCCGGCAGCCCGTGGGGACTGGCGAAGCGCGTGCCGTGCAGGCCCAGTTGCGCGGCGGTGTCGTTCATGCGCGCCACGAACGCCTCGACGCTGCCCGACACCGCTTCGGCCAGCGCGATCGCCGCGTCATTGCCGGACTGGATCATCAGACCGCGCAGCAGCTGATCCACCGACACCTTGGAGCCGGGCTCCAGGAACATCTTGGAGCTGCCGGGCGGCACCTTCCAGGCGCGTGTCGAGATGGTCACCTTCTGGTCCGGCGACAGCTCCTTGTTGTGGATGGCGCTGAACACCACGTACGCCGTCATGATCTTGGTCAGCGAGGCAGGCTCGATCCGGGCGGTGGCGGCGTGCGAGGCGATCACCTGGCCGCTGGTCTCGTCCAGCAGCAACCAGGCCTTGGCGGACAGGTCGGGCTGGGGCATCGATTGCGCCAGGGCGCCTGACATACATGCGGTCGCAACGAGCAGGCTCGCCGCCAACTTCTTCATCAACATAGGGTGCTTCACTTCCATGCGGGGTAAGGATGGCACGCGGGCCAGCGCGCGCAGGCAGCCCGCGGCCGCCTGCATGCGCCCGCCGACGCGCGGCGCGAAGCATTGGAACACGGCGGCCCCGGATGGTTCAAAAGTCCCTTGCGAAAGCACTTTCGCGCGACGCGCGGCGGCGCTGCGCAGCGCTTTCGCGGCACTGAAAAAATCGCAGTGATTGTCACTGCATTTTGCAGAACCCCTTGCAGAAGGGGTTTTTCTGCCTGGAAAACAACAAAGATTGCGCGAAAGGCCTTGCGAAAGCGGCTACAACCGCCACTCTTCCGCTATCATCGGGCGCGTAGTGCTAAACGCCGATACCCGGCGCGCGCGCTGCCCCAATGTCCTCAACATACGGATTTTGACCATGGCCACGAAAGCTAAAGCTCCTGCCAAGAAAGTCACCAAGCCCGCCGCCAAGGCGCCCGCAAAGAAGGCTACCGCCGCCAAACCCGCTGTGAAGCCCGCAGCCAAGAAGGTCGTCGCCGCCAAGAAGGTCGCTGCCGCCCCCAAGGCTATCAAGGCTGCTCTGAACAAGACCCAGCTGATCGCCTACATCGTCGAGCAGTCCGGCGTCGAAGCCAAGTCGGTCAAGGCCGTCCTGGCCAGCCTGGAAACCTCGGTGCTGAGCTCCGTGGACAAGAAGGGCGCTGGCGAATTCACGCTGCCCGGCCTGTTCAAGGTTGCCGTGCAGAAGGTTCCCGCCAAGGCCAAGCGCTTCGGCAAGGATCCGTTCACCGGTGAAGAGCGCTGGTTCCCCGCCAAGCCGGCTTCGGTCAAGGTGAAGGTTCGCCCGCTCAAGAAGCTGAAGGACGCCGCGCAGTAATTCCGCACGGTTATCCGGTCAAGCCGGAAAGGGCCTGCCCCGCAAGGGGCGGGCCCTTTCTTTTTTGCGCGCCCGCGCTTCCTGGCGCGGTCCGCGCCGGCCGGCGGGCGCGCCTTGCATGATCCCAGGCCGGCCTGCTAGAATTTATCTTCACGTAAAGATACTTTATATAAAAACATCATGAACGATCTGGTCGACCTGGTGCTGTCGCAGTGGGAGCAGGAATGCCCCAACCTGGACATCTCGCCGATGAGCGTCCTCAGCCGCGTGTTCCGCTTCCACGCCTTCGCCGCGCGCGACGTCGGCCAGGCATTCAAGCGCCACAACCTGCATCAGGGCGAATTCGACGTGCTCGCCACGCTGTACCGCACCGGCGCGCCGCACGCCATGAATCCGCAGAAGCTGGTCGCGGCGCTGCTGCTGACCTCGGGCGCCATGACCAACCGGCTGGACCGCCTGGAACAGGCCGGCCTGCTGGCGCGCACGCCGAACCCCGACGATCGCCGCGGCGTCATCGTGGCGCTGACCGCTGAAGGCCTGCGCGTCATCAAGCAGGTCCTCAAGGATTACCTGCGCGAACTCGAAGCGCTGCTCGCCCCCCTCAATGCCGCCGAACGCCGCCAGATGGCCGGCCTGCTGAAGAAACTGCTGATCCCGCACGACCAGGAAACGCCCGGCGGCATCGCCGCCTGAGCCCTTCCCCCGCCACTCCCGACTCCCCGCCTCACATGAACGCCGCTCCCGCCCAACCCGCCCCGCTCACCGCGCCCGTCATCCTGCTGATGTCCGTGGCCACCGGCCTGGCGGTCGCCAGCAACTATTACGCGCAGCCGCTGCTGCACACCATCAGCCAGCAGTTCACGCTGTCCAACGCCACCGCGGGCAGCATCGTCATGATCGCGCAGCTGAGCTACGCGCTCGGCCTGATCCTGCTGGTGCCGCTGGGCGACCTGTTCGAGCGCCGCGGCCTGATCGTGCTGATGACCCTGCTGTCGTCCGGCGGCCTGCTGGTATCGGCCTTCGCCCGCAACATCCAGATGCTGATGCTGGGCACCGCGGTGACCGGCATGCTGTCGGTGGTGGCGCAGGTGCTGGTGCCGTTCGCGGCCACCCTGGCGGCGCCGCACGAGCGCGGCAAGGCGGTCGGCACCGTCATGAGCGGCCTGTTGCTGGGCATCCTGCTGGCCCGCACCGCGGCCGGCGTGCTGGCCGACCTGGGCAGCTGGCGCACCGTCTACTGGGTCGCCGCGATCCTGATGCTGGCCATGTCCGCCGCGCTCTGGAAGGTGCTGCCGCGCCACAAGAGCCAGGCCGCCATGAGCTACCCGCGCCTGCTCGGCTCGATCTTCCGCCTGTTCGCCGAGGAACCGCTGCTGCGCGGCCGTTCGCTGCTGGGCGGCCTGCTGTTCGCCGCCTTCAGCATGCTGTGGACGCCGCTGACCTTCCTGCTGTCGGGACCGGACTACGGCTTCAACAACACCACCATCGGCCTGTTCGGGCTGGCCGGCGCCGCTGGCGCCTATGCCGCCAACCGCTTCGGCCGCCTGGCCGACCGCGGCCTGGGCAACCAGGCCACCCGCATCGGCCTCTTGCTGCTGCTGGCTTCCTGGGGGCTGATGGCCTTCGGCCAGGCCTCGGTCATCGCGCTGCTGGTCGGCATCCTGATCCAGGACCTGGCGATCCAGGGCGTCCATGTCACCAATACCAGCTCGCTCTACCGCACCCGGCCCGAGGCCCGCAGCCGCCTGACGGCCGGTTACATGACCAGCTACTTCATCGGCGGGGCGACCGGATCGCTGGTATCGTCCTGGCTTTACTCCCATTACGGCTGGCCCGGCGTGGTCACCGCGGGCGCGGTTCTGGGGGCCATAACCCTGGCTTACGGCATGCTGGGGGCCAGTGCCCGCATCCCGGAAATCGCCCCGTCCCCTATCCGCGCCTAGCACCTCCTATAATCAGGGGTTTTGGCCGCCCCCGCGCCTGGCGCGCGGGGGCGGCTCACCCATTTTTCGCCATCGCGCACGAGCCCATGCAGGAACGTTACCTCCCCACTACCGTCGAAGCGGCCGCCCACCAAGACTGGCAGGCCCGCGACGCCTATCTGGTCCATGAACACGCGAAGAACCCGGACGGCTCCGAGAAGCCGAAGTTCTACGCCTGCTCGATGCTGCCCTATCCCAGCGGCAAGCTGCACATGGGCCACGTGCGCAACTACACCATCAACGACATGATGGCGCGCCAGCTGCGCATGCGGGGCTACAACGTGCTGATGCCGATGGGCTGGGACGCCTTCGGCATGCCGGCCGAGAACGCCGCCATCAAGTCCAAGGTGCCGCCGGCCAAGTGGACCTACGACAACATCGCCTACATGAAGAAGCAGATGAAGGCGATGGGCCTGGCGATCGACTGGTCGCGCGAAATGTGCGCCTGCGATCCCGAGTACTACAAGTGGAACCAGTGGCTGTTCCTGAAGATGCTCGAAAAGGGCGTCGCCTACCGCAAGACCCAGGTGGTGAACTGGGACCCGGTCGACCAGACCGTGCTGGCCAACGAACAGGTCATCGACGGCCGCGGCTGGCGCTCGGGCGCTCCGGTCGAAAAACGCGAGATCCCCGGCTACTACCTGCGCATCACCGATTACGCCGACGAACTGCTGGGCGCGGTGCAGAACGATCTGCCCGGCTGGCCCGAGCGCGTGCGCCTGATGCAGGAAAACTGGATCGGCAAGTCCGAAGGCCTGCGCTTCGCCTTCCCGCACCAGATCGCCGGCCAGGACGGCCAGCTGATCCAGGACGGCAAGCTGTACGTCTTCACCACCCGCGCCGACACCATCATGGGCGTGACCTTCTGCGCCGTGGCGCCGGAACACCCCCTGGCCACCCACGCCGCGCAGTCGAACCCGGCGCTGGCCGCCTTCATCGAACAGTGCAAGCTGGGCGGCACCACCGAGGCCGAACTGGCCACGCGTGAAAAGGAAGGCCTGCCCACCGGCCTGTTCGTGACGCACCCGGTCACCGGCGACCAGGTCGAGGTCTGGGTCGGCAACTACGTGCTGATGACCTACGGCGACGGCGCCGTGATGGGCGTGCCCGCCCACGACGAGCGCGACTTCGCCTTCGCCAGGAAATACGACCTGCCGATCCGCCAGGTCGTGGACGTGGCCGGCAAGGCCTATTCCACCGACGCCTGGCAGGAATGGTACGGCGACAAGCAGAGCGGCCGCACCATCAACTCGGGCAAGTACGACGGCCTGTCTCACAAGGAAGCCGTGGACGCCATCGCCGCCGACCTGGGCGCGCAAGGCCTGGGCGAAAAGCAGACCACCTGGCGCCTGCGCGACTGGGGCATCTCGCGCCAGCGCTACTGGGGCACCCCGATCCCCATCATCCACTGCCCGGACTGCGGCCCGGTGCCGGTCCCCGAGAAAGACCTGCCGGTGGTGCTGCCGGCCGACCTGATTCCGGACGGCAGCGGCAATCCGCTGGCCAAGAACGAAGCCTTCCTGTCGTGCGCCTGCCCCAGCTGCGGCAAGCCGGCGCGCCGCGAGACGGACACGATGGACACCTTCGTGGACTCGTCCTGGTACTTCATGCGCTACACCTCGCCGGGCAACAACAACGCCATGGTCGACGCGCGCAATGACTACTGGATGCCGATGGACCAGTACATCGGCGGCATCGAGCACGCGGTCCTGCACCTGCTGTACGCGCGCTTCTGGACCAAGGTCATGCGCGACATGGGCCTGCTCAACTTCGACGAGCCCTTCACCAAGCTGCTGTGCCAGGGCATGGTGCTGAACCACATCTACTCGCGCAAGAACGCCCAGGGCGGCATCGAGTATTTCTGGCCCGAGGAAGTCGAGAACGTCTACGACGCGCGCGGCGCCATCACCGGCGCCAAGCTCAAGTCCGACGGTTCCGACGTGACCTACGGCGGCGTGGGCACGATGTCCAAGTCCAAGAACAACGGCGTCGATCCGCAATCGCTGATCGACACGCTGGGCGCCGACACGGCCCGCCTGTTCGTCATGTTCGCCAGCCCGCCCGAGCAGACCCTCGAATGGTCCGATTCCGGCGTCGAAGGCTCGAACCGCTTCCTGCGCCGCCTGTGGTCCATCAGCTACGCGCAGCGCGACACGATCGCCCGCGGCCTGGCCGCCGGCGCCGACTGGAGCGGCGCGCCCGCCGCGGTCAAAGATCTGCGCCGCGAGGTCTACAACCTGCTCAAGCAGGCCGACTACGACTACCAGCGCATCCAGTACAACACCGTCGTGTCCGCGTGCATGAAGATGCTCAACGCCATCGACGACGCCAAGCTGCCGGAAGGCGCGCACGCCGACGCCGCCTACGCCGAAACGCTGGGCGTGCTGCTGCGCGTGCTGTACCCGGTGGTGCCGCACATCACCTGGCACCTGTGGCGCGACCTCGGTTACGCGAACGAGCTGGGCGACCTGCTCGACGCGCCCTGGCCGCACGTCGACGAGGCCGCGCTGGTGGCGGACGAAATCGAACTGATGCTGCAGGTCAACGGCAAGCTGCGCGGCTCGATCCGCGTCGCCGCCAAGGCCGCCAAGGAAGACATCGAGAAACTCGCCGCCGCCCAGGAAGAAGTCGCCCGCTACCTGGAAGGCCGCCCGCCCAAGCGGGTCATCGTGGTTCCGGGCAAACTGGTCAACGTCGTAGGCTGATGAGGTCAAGCATGTACTTCGCCGGGCAACAAACGCACTCCCCCCGCCAATCCTGGCTGCTGCGCGGCGCCTGCCTGGCGCTGTTCATGCTGATCTCCGCTTGCGGCTTCACGCTGCGCGGCGTCACGCCGCTGCCGTTCGATACGCTCTATCTCGGCATTGCCGACAACACCCAGTTCGGCGCCGACGTGCGCCGCGCGCTGCGGGCCGCGTCGCCCGACACAAAGCTGGTGACTTCGCCGAAGGACGCGCAGGCGATCCTGCAAGAGGTCTCCAATACGCGCGCATTGCGCGAGGTGTCGCTGAACGCCCAGGGCCGTGTCGAGGAATACGAACTGGGCATCAACTACACCTTCCGCCTGATCGACGCCAAGGGCCGCGCCCTGATCCCGGACACGACCCTGTCGATCTACCGCGAAATGCCGTACGACGACCAGATCGTCCAGGCCAAGCAAGGCCAGATCGAAACGCTGTACATCGCCATGCAGCGCGACCTGGTCTCGCGCCTGCTGCGCCGCATGACCGCGCCTGAAGTGCGCAAGGCGTTCGAGAACCGCGAGCAGCGCGGCGAAGACGGCGAAACGCCGCTGTACGATCCGACTGCGCCGACGCCGCGCAGCACCCCGGCGCCGTGGCAGACCCCGTCCACCACCGACCCGGCCAACCTGCGCTGACCGATGGCACAAGCCCTGGACGCGGATCGCCTGGCCGACCACCTGCAGCGGGCGGGCAACCGCCTGGCGCCGCTGTACACGGTGTCCGGCGACGAGCCTCTCCTGGTGACCGAGGCGGTCGACGCGCTGCGCGCCGCCGGACGCGCGGCGGGCTACACCGAGCGCCTGTCGATGGTGATGGATGCGCGCAGCGACTGGAGCGCGGTGATCGCCGCCACCCAGAGCGTGTCGCTGTTCGGCGACCGCCGCATTCTCGAACTCAAGATCCCCACGGGCAAGCCCGGCAAGCCCGGCGCCGACACGCTCGCGCGCCTGGCCGAGCAGGCTGAAAAGCAGGCCGACAACCCCGACACGCTGATCCTGGTGTCGCTGCCGCGCCTGGACAAGGCCACCCGTGAAGGCCGCTGGATGCAGGCCCTGGCGCGTGGCGGCATGATGGTCGACATCGCCAGCGTCGAACGCGGCCGCCTGCCCGCCTGGGTCGGCCAGCGCCTGGCGCGCCAGAACCAGCGCGCCGACAACGCCACCCTGCAATGGATGGCCGACAAGGTCGAAGGCAACCTGCTGGCCGCGCACCAGGAAATCCAGAAACTGGGCCTGCTCTACCCCGAAGGCCAGTTGGCGGCCGAAGACGTCGAGCGCGCCGTGCTCAACGTCGCGCGCTACGACGTGTTCGGCCTGCGCGACGCCATGCTGGCCGGCGACATCGCCCGCACCATCCGCATGATCGACGGCCTGCGCGCCGAGGGCGAAGCCCTGCCGCTGGTGCTGTGGGCGGTGGGCGAGGAAATCCGCCTGCTGGCGCGCGTGGCCGAGGCCCGCAGCCTGGGCCAGGACGCCAATGGCCTGATGCGCCGCCTGCGCATTTTCGGCGCGCACGAACGCCTGGCGCTGCAGGCGCTGGGCCGGGTCCGTCCCGACGTCTGGCCCGCCGCGGTGCAGCATGCGCACGAAGTGGACCGCCTCATCAAGGGGCTGTCCGTCCCGGGCCGGCTGTCCGACCCCTGGGAAGAAATGACCCGCCTGGCTCTGCGCGTCGCCGCCGCCGGCAACCGACCGTGAAGGCGGCCCCGGCCGCCTCCTAATCCTCCCGGCCCCCGGCCGGATAAACTATCCCTATCGCACGCGGCGCCCTGGCCGCCCCCTCACCATGATCGACGCCGCCATGTCCTCGTCCTCCATCGAACAAGCCATGCTGACCCTGGGCGACAACGCGCGCCGGGCTTCGCGCGCCATGATGCGCGCCAACAGCGCCGCCAAGAACCAGGCCCTGCTGGCCATGGCCGAGGCGCTCGCCGCCAACCAGGCCGACCTGCTCGCCGCCAATGCCAAGGACGTCGCCGCCGCCCGCGCCAACGGCCTGGAGCCGGCCCTGCTCGACCGCCTGACCCTGTCGGAAAAGACGCTGGCGCACATGGCCGAGGGCCTGCGCCAGATCGCCGCCCTGCCCGACCCGATCGGCAGCGTCACCGCCACCAGCGTGCGCCCCAACGGCATGCGCGTGGCGCAGATGCGCGTGCCGCTCGGCGTCATCGGCATCATCTACGAGTCGCGCCCCAACGTCACCATCGACGCGGCGGCGCTGTGCCTGAAGTCCGGCAATGCCGCCATCCTGCGCGGCGGCAGCGAAGCGCTGCACTCGAACGTGGCGCTGGGCCGCATCGTGCAGCAGGGCCTGGCGGCCGCCGGCCTGCCGCAGGACGCGGTGCAGGTCGTGGCCACGGCCGACCGCGCCGCGGTCGGCAAGCTCATCACCATGACCGAGCACATCGACGTCATCGTGCCGCGCGGCGGCAAGGGCCTGATCGCGCGCCTGTCGCAGGAAGCCCGCGTGCCGCTGATCAAGCACCTGGACGGCAACTGCCACATCTACATCGACGCGGCCGCCGATCCGGACAAGGCCCATGCCATCGCCTTCAACGCCAAGACCTACCGCTACGGCATCTGCGGCGCCATGGAGACGCTGCTGGTGGACGCCGTGGCGGCCGTCTCGATCCTGCCGCGCCTGGCAGCCGCGCTGACCGAACACGGCGTCGAACTGCGCGGCTGCCCGCGCACGCTGGCGCTGCTGCCGCACGCCAAGCCGGCCACCGAGGAAGACTGGGGTACCGAATACCTCGGCCCGATCCTGGCGATCCGCATCGTCGACTCGCTCGACGACGCCATCGAGCACATCGCCCGCTGGGGCTCCGGCCACACCGACGCGATCGTCACCGAAGACCTGTCGTCGGCCCAGCGCTTCCAGCGCGAAGTCGATTCCAGCTCGGTCTACGTCAACCTGCCGACCTGCTTCGCGGACGGCTTCGAATACGGCCTGGGCGCTGAAATCGGCATCTCCACCAACCGCCTGCACGCCCGCGGCCCGGTCGGCCTGGAAGGCCTGACCACGCTCAAGTGGGTGCTGACCGGCGAAGGCCAGACCCGCGGCTGACCGCCCTTTCCTACAACCCTCTGTTCGCGGCCGCGCCGCGCGTTACCGGGATTTCCATGCATTCACCCGCCATGGCCATGGCCTTCAGCCTTTTCGTGCTGTGCTTCATCACCTGCTCGCTGAGCGGCCTGGTGCTGTTCTTCGTCAAGAGCAAGCAGATCAACGCCGCGCTCAAGCATCCCTATCTGCAGCACCGCCCCTTCGAGCGCTATCCGCTGGCGATCAAGGCCGCCATCATGCTGGATTATTTCTTCCGCCTGATGTTCCCCGGCACCCGTTTCTGGCTCATCGGCAATGCCAATGACCTGCTGGGCCACGTCGATCCCAAGAAGACGCCGCTGGCCCTGAAATGGCCGATCGTCGGTTTCTGGGGCTCCTGCTGGCTCGGCCTGATCGCCATGATCGTGCTGTGGACCCTGCTGTTC
>NZ_CYTY01000028.1:81099-90365 GCF_001298995.1 Achromobacter sp. 2789STDY5608615
CGTGGCGCTGGCCGGCACGCTGCCGGCGACCTCGCCCGTGGTCCGCGTCGAACCCGAGATCGCCTTCGAGCTGGCGCACGACCTGCCCGCGCGCGACGAACCGTACAGCCACGCCGAGATCGACGCCGCCATCACCGGCGCGCGGCTGGCGCTGGAAGTGCTGGGCTGCCGCTACGCCGCGCCCGAGCACGCCAGCCTGCCCGAGCTGCTGGCCGACCACATGTTCAATGCCGGCCTGGTGCTGGGGCCGCGCATCGCCTCGCCGGACGCCGCTCCCGCCAACATGGCCATCACGCTATCGGTCGACGGCGCCGAGGTCGAGCAGCACGCCGGCATCCATCCCAACGGCCACGCCAAGGCCGGCCTGTATTGGCTCGCCAATTTCCTGCGCGAGCAGGGCCTGGGCCTGACCGCCGGCCAGCACGTCATCACCGGCTCGTACGCCGGCTACCTGGACGTGCCCGCCAACCGCGACGTCGAACTCGCCTACGGCGATCTCGGCATCCTGAAGGTACGCTTCAGCTTTCGCTGACTATGCTGACCCTGCGCCCCTTCTCGACCGCTGACTATCCCCTGCTCGCCAGCTGGTTCACCAGCCTGCCCGAAGTCGTGCAATGGGGCGGTTCGCATGTGTCGCATCCGCTGACCGCGGCCGACATGGACGCCATGCTGCGCGAAGGCCAGTCGCAACCGCCCTCGCGGCGCTGCTGGATGGCCTGCCGCGACGACACGCCGGTGGGCCACGCCCAACTGGCCTACGAATGGCGCGACGGCAATGCCCGCCTGGGCCGTGTCGCCATCGCGCCCGACGTGCGCGGCCAGGGCCTGGCGCGGCCGATGGTGGCGCTGATGATCGACGAAGCCTTCCGCACGCCCGGCATCGAGCGCCTGGAACTGAACGTCTACATGTTCAATACGCCCGCGATCCGCACCTACCAGGCGCTGGGCTTCACGCTCGAAGGCGTGCGCCGCTCGTCCACCCGCGCCGGCGAGGCGCGCTGGGACACCGGCATGATGGGGCTGCTGCGATCCGAATGGCGCTCGGGCGCCGCCTGACTCCGGGCCAGGCGGCCGCGCGGCCCGGGACACGAACCGGCTCCCCGGCGCGCCCGGACGATCGACCGCGCCGCGCCTAGCGCGCGACCGGCTCCGCGATCTCGACCGCGGGCCCTGCCGCTTCGATCACCTCGCCGGCCGCCAGGCACAGGTCTTCGCGATAACGCCCGGCCACCACCTGCACGCCGACGGGGCTGCCGCCCGCGCTGCCCATCGCCACCGTCAAACCCGGCAGGCCCATGAAGGGCAACCCGATCTGTGTCATCTGCGCGCGCCACACGCGGCGGTAGGCAGCCTCGCCCTGCAGATCCAGGTTGTCCGCGAACGGCAGCTCCGCCGACACCGGCAGCAGCAGCACCGGATAATCCGCCAGGAACAGCTCCCACAGGCGCGTCAGCGTGGCGCGGCGCGTCAGCACCGCCGAGAATTTCGCCAGGTCCATGCCGGCGACATGCTCGCGCTGGCCTTCCAGCGCCGTCAACGCGCCACGGTCGCCCTCCTTGCGCGCGGCCTCGACCATGCCCTCGTAGCCATCGGCCATCCACATGCGGATCTGCAGGTCGGCGGCTTCGCGCAATGGCGGCAGGGCATCGACCGTATCCACCGACCAGCCGGCCTCGCTCAGGCGCCGGGCGGCATCCTGCAAGGCCTTGACCACCGCGGGCTCGGTCTCCATGCCATCCGGGTTCAGGCACAGCGCCGCGCGACGCGGCGCGGCGGGGCCTTCCAACGGCGCCGGCACCCACCACGGGTCGCGCGGATCCGGCGCGGCCATCGCCGCCAGGCCCAGCCGCAGATCGGCGATGCTGCGGCCCAGCGGCCCCGACACCGCCGTGATCTGGCCGCCGATGGTGCGCTCGGGCAGGGCCGCGTTGTAGGCCGGCACGCGGCCCAGCGACGGCCGCAGGCCGTGCACGCCGCAAGCATAGGCGGGGTAGCGGATGGAGCCGGCGATATCGGTGCCGTGCGCCAGATGGCCGATGCCGGCCGCCACCGCCGACGCCGCGCCGCCGGAGGATCCGCCGGGCGTCAGGGCCGGATCGCGAGGGTTCAAGGTATTGCCGTGCAGCAGGTTGCCGGTGAACCAGCGCAACGAAAACGCCGGCGTGTTGGTGCGTCCGACGATCACCGCGCCGGCCTTGCGCAGGTTGGCCACCACCGGATTGTCGACGGTGGCGATCACATCCTTCTGCAGCGTCACGCCGTTGGTGGTGGCGAAGCCCGCCTGGTCCACGTTCACCTTGACCGTCACCGGCACGCCCGCCAGCGCGCCAGGATCCTCGCCGCGCGCCAGCGCCGCGTCGACCCGGGCGGCCTGCGCCAGCGCGTCGTCGGCGCGATGATCAACCACGGCGTTGATGCGGGGATTCACCGCCTCCAGGCGCCCCAGCGCGCTTTGCGCGGCCTCGACCGCGGATACGTCGCGCCGGCGGATACGGGCGGCAAGCTCAACTGCGGACAAACGCCAAAGATCGGACACGCGGCACTCCTCGTTCAGGTCATGGGACACAGCCGGCGCGCCTGCGCGCCGTCGGAGGATCAACCTTAGCGCCGCGGGCCCGCCGCCACAAGCCGCGGTTTGCCACGAGGCCCGCGCCTCAATTCTCTTCGAACACCTCGACGATGGCGTCCGCCACCGCCCGCACCCGCGCCGTGCGGTTCAGGTCGCCGTGCATCACTAGCCACAGGTCATAGGGTTCACTGCGGTGTGGCCAGATGCGCACCAGATCGGGATACTGCGGCGCCATGTGGACCGGCAATTCGCCGATGCCCAGCCCCGCCGCCACCGCCTCGATGATCATCAGGCCCGAGTTCAATTCCATCGCGATATGGCCATTGCCCGTCGGCTCGCCGCAAAAGGTATCCGACCATCCCGGCAACACCGATTGCTGATAGGTGACCAGCGTGTGTCCGGCGAATGCCGTGCCCTGGCGCGGCTCGCCGCGCGCGGCGATATACGACTTCGACGCATACAGGCCGACATCCCGGCGTGCCAGGTGACGGTGGATCAGATCGGGGTTATCCGGCTTGACGTTGCGGATCGCCAGATCGGCCTCGCGGCGCGTCAGGTTGCTGAGCTGGATCGAGGTCGACAACGCGATGCGGATGTCGGGGTGCTGCCGGTGCAGGCGGCGCACCGCCTCCATGATGAAATAGCTGGCGACCGTCTCCGACGTCGCCACCCGCACCACGCCCGACAGCCGGTGGTCCAGCCCCTGCATCTGCCGCTGCAACTGGTCGGCGGCCTGCTCCATGCGCTCGGCGGCGGCGAAGGCCTGCTCGCCCGCGGCGGTCGGCACGTAGCCCGACGGCGTGCGCAGGAACAAGCGGGCGTCCAGCGACGTCTCCAGCGCCGCCAGCCGGCGGCCGGCCGTGGCCTGGTCGATCTGCAACAGCGCCGCGGCGCCGCGCAGCGTGCCGTTGCGGTAGATCGCCAGGAAAATGCGGGCGTTATCCCAATCCATGAAAACAGATGCCTTCGAAAAACGATCCAGGCAGGGATCGATTGCCTGATGCAATTTTGCATCACGATAGCGCAGTTTCTCCTATTTTTTGCATCACGGAAACACCCTAAGCTGTGCGCCTTGGATCGTCCCCGGAAGTCCCCGTCATGCGCACCGCCTGCTCCACCGCCCCCGTCCCCGCGGATCCCGTCCCGCGTCCCGCCGTCACCGGCCTGCTGCCCCTGGTCACCCTGGCCATCGGCTTCGTCATGGCGATGCTGGACGTCACCGTCGTCAACGTCGCCCTGCCCAGCATCGCGGAACAGTTCACCGTGCCGCTCACCGACCTGGTGTGGATCGTCGACGGCTACACGCTGACCTTCGCCGCGCTGCTGCTCGTGGCCGGCGCCCTGGCCGACCGCTACGGCGCCAAGACCATCTACCTGGCCGGCCTGGGGGTCTTCACGCTGGCCTCGCTGCTGTGCGGCATCACGCCCGGCGGCGACCTGCTGATCGCCGCCCGCATGATGCAGGGACTGGGCGCGGCGCTGTTCATGCCCAGCTCGCTCAGCCTGCTGACCCATGCCTACGAAGACGAGCAGGTGCGCAACCGCATGCTGGCCGCCTGGTCGGCCATCGTGGCGGTGGCCGGCGCCGCCGGCCCGCTGCTGGGCGGCGTGCTGATCCATCAATTCGGCTGGCGCGGCATCTTCCTCATCAACCTGCCGCTGGGCCTGGCCGGTCTGTGGCTGGCCAGGCGCCGCATCCAGGCCGCGCCGCGCCGTCCGCGCGCGCTCAACCCGCTGAGCCACGTGCTCGGCGTGGTGGCGCTGTCCGCGCTGTGTTTCGCGCTGATCCAGGGCAACGCCTACGGCTGGTCGTCGGCGCCCATCCTGGCCGCGGCCGCCTTGTGCGCGGCGGCCACGCTGGCGCTGGTGCGCCGCGAACGGCGCCACGCCGAACCCATCCTGCCGCGCGCGCTGTTCCAGACCCCGCAATTCGCGGCGGCCAACGGCGTGGGCTTCCTGATCAATCTCGCGGCCTACGGCCAACTGTTCCTGCTCAGCCTGTTCCTGCAGCATGCGCGCGGCGCCGACGCGCTGCAGACCGGCATCCAGCTGGTGCCGATGCTGGCCGTGTTCTCGATCGGCAATCTGTTATCGAGCCGCGTGTCGACGCGCTGGAACGTCTCGGCCGCGTTGCTGGGCGGCATCTCCCTGGCCGCCGCCATGAGCGCGGTCGGCCTGTTCAGCTTCGCGCCCGACATGCCCTACTGGCCGTTCGCGGCGATCGTGGCGCTGGCCAACCTGGGCGTCGGCATTGCGGTGCCCGCGATGACCAGCGTGGTGATGCAGGTCTCGGGCAAGCACCATGCCAACAGCGCGGCCGCCGCGCTGAACGCCAACCGCCAGTCGGGCGCGCTGGTCGGCGTCGCGCTGATGGGCACCATCCTGCACTTGTTGCCGGACTGGCGCGCCAGCCTGCCCGCCGCCTACGCCATCATCACGGCGGGCTACCTCGCCGCCGCTGTGCTGGTATGGCGCTATCTGCGCCGCGCCCGCAATGCCTGACGCGCCAGGCCACTCAGGCCGCGCGCAGGATCGCGACGCCACGCCCGGCGAACGCGCGCTCGAATGCCGCCATCGGCACACAGGCATCGGCCTGCGCGCCGGGCTCGCCGGAAGGATTGTGGAAGGTCACATGCCCCGGCGTGGCCCGCGTCACCAGCACCAGGTGCCCGCCCCTGGCCGGCGGCTCGCGCTCCGGCCAGCGGATCCACGGATGCACCGACGCCATGAAATAGGCCGCGCCGTTCATCACCGCGGGTAGTTCGTCCGCGCGCACATCCACGCGCACTTGCGCCTGCAGTCCGAATTGCTCGGCCACGAAGCGCACGAACGGCGCGTAGATCATTCCCTTGATGTGACCCTCGGCGTCTTCCGTGTAGGCGCCGTACGGCAGACTGCGGCGCGCCAGCTCCAGGGTCGGATGGACCAGCCCGGTCTCGGCCGCCAGCACCATCTTCAGGCAGGCCATGCCGCAGACATGGCTGGCCCAGCGCGCATATTCCGTCACGTCGCGCGCGCCCGACGCGGGCCATGCCGGGTCGTCCTCGAGCCGGAGTTCCTTGCGGATGATCGCGCCCGCCAGGTGCGCCGACTCCCATTGGCAAAAGTAAGGCACCGGCCGCCTCCCGGCGGATCGTGACGAATCCATGAACCCCTCCAGCAAGACATCGAAGATGCGCACGCCGCTATCTTGCCCGCCGCCCCCCCATGCGTGGCAACCCTGCCCGCTTTGCTTCACAATGGGCCTTCCCATCGACATCCTCCGGAGCGCCGCATGACCGACTCGTCCGCTTTCCCCGCCATCAACCGCGTCGCCATCGTCGGCGCCGGCACCATCGGCGCCAGCTGGGCCGCGTTGTTCCTCGCGCACGGACTCGACGTCGTGGTCTGCGATCCCGCCGCCGACGCCGAGCCGCTGACGCGCGCGCGCGTTGCCGCCGCCTGGCCCGTGCTGACGGAACTCGGACGCGTCGCCGCCGGCGCGACGCCCGATACCCTGCGCTTCGAGCCCGACCTGGCCGCCGCGCTGCAAGGCGTCGACTTCGTGCAGGAAAACGCGCCCGAACGCGAAGACTTCAAGACCGACCTGTTCGCGCGCATGGACGCGCTGCTCGCGCCCCACGCGATCGTCGCCTCCAGTTCCTCCGGACTCATCATGAGCCGGCTGCAGGCGCGGTGCCAGCACGCCGCGCGCTTCGTCATCGGCCACCCGTTCAATCCGCCGCACCTGATCCCGCTGGTGGAAGTGGTGGGCGGCAAGCAGACCTCGGACGCCACCATCGAACGCTGCATCGCCTTCTATCGCCAGCTGGGCAAGCACCCGATCCGCCTGAACAAGGAAGTTCCGGGCCACATCGCCAACCGCCTGCAGGCCGCCCTGTGGCGAGAAGCGATCCACCTGGCCGCCGACAACGTCGCCAGCGTGGCCGACATCGACGCCGCCGTGTCGCAAGGCCCCGGCCTGCGCTGGGCCCTGTTCGGCCCGCACATGACCTTCAACCTCGGCGGCGGCGCGGGCGGCCTGGCCAACTTCATGGACCACCTGCTGGGACCGGTGCAGACCTGGTGGGACGATCTCGGCTCGCCCGAAGTCACGCCGGAACTGCAACGCCGCCTGATCGACGGCGTCAATGCCGAGGCCGGTGCGCGCAGCATCGCCGACCTGGTCGAGACCCGCGATGCGCAGCTGACGGCGCTGCTGAAGATCCTGCAACGCTGACCCGGGCCGCCAGCCGCCGCTGGTATCCTATGTCGATAGCCTGCCACGCAGGCGCTCCCCGCTCACTCACGCAGGAATGCCCCATGGTTTCCGTCATCCACGATACCGAGCGCTCGCGCTACACCGCCACTGTCGACGGCGTGCTGTGCGTGCTCGACTACCATCTGCGCGACGGCGTCATGACCATCACGCACACCGGCGCGCCCAGCCAGGTCGGCGGCCGCGGCATCGCCGCCGAACTGACCCGCGTCGCGCTGGACACGGCCCGCGCGCAGGGCTGGAAGGTGCGCCCGCAGTGCTCCTACGCCGACGTCTACATGCGCCGCCATCCCGAATACAACGACCTGCTCGCCTGATTGCCACCGTGACCACGCCAGACCCGATTGCCTGTCCCTGCGGCACGGCCAAGCCCTACGCCGCCTGCTGCGGCCGCTGGCACCAGGGCCCGCAGGCCTTGCAGGCCCCCACCGCGCAAGACCTGATGCGCTCGCGCTACAGCGCCTTCGTGCTGGACAGGCTCGCCTACCTGCTCGACACCTGGCATCCCAGCACCCGCCCCGCCTCGCTCGAACCCAATCCACCCGGCTTGAAATGGCTGGGCCTGACGGTCAAACAGGCCCGCGACCAGGATGCCGATCACGCCACCGTCGAATTCGTCGCGCGCAGCCGCCTGGCCGGCCGCGCCAGCCGGATGCACGAAGTCAGCCGTTTCGTGCGCGAAGGCGGACGCTGGTACTACGTGGACGGCGACCTAAGCTGACGCCAGCTGGCGACGCGGCGGATCAGCGTCCTCGCCCACCGCCCGCTTCAACACCGCGATCAGGTTCGCCACCGCGCCGCCGGCCGTGGCGCGCGCTGCGCCCACGATCGCCAGTTCAGTGCGCGGCGCCGGCGCCAGCCCCTGCGCCGCGCCGAGTATCCCGTGCTCCGGCAGGCAGGCGAACGCCGGCAGCAACGAAATGCCCAAGCCCGCCGCCACGGCCGCCTGCACCCCCGCCAAACTCTGGCTGTGATACGCGGCGCGCCAAGGCCGTCCGGCGCTTTCCAGCGCGTAGATCATGCGTTTGCGATAAATGCAGCCCTGCGGAAAGAGCACCAGCGGCACGGGTTCCGAGCCCCGCAGCAGGGCCTTGTCCCCCACCCATGCCAGCCGTTCGAGCCACGACGCCAGACACGGACCATCACCCGGCTCACGCTTGATCAGCGCCAGATCCAGCTCACCCGAGGCCAGCCCCGCCTTCAGGTCGGTGCTCATGCCGCTGCCGGTTTCAAGACGGATTTCCGGATGGCTGGCGGCGAAGCCGGCCAGCAGCGCCGTCAGCCGCGACACATCGAAGTCCTCCGGAATGCCCAATCGGATCGCCTGCATCCGCCGCGGCGCCGACAGCACCAGTTCGGCCTCATCCGCCATCGCCAGCAGCTTGCGCGCGTAGGCCAGCATCAACTCGCCATCCTCGGTGGCCTGCACCTGGTTGCCGGCCCGGTCGCGCAGCAGCAAGGTCTTGCCCACGGTCTGTTCCAGCTTGCGCACCTGCTGGCTCACGGTCGATTGCGTCCGATGCACCCGCCCCGCCGCCCGCGTGAAGCTGCCTTCATCAACTACGCAGACGAGCGTCCTCAACAATTCGAGATCAAGCATTGTGTGTCCTGGATGGCTGCGCGGTATGGGGTGAGTTGGGCCGGACGCCATGCCCGGGAATGAGCCGGGACGCACGGCTTGCCCGTCCGAATCGATCCCGCGCCAAACGGATCAGGAACCGAGTCCCAACGATATTCATTATTCCACTGACTTGAGTTTGATTATTAATTTTACAACTCACCAGGCCAGATCCTAAGCTGGCTTCATCTCCAACGGCGCCACAAAGGAATCCCCATGCCCCTGGACCATCTCCCCCGCCCGCAATGGCTCACGTTCGACTGCTACGGCACCCTGATCCAATGGGATGAAGGCCTGCAGGCCGCCGTCGCGCGGATCCTGGCCGCGGGCGAAGCGCGCCAGCACACGCCGACGCCGGCGCAATTCCTGCATGTCTACGACGAACACGAACACCGCCTGGAGCGCACGCCGCCCCATATGCACTTTGTCGACGTCACCCGCGAATCGCTGCGGCTCACCATGCGCGACCTCGACCTGGCCTACCGGCCGCAGGACGCCGAGCTGCTGACAGGCAGCATCTCGGCCATGCCGCCATTTCCCGAGGTGGTCGACACCCTGGCCAGGCTGAAACGCGCCGGATTCCGCCTGTGCATCATCTCCAACACCGATGACGCCATCATCGCCGGCAACGTGGCGCAGCTGGGCGGCCACATCGACCGCGTCATCACTGCCGAGCAGGCCGGCGCCTACAAGCCGTCGCGGCGCATCTTTGCCCACGCCCACGACAGCCTGGGCGTCACCCCCGACGAGGTCGTGCACATCTGCGCCAGTCCGCATCTGGACCACGCCGCCGCGCGCGACATCGGCTTCCGCTGCGTCTG
>NZ_CYTY01000028.1:90626-95210 GCF_001298995.1 Achromobacter sp. 2789STDY5608615
CATGCGGACCGCGTCGCCTCCCTGCGCGCAGACCTGGCGCTGGCCCTGCGCGCGGCCGCTGCGCACGGACTCGGCGAAGGCGTCTGCAACCACTTCAGCGTGGCGCTGCCCGGCGATACCGATCATTTCCTGCTGAACCCTCGCGGCCTGATGTGGAACGAAGTCCAGGCCGACGACATCGTGCTGGTCGACGCCCAGGGCCAGAAACTCGCGGGACGCCACGAAGTCGAGCCCACCGCCATGTTCATCCACGCCGCGATCCACCGCATCGCCGGCAAGGCCTGTGTGCTGCACACCCACATGCCGTACGCCACGGCCCTGACGTTGACGGCCGACCGGACGCTGGATACCACGCTATCCCAGAATGCCATGCGCTTTCACGGCCGCATCGCCGTCGATGGGGACTACAACGGCCTGGCCCTGGATGCCAGCGAAGGCGAACGCATCGCCCACGCCATGCAAGGCGCCGATATCGCTTTTCTCGGTAATCACGGCGTGGTGGTCTGCGGCGAGCGCCTCGACTACGCCTACGATGACCTGTTCTTCCTCGAGCGCGCCTGTACCGCCCAGGTGCTGGCGCAGTCCACCGGCCGACCCATGGCGCCGGTGGACCCGAGAATCGCCTCGAAGGTCGCGGAACAGATCCAGAGCGAACGCCTGCAGTCCGAACTGTTCTTCGCCGCGCTGCGGCGCCAGCTGCCCGACGCACCGCAACGCCAGCCGGGCTGATGCCGGCAACGAGGCGGGAGCAAAGGGTGGCGCGGCCCATGCGGCCAACGCCATGAGAATCGCCTCAGTCGGCGTTTCGCGCCAAAGAAAAAACCCCGCAGGCGTCAGCCTGCGGGGTTTTCTTTTCGAATAACTGCCTGATACTGACCTACTTTCACAGACGTCCGTCCACTATCATCGGCGCGAAGGCGTTTCACTGTCCTGTTCGGGATGGGAAGGAGTGGTACCACCTTGCTATGGGTATCAGGCTTAACCTGCCGAGCCTCCCGCCACAATGGCGAGCGCTCCAATCCTGGGTACTGCATGGCCAGCTTCGTGCGCGACGGACGATCAGAGCCTGGCTCAATAATCATGCCGCGCGCATAAACGGGCTTTTCACAAAGACAAAACCCCACAGGCGAGAGCCTATGGGGTTTTGCGGAATAAAAGCCTGACGATGACCTACTTTCACAGACGTCCGTCCACTATCATCGGCGCAAAGGCGTTTCACTGTCCTGTTCGGGATGGGAAGGAGTGGTACCACCTTGCTATGGTCGTCAGGCGTAACTGGTTGAGAGATTGTCTTTGGGGACAACCGCTCCAATCTTGGAAGAAGCGCAACGTGTGGGGATCAGAGTCTAGCTCGATGATCCCGCACAGTGGGTGTAATTGGTGTTGGCTGGCTGCTGACGGGGCAGCCAGATTTTGTATTGAACGACACTTGGAACGCTATATCACCAGGTCATAACCATCAGTGTTATAGGATCAAGCCTCACGAGCAATTAGTATCGGTTAGCTTAACGCATTACTGCGCTTCCACACCCGACCTATCAACGTCCTGGTCTCGAACGACTCTTTAGGGGGATCAAGTCCCCGGGATACCTAATCTTCAGACGAGTTTCCCGCTTAGATGCCTTCAGCGGTTATCTCTTCCGTACTTAGCTACCCGGCAATGCCATTGGCATGACAACCGGTACACCAGAGGTACGTCCACTCCGGTCCTCTCGTACTAGGAGCAGGCTCCGTCAAGTATCCAACGCCCACGGCAGATAGGGACCAAACTGTCTCACGACGTTTTAAACCCAGCTCACGTACCTCTTTAAATGGCGAACAGCCATACCCTTGGGACCGGCTACAGCCCCAGGATGAGATGAGCCGACATCGAGGTGCCAAACACCGCCGTCGATATGAACTCTTGGGCGGTATCAGCCTGTTATCCCCAGAGTACCTTTTATCCGTTGAGCGATGGCCCTTCCATTCAGAACCACCGGATCACTATGTCCTGCTTTCGCACCTGTTCGACTTGTCAGTCTCACAGTCAAGCACGCTTATGCCATTGCACTATCAGCACGATTTCCGACCGTACCTAGCGTACCTTCGAACTCCTCCGTTACACTTTGGGAGGAGACCGCCCCAGTCAAACTGCCCACCATGCACTGTCCCCGATCCGGATAACGGACCAAGGTTAGAACCGCAAACAAACCAGGGTGGTATTTCAAGGATGGCTCCACGTGATCTAGCGACCACGCTTCAAAGCCTCCCACCTATCCTACACAGGCCGGTTCACAGTCCAATGCAAAGCTACAGTAAAGGTTCATGGGGTCTTCCCGTCTAGCCGCGGGTAGATTGCATCATCACAAACACTTCAACTTCGCTGAGTCTCAGGAGGAGACAGTGTGGCCATCGTTACGCCATTCGTGCAGGTCGGAACTTACCCGACAAGGAATTTCGCTACCTTAGGACCGTTATAGTTACGGCCGCCGTTTACCGGGGCTTCGATCAAGAGCTTGCACCCCATCACTTAACCTTCCGGCACCGGGCAGGCGTCACACCCTATACGTCGACTTTCGTCTTTGCAGAGTGCTGTGTTTTTAATAAACAGTCGCAGCCACCGATTCTCTGCGACCCCATCATGCTAAGCGCGCAGGCGCTTCACACTACCGGGGTATACCTTCTCCCGAAGTTACGGTATCAATTTGCCGAGTTCCTTCTCCTGAGTTCTCTCAAGCGCCTTGGAATATTCATCCCGTCCACCTGTGTCGGTTTGCGGTACGGTCTCGTACAGCTGAAGCTTAGAGGCTTTTCTTGGAACCACTTCCAATCACTTCGCAAGCAATGCTCGCTCGTGCCGTACCCTTGATTTACGCGCCCGGATTTGCCTAAGCGCCATCTTCGATACGTCAACAGGGACATCCAACACCCTGATGATCTTCCGCGATCCGTCCCCCCATCGCACTGTACGACGGTGCTGGAATATTAACCAGCTTCCCATCAGCTACGCATCTCTGCCTCGCCTTAGGGGCCGACTCACCCTGCGCCGATGAACGTTGCGCAGGAAACCTTGGACTTACGGCGAGGGGGCTTTTCACCCCCTTTATCGCTACTCATGTCAGCATTCGCACTTCTGATACCTCCAGCAGCCTTTACAAGCCACCTTCGCAGGCTTACAGAACGCTCTCCTACCGCGTGCACTAAAAGTGCACACCCGCAGCTTCGGTTTATCGCTTAGCCCCGTTACATCTTCCGCGCAGGACGACTCGATCAGTGAGCTATTACGCTTTCTTTAAAGGATGGCTGCTTCTAAGCCAACCTCCTGACTGTCTATGCCTTCCCACTTCGTTTCCCACTTAGCGATAATTTGGGACCTTAGCTGGCGGTCTGGGTTGTTTCCCTCTTGAGTCCGGACGTTAGCACCCGGTGCTCTGTCTCCCAAGCTGTACTTGCGGGTATTCGGAGTTTGCCATAGTTTGGTAAGTCGCCATGACCCCCTAGCTATAACAGTGCTCTACCCCCCGCAGTAATACTTGAGGCACTACCTAAATAGTTTTCGGAGAGAACCAGCTATTTCCAGATTTGTTTAGCCTTTCACCCCTATCCACAGCTCATCCCCTAATTTTTCAACATTAGTGGGTTCGGTCCTCCAGCACGTGTTACCGTGCCTTCAACCTGGCCATGGATAGATCATCTGGTTTCGGGTCTACACCCAGCGACTGAATCGCCCTATTCGGACTCGCTTTCGCTACGGCTTCCCTATTCGGTTAACCTTGCCACTGAATGTAAGTCGCTGACCCATTATACAAAAGGTACGCAGTCACCCCACAAGGAGGCTCCTACTGTTTGTATGCATACGGTTTCAGGATCTATTTCACTCCCCTTCCGGGGTTCTTTTCGCCTTTCCCTCACGGTACTGGTTCACTATCGGTCGATCACGAGTATTTAGCCTTGGAGGATGGTCCCCCCATCTTCAAACAGGATTTCACGTGTCCCGCCCTACTTTTCTTACGCTTAGTTCCACACACAAAATTTCGTCTACAGGGCTATCACCTGCTACGGCCGGACTTTCCATTCCGTTCGACTATCTTGCATGCTAAAACGTAAAGGCTCTTCCGATTTCGCTCGCCACTACTTTCGGAATCTCGGTTGATTTCTTTTCCTCGAGCTACTGAGATGTTTCAGTTCACCCGGTTCGCTTCCACTGACCTATGTATTCAGTCAGGGATACTCCTTGCGGAGTGGGTTTCCCCATTCGGACATCTGCGGATCAAAGCTTGTTTGCCAGCTCCCCGCAGCTTTTCGCAGGCTACTACGTCCTTCATCGCCTGTGATCGCCAAGGCATCCACCATATGCACTTAGTCGCTTGATCCTATAACGCTGTAGGCTATAGGACCTGAGTATTAGCGTTTGTGCCGTTCATAAGTTTCAAAGCAGTCTGAGGTTATTCACCCCAGTCTTGAGAACTTGGAACAAAATTAATGCAATCACAACCCGTACTTATCTTCATCGACTTGCGTCGAGTACTTGATAAGTACATTTCGTTGTGCTTCTTCCAGATTGTTAAAGAACGAATATAGCTGTTAGGTAAAACCTAACTCATA
>NZ_CYTY01000029.1:0-4348 GCF_001298995.1 Achromobacter sp. 2789STDY5608615
GCCGGCGCCGCGGGCGCGGCCGCCAAGAGCGGCGCGTCGCGCTGGCTCGGCCCGATCGCCGGCATCGCCGCCGGCCTGGGCATCGCCGCCCTGCTCTCGAGCATGGGCCTGTCGGGCGCCTTCGCCGAGTTCCTGTCGTCCGCGCTGCTGATCGCCGTGGTCGTGTTCGCCGTGATGTTCATCATCCGCCGCCTGCGTGGCGCCGCGCCGCGTCCGGCCACCCAGGGCGCCTTTGGCGGCGCCAACAGCGCGCCTGGCGAGCCGCAGCAGCAGCCCATGTGGCGTGAAACGCTGAAGCCGGCCACGCCGGCGGCCGCGCCGATCGCTGCCGTGGCCGCCGCGGAGCCGGTTGCCGCGATGCCCAAGGCGGGCGACGACAACAACTGGTTCGTGCCGGGTGATTTCGATACGCCCAACTTCCTGAAGCAGGCCAAGGACCAGTTCGTGCGCATCCAGGCCGTGTGGGACAGCGGCAGCACCGACCGCCTGCGCGACTACCTGACCGACGACCTCATCACCGAGCTCAAGCCGCAACTGACCGAGCGCGGCGCGGCCCCCAACAAGACCGAAGTGGTGCTGTTGAACGCCGAGCTGCTGGGCATCGAGACGGTGTCCGACGGCCACCTGGCCAGCGTGCGCTTCTCGGGCATGCTGCGCGAGGCGCCGGGCGCCGAAGCCTTCCGCTTCGAGGAAGTCTGGAACCTGTTCAAGCCCGCCAACGGCGGCTGGCTGCTGGCCGGCATCCAGCAGATCCCGGTGGAATTCGCCAGCTGATCCGGCTGGCGCCATCCCCCTGCTATCGCGGCGGCCTTGCGGCCGTCCGCCACAACCGGCCCCTCAGGGCCGGTTTTTCCATGCGCGGGCGCAAACCGCGTCCAGACTGTCCGGAACACACCCCCATCCAACCCGTTACACTCCCGATTTACCCATCAACTTCGTCATCCCCGTTTCGCGGGGCCGCGGACCGTCATGTTGCCTTTTTCGTTTCTGCCCACTCCTGCACGGCTGGCCGTCGGCGCGCTCAACACCCTGTTGAAGCGTGAAGACTGGGCGCGCGAACGCCTGGCCCGCCACGCCGGCAAGACCGTGCGTTTCGCGCTGGGCGGCTTCACCCTGGGCCTGACCATCGACAGCGAGGGCCTGGCGTCCCAGGCCGATGCGGCGGTGGTGCCCGACGTGACCCTGACGGTGGCGCCCGAGAAGCTGCCGCTGCCGCGCCTGGGCGCGGGTGGCGAGGCGCCCGACTTCGCCGAGGCCACGCACATTTCCGGCGACGCCGCGCTGGCGCAGGTGGTGGCCGACCTGTCCAAGCAACTGCGCTGGGACCCGGAAGACAGCCTGGCCCGGCTGGTGGGCGACATTCCCGCGCTGCGCATCGCCGGCGGGCTGCGCGCGGCCGCCGGCGGCGCGCGCCAGGCCGGCCAGCGCATGGCCGAGAATGTGTCCGAATACCTGGCCGAGGAAAGCGGCATGCTGCTGGGCCGCCCGGCGCTGGAGCAGTGGCGCCTGGACCTGGCCGAGTTGAACGCCCGCGCCGACGCGCTGGCGCGCTCGGCCGCCGCCCTGCAATCCCGACTGGCCACGGCCGCCGCCAAGCGAGGCGCCTGACCCATGTTCCCTTTGCTGCGCCTGCTTCGCATCATCCTGGTTTCGCTGCGCTACGGTCTGGACGAGCTGGTGCTGTCCAGCCTGAACCATCCGCTGGCGACCTGCCTGCTGCGCGTCATCCGCCTGGGCACCCGGCCGCGCAAGCCGCGCGGCCTGCGGCTGCGCCTGGCGCTGGAGTCGCTGGGCCCGATCTTCGTGAAGTTCGGCCAGGTGCTGTCCACCCGCCGCGACCTGATCCCCGCCGACATCGCCAACGAGCTGGCGCTGCTGCAGGACCGCGTGCCGCCGTTCCCGTCGGCCCAGGCCGCCGCCTGCATCGAGGCCGCGCTGGGCGCGCCGCCCGAAAAGCTGTTCGCGCAGTTCCAGGTCGACCCGGTGGCGTCGGCCTCCATCGCGCAGGTGCACTTCGCGGTGCTGCACGACGGCCGCGAGGTGGCGGTCAAGGTGCTGCGCCCGGGCATGCTCAGCATCATCGAGAAAGACCTGTCGCTGCTCAAGATCGTGGCCCGCATCATCGAGCGCCTGGGCGCCGATGGCCGCCGGCTCAAGCCGCGCGAGGTGGTGGCCGAGTTCGACAAGTACCTGCACGACGAGCTCGACCTGGTGCGCGAGGCCTCCAACTGCAGCCAGCTGCGCCGCAACTTCGGCCCGGAATCCGGCCGCGGCGACATGCTGATGGTGCCCGAGGTCATCTGGGAATACACCGCGTCCACGGTCTTCACCATGCAGCGCATGTACGGCGTGCCGGTGGGCCAGGTCGAGCGCATGCGCGCCGCCGGCATCGACATCCCGACCCTGGCGCGCACCGGCGTCGAGATCTTCTTCACCCAGGTGTTCACCGACGGCTTCTTCCACGCCGACATGCACCCGGGCAACATCTACGTGTCCGACCGGCCCGAGACGCTGGGCAGCTACATCGCCCTGGACTTCGGCATCGTCGGCTCGCTGTCGGAATTCGACAAGAACTACCTGGCGCAGAACTTCCTGGCCTTCTTCCACCGCGACTACCGCCGCGTGGCGCAGTTGCACATCGAGTCCGGCTGGGTGCCGCCGGATACGCGCGAGGAAGAGCTGGAGGGCGCGGTGCGCGCCGTCTGCGAACCCTATTTTGACCGGCCGTTGTCCGAGATTTCGCTGGGCCAGGTGCTGTTGCGCCTGTTCCAGACCTCGCGCCGGTTCAATGTGGAGATCCAGCCGCAGCTGGTGCTGCTGCAGAAGACGTTGCTGAACGTCGAAGGCCTGGGGCGGCAGCTCGACCCCAACCTGGATCTCTGGAAGACCGCCAAGCCCTACCTGGAACGCTGGATGCGTCAGCGCGTCGGGTTCAAGGGCCTGCGGCAGAGCCTGGAAAAAGAAGCCGCGCAGTGGTCGCAAATGCTGCCGGCGCTTCCCAGGCTGGTCCACGACCATCTGAACCGCCCGAACCTCTCGCCGGCGCTGCTGGCCGAGATGGTGCAGTTGCGGCGGGCCCAGCAGCAGAGCAACCGGCTGATCGCGGCGCTGGTTGGCGTGCTGGCCCTGGGTATCGGGGTGGCGTTGTGGGCATTGACCCGATAGGCGGCGCGATGGTGTAAGGGCGATCCTCCTGTCATGTTTCATTCATGAAACGGTCATCATAGCTTCGCGGGAGACGGCGAAAAATAGCGCTGCGGCGGCCAATGCAGCGTCACGCCGGCAAGCGCGTGCGCCATTCATTAATTTCTATAGCCCCACAGCGGGACGAAAACAAGGGCAGAACATGCTTTATCCTGAACTCTTCAAGACCATGGAAGCGGTGCGCTGGAACATGGCGCACGATATTCCCTGGGGCGACTTCGATCGCAGCAAGCTCTCGGACGAGCAGGCGCACACGATCAAGATGAACGCCATCACCGAATGGGCCGCATTGCCGGCCACCGAGATGTTCCTGCGCGACAATCGCGGCGACAGCGATTTCTGCGCGTTCATGTCGGTGTGGTTCTTCGAAGAACAGAAGCATTCCCTGGTGCTGATCGAGTACCTGCGCCGCTTCCGTCCCGACCTGGTGCCCACCGAGGAAGAACTGCACAACGTGCGCTTCGAATTCGACGTCGCGCCCGAGCTGGAAACGCTGATGCTGCACTTCTGCGGCGAGGTGCGCCTGAACCACTGGTACCGCCGCGCCGCCGAATGGCACACCGAGCCGGTCATCAAGTCCATCTACAAGACCGTGGCGCAGGACGAGGCCCGCCATGCCGGCGCCTACCTGCAGTACATGCGCCGCGCGCTGCACAACCGCGGCGAGGACACCAGCGTGCAGGCGCGCCTGGCGTTCTCCAAGATCGGCGTGCTGATGGCCTCGGCCGGCCGCACCCAGCAGGCGCTGCACCCGACCAACCTGCACGTCAACAAGGACCTGTTCCCCAACGATACGGTGCAGTCGCGCCTGCCCGAGCCGGGCTGGCTGGAACACTGGCTGGACAGCCAGATCCGCTTCGACGGCGTCTGGGAACAGAAGGTCGCCACGCGCATCCTGCACATCCTGTCCAAGCTGATGGACCGCAGCTTCGAGACGGTCAAGGACCTGAACCGCTACCGCAAGGAAATGACCGCGCTGGTGGTGCCCAAGGAAAAGGAAATCATCCTGGCCGGCGCCTGATCCGGCGGGAGGGTGGCGCGCGCCGGCCCCGGCCGGGGCGCGCCCGCTGAAGGGCGACGGCGGCCGCGGCCGCCGTCGTACAATCGCGGCATGTCAGCCGCCCGTTTCGAATCCAAAGTCCTG